>NZ_JBGCCM010000007.1:0-403652 GCF_041262085.1 Catenulispora sp. GAS73
GATGCGGCTGGACACCACCGGACCGGGCTGGTTCCGTTTACGGCGACGACGCGGCGAGGGACCCAGAACCTCGGTGACCACAAGCAGCGACCGCCGCCGAACAACGCAACGCAGGCAACAGCGGATAGGAAGCCGACCAGTCCCGGACCGCCGCCAAACCGCCGGACGCGCGGGTCGCCCCCTCGCTGTAGAGCGCCCGCCGGAGGCCTCAAGGCGCCCACCACACACGACGATTGCCGCCTACGACATGCGCAGTGACTCGGACCGACGCGCGATCGTGCACACGCAAACCGCCAGCCGCCAACGCGCGCCGCAAATACCTGAGCCACCGCGCGGTCGTGTCCACGAACACCGGCGGCCGCCAGCGCGAAATGAGTCGCTCGACCGAACTGCGTCCCCCTGCGAGGTCATCGAACCATGTTCGAAGCCGTCAAAAAACGCCTGTAAATCCACAGACAAACCGCAGGCCGCCAGACACCAGCGCACCGCCTCAGCAAGCGCGCTGGTCCCGGCATCCCTGCCGCGAGTCAAGCCAAAGCTCGGCCCGAATCAAACCCCTGACTCAGCCCCAGCCCCTGCCTCAACCCCAACCACCCCCAACCGCCCCACGATCGCCTCCACCGCACCAATAATCGCAGGCCGCAGCTCCGCCGCCTTGATCACCGCGTCCACCGAGCCGACCTCGACGGCGCGGCGTATGTCGTGCACGCGGTCGAATTCCGCGGCCACCTCGCTCAGCTTCTCCGCGCGCACCTGGGTGCGCAGCTCGTCGAGTTCGGCGGTCATCGCGGCGCGGTCGGTGCCGGCGGCGGCTGCGGTACGGGTTTCGAGGCCGCGGATGCGGGGGTCGGCGGCGGTGCGGGCGTCGACGTCGGCGGAGAACACCACCGCGGCTGCCGGGGCGCCGCCGAGGACCGAGGCGTAGGAGCCCTCCAGAGCCAGCACCGTCATGTTCGGGTTCAGGGCCTTGGAGAACACGACGAATGCGCCGCCGTGGTAGCGCGAGATCACACAGAACACGATCGGGCCCTGGAAGTTCACGATCGCGCGGCCGATCTCGGCGCCGTACTCCAACTGGAGTTTGCGAAGCGACTCCGGGGAGCCGTCAAAGCCCGACAGGTTGGCCAGCACCACCAAGGGGCGGTTGCCGCTGGCGGCGTTGATGGCGCGCGCGGCCTTCTTCGAGGATCGCGGGAACAGGGTGCCGGCGGTGTAGGAGTCGGGGCCGTCAGCCGGAGGGAAGCCGCGGCGCGGCACCGGCTTGGACTCGATACCCAGCAAGCACACCGGACGGCCGCCGAGGCGCGCGTCCTGAACCACAGCTGTCTCGGCGTCGGCCATGCCGGCCCAGCGTTCCAAAACCGGGTGGTCCTGGTCGGACAACGCCCGCATCACTGTCCTGATGTCGAAGGCCTTCTTGCGCTCTGGGTTCGCGGTAGCCGAGAAGATATCGCCGACCGTCTTGAAGTCGCTGCCCTCGATCGCGTGCGGGAAGCCGGAGACGTCGCGGTCGTTCGGGTCGTCGGTGGTGGCGCGGCGCGGAGCAGTCTCGCCGGGGGCGATGTACGTGTGGTCGTAGTGCGCCATCAGCACATCGCGCGCCGCCGCGAGGTCGGGGGCCCAGTACTGCGCCTGGCCGTTGGGCCCCATCACCCGGTCGTAGCCGCCGATACCGAAGTTGTCCTCGGCTGAAACCCCGCCGGAGAAGTCCAGCGCCTGCTTGCCAGTCAGCACCATCGCCGAGTCCGGAGTCATCACCAGGACCCCGCGCGTGTGCATCAGCATCGTGGCCTCGGCGTTCCAGTACGGCTGCGCCCCGACGTTGACGCCCGCCGAGACGATGTTGATCTCGCCGCCGGCTTGGGTAAACTCCACGATCCGTTTCAAGGCCGCGGCGACCCAGTCCATGTTCTCAGTGCCCGACTCCATGGAGATACGCGCGCCAGCCGACAGCGCGTACCACTCCAGCGGCACCCCCATGCGCTCAGCCAGGTCCAGGGCAGCGATCACCCGGCGGCACTCCGGTTCGGAGAGCGCACCGAGGGATTTCGTGGGGTCGCCGAGCAGCAGGACCCGAGTAACACCCTCGGGATAGCGCTCGGTCGCGGTGCTGATGACGCCCGCCACGATCGCCGCCCGGTTACCACCCTTCGGACGCGACACCGGCACCAACACGTGCTCGTCGTCGAGGTCGTACTCGGTGAAGTCGCCGAGCAGGGTGGTCAGCTCGTAGGGGTAGACCGTGTTGCGGGCAGCCGCGCGCAGGACCTTCTGGCGATAGCCGTCAATCGGCTCGATGAGCTCGTCAGACGGAGCCTCGACGGTCAGCTCATGGCCGCCGGCCGGGTCGAAGGAGACGCGCATCGCCACCTTCGTCAACGCACCCGTGAGTGGATCGCCGGTGCGGCCGATGAACAGGATCTCCTCCAGCCCGGCCCCGTCGGTCGTAGGAAGCACCCGGCCGGCGATAGCCTCCAGCTCCGAGCGGGAGAAGACGATCGGCGGCCAGACGTAGACCACGATCCGGTTCGTGTTCGCGCGAAGCTTCGACGAACGCCGCGCACGAGCGTTCCGGATCGAGTCCAGGCAAGCAGCGACGGCGTTCTCGGCCGTCGGGAGCGCGACCAGGCGGCCGTCATCGTCGCGTAGCCCGGTCAGATCGCGGATCTGGGTGAAGGCGATGAGCCGGTCATCGGCGGCGTTCTCACGGGCCACACACTGGAACAGCTGAACGTCCTCATCGGAGGACGGCAACCGGGTCAGGTCGAACTTGCTCAGCCGCTCGATCTGCATGCGCTGCGCAATATATGGGTGCAGGCCGCGAATCAGCCGGTCCTCGCGCAGCCCCTCAGCCGACGGACGGAACGTCACGTGGTGGTGCGTCACCGAGCCGCGGTGCCCGGCGACGGTCGTGGTGAGACGCCGGATCCCGGGCGGCATCGGCAGCTCGGTAATGGCGTCGTACAGCGCGGCGACCATCGTGCCGTCGTCAGTGGGCTGCTTCTCCCACGACAGATATACATCGGCGTCGACCGGCGGTTCCTCATCACCGGCCACCTGCGCCAGGCCCTCCAGCGCGCGCCCGAGGTCTTCGAACCGAACAGCGACCGACACCATCCGTGCGTCGACGCGGTCGGCGACCACGAACCGGCAGCCAACAGCATCAGTGGTGCGAATGCCGGTCAGGCCAGTGTTCCCGTAGTACCGCCGGGTCAGCACCTCCAGCATCACCGTGTTGTCCAGACCAGCCCGAACCAGACGCTGCCCGAGCAGCCGGACCAGCGGCTCGGTGCTGCCGACCATCTCAGCGATCCGGTCGGCACGGTCCGCAGCCTGCGGATTCTGGTCCAGGTATCGCAGGTGCCTGCGAACCCGGTCGTAAACAAGAGCCCGGCGCCGACGCAGGAACGGCTGCCCGAGCCAGGCGAACACCACGCCGCGCGCCAAGTCGCTGACCACCGGGAAGCGAACCTGCGTGGCGGCCACCAGGTGCTCCAGCGCGAGCCCGACCCGCCGGCGCAGCGCCTCCGGCGGCGGCGCCTCCCGTAGCCACGTGCGCAGCAGGGTCGCGACAGCAGCAGCGTCGGAGGCGGCACGCTGCTGAGCCAGGAAGATGCGGAACACCGCGGCCTGCAGGTCCGGGCCCGGCTCCAGATCCGGCACGCCGTAGTGCGCCAGCGCCTTGGAGAGCTTGGCCTGGAACGCCGCCGGAAGCCCGGCGCGCTCGACATCAAGGCTCTGCAAATACGTGTGGAAGTACTCGCGGGCGCTGTGGACGTGGCCCTGGTTGTGGCCACCGAACTCCTCCCCCGCCGGGCGGTTGCGGCTGAGTTCGGCCAGGTCGGCGAAGACCTCGATGAGCGCGACCTCGGCGGCCAGCGGGCGGTCGCCGGCTTCGGCGGAGGCTTCCCGCGCGGCGAGGTAGTCGTCCAGGACGCGGCGCTCGTCGTGCGGGTCGACGTCGTAACCGAGCAGCAGGCCGCGCAGGTCCTCCTGGCCGCGGACCAGGCGCCGGGCAGTGGGGACGGCGTCGGGTTCGGCGGGCAGGTCCAAAGCGGCCAGCGCGGCGGATCCGGCACCATCGGAGGCAACAACGGAGGCGGCGACAGCAGCAGAATCAGAGTCCTCATCAGGCGCGGGCTCCAAACGCAGCAAGGCCTCACCGGCCTGCACCTGACTACCCACGGCCGCCGCGAGCTCCGCTAGGCGCGCCCGGAACGGCGCACGCAGCACCGTCTCCATCTTCATGCTCTCCAGCACAAGCACCGGCGCCCCAGCCGCGACCAGCTCCCCGACCCCCACCGGCGAAGCCACCACCAGCGCCGGGGCCGGGGAGCGGACCACGCCGCCCTCGTCGCGGCTCACGCGGTGCGCGACGCCGTCCACCTCGACCAGGTGGACCGGACCGTGGGAGGAGGAGAACAAGCGGTGCCGCCGGCCGTTGACGGTGATCCGGCCGAGGTGCTGGTCGAAGCGCTCGATCTCGACGTCGGCGGTCTGGACGGCACCGCCATCAGCCCCCGACTCGATCACAACCCGAAACCGCTGCGCATCGATCCGCGCAACCCGCACCCGATACCCCACCCCGCGCAGCTTCAGCTCCAGCGGACGCCCGCTGTCGTGGCGCACCTGCGGACGGCCGCCGGCGGCGGTGTCCAGCAGCCGGCGCCGCTCCAGCGCCTCGGCCTCGCCGTACGCCTCGATCGCGGCGGCCGCGAGCGCGACGCCGCTGTGCCGGTGCCGGACCAGGCCGCCGGCGGCGCGGACCCGGTCGATCCAGCCGGTGTCGGCGCTGCCGTCGACCACTTCGGGCCGGTCCAGCAGCTCCAGTACGAAGCTCTTGTTGGTGGCGCCGCCCTCGATCACGACCGTGGTCTCGGCCAGCGCCTGGCGCAGTCGGCCCAGGGCCTGTTCGCGGTCCCGGCCGTAGGCGATGATCTTCGCGATCATCGAGTCGAAGTCGGCGGGGATGACGTCGCCGACGCCGACCCCGGTGTCGACCCGGATGCCCGGTCCGGCCGGCAGGTCCAGCCGGAGGATCCGGCCCGGCGCGGGGGCGAAGTCGCGGTCCGGGTCCTCGGCGTTGAGCCGGGCCTCGACGGCGTGCCCGCGCTCGGTCGGCGCCGGGCCGTCCAAAGTGCCGCCGGAGGCCACGTGCAGCTGGGCCCAGACCAGGTCGAATCCGGTGGTGCACTCGGTGATCGGGTGCTCGACCTGGAGCCGGGTGTTCACCTCCAGGAACGCGAACGAGCGGCTCCCGAGGTGGTACAGGAACTCGACGGTCGCCGCGCCGCGGTAGCCGACGGCCAGCGCCAGCCGCTCGGCCGAGGCCTTCAAGTCAGCGGCCTGCTCCGGCGCCAGGACCGGCGAGGCCGACTCCTCGATGATCTTCTGGTTGCGGCGCTGGACCGAGCAGTCGCGGACCCCGAGGGCCCACGCCGTGCCCTGGCCGTCAGCGATCACCTGCACCTCGACGTGCCGGGCCCCGGTCACGAGTTGCTCCAGGAACACCACCCCGGAACCGAAGGCACGCGCCGCCTCAGCGCTGGTGCGCTCATAAGCGTCGACGAGTTCTGACTCGTCGGTGATCACGCGGATGCCGCGTCCGCCGCCGCCGGCGGTGGCCTTCAGCATCAGCGGATACCCGATCCGGGCGGCCGCCTCGATCGCGGCCGGCAGCGTTTCCACCGCGCCGCGGCTCCACGGCGCCACCGGCACGCCGACCTCCTCGGCCAGCAGCTTCGCGCCGATCTTGTCGCCGAGCTGCCGCATCGCCTCGGCGGACGGCCCGATGAACGTGACGCCGATCCGTTCGCAGAGCTCTGCGAACGCCGGATCCTCGGCGACGAAGCCCCAGCCCACCCACGCCGCGTCCGCGCCGGACGCCACCAGCGCGCGCTCCAGTACCTCAAGGTTCAGATACGGCCGGGCGGCGGCCGGGCCGAGGTCGTGGGCGATATCGGCCTCGCGCACGAACGTGGCTGCCCGGTCGACGTCGGTGTACAGGGCCACGGTCTCGATCCGCTCCCCGGTCTGGGCGGCCAGTCCCCGCACGGCTCGGATGAGCCGCATCGCGGGCTCCCCGCGGTTGACGATGGCGACACGCTTGAACACGTTACGGACCTTCCTCGGGGTGGATCAGGAAACGAGTTCGGGCAGGCACGCGCGGAGCTGGGTGCGGCGGCAGATGCCGAGTTTCCGGTAGGAGCTGGTGAGGTGCTGTTCGACGGTGCTGACCGTGATGAACAGCTTCCGGGCGATCTGCTCGTTCGTGGAGCCGCGGGCGGCCAGTTCGGCGACCCGCCACTCCGCCGAGCTGAGCCGGCGGGCCGGAGACGCCGGGGAGCCCTGAGGGATTGCAGAGACCGTGGATCCCGTGCCCGTGGACGCCGCCGACACACTCAGCGATCGCGCGGCCGGGCCTTCGTCGACCATCAGCTGCGGCGGTTCGGGCAGCGGCACCGCGAGGCAGCGTTCTGCCAGCGTCTTCGCCTTCTGGGCGTGCGCACGCGCCTGGGCGATCTCGCCCACCGACTCGTGCGCCCGGCTCAGATCGGCGAGCGTGTAGGCCAGGTTCAACGCGTCGCCGCAGCTGTCGAGCGAGGTCGCCGCCTTCTGCAACACCTGCGAACGCTCCTGCGGACGCAGGGTGGCGGCCAGGGCCCGATAGGCCAGGCCGCGGGCGCGCGGGTGGTCTGCGGGCAGCAGCGACAGCTGTTCGGTCAGCAGCTCCTCCGCCTGCTCGGACAGGCCTTTGTGCAGATAGGCGCGGGCCGCGTGGACCCGCCACGGCACCGCGGACGGACAGTCGACGCCCCAGACCTTCAGCAGGTGTCCGGCGGCCAGCAAGTCCTGGACGGCGGCGTCGTGGCGGCCGCGCGCCAGGTGGAACTGGCCTCGGGCGTCGAGGTAGGCGGCGCCGCCCAGGGTTCCGAAGGCTGCGCTGGGCACGGGGAAGGCGAGGTGGCTCTCGGCCTCCGCCAGGTCGCCCATCGCCGTGCAGGTGAGTACGAGCAGCGAGAGCGGGATGACGATGGCCGCTCCCCAGCCCTCGCGCGGCATCAGCGTGAACGCGGCGTGCGCGTTGGCCTTGGCGTTCGCGAGGTCGCCGAGGCGGTAGTGGATCTCGGCGCGCGCCGCGGTGAACATGGCGTACCAGACGATCCCGTGGGCCTCCCCCATGGAGGCACGCAGGGCGTCGCACCAGACCGCGGCCTCGTCGAGGCGGTCGGAGTAGACCAGGACCATGAGTGAGGCCAGCGCCGCGGCCGGGCCCGCGATGCCGGCCAGGGCCTGGCGCAGCACGAGTTCGGCGGCCGGGACGGTCTCCTCGTGGCCGGCGCCGCGCAGGAGCGCGCCGAGTGCGGCGGCGGCGCGGCTGTCGGGGGTGCCGGGGCCTGCTGTCGAGGAGTCCGCGGCCGCAGCTCCAGGGGCGGCCGCAATGCCGGGGTAGGTGAGCGGGAGCCAGGTGCGCAGCAGTTCGGCGTAGCGGACGGCGTCCCGGTCGGCCTGGCTCTGGTCGGCCCGGCTCTGGTCGGCCTGGGCGTGGGCGTCGTCCCGCAGCCGCACGATCACCCGGGTCGCCTGCTCCACCTGTCCGTTCCACAGCAGGCTGCGAACGACGGGGACCGACTGCGCGGCGGAGAGCTCGCCCTGCTCGGCGGCGGCGAGCAGATCGGGCAGGTAGCTCTTCACCGCCGCGGGGTTGTGTCGCCACATGACCTCGGCGAGCTTGGCGGCGGTGGCGATCCGGCCCGGCCCGCCGGCGGACTCCCGGTGGGCCCGTTCCAGGTAGCCGATGGCCGCCTCGGGTGTTCCGTCGGCGAGGGTCTGCTCGGCCGCTTCGCACAGCACTTGGCGGGCCCACGGAATCGCCTCGTCGATCCGCATCAGGTGTTCGGCCGTCACCATGGCCGGTGCGCCTTCCTGGTGCAGCAGGCGGGCGGCGCGCGAGCGCATGGGGTGCCGGTCGTGCTGCGGGATGCTGCGCAGCACCGCCTCCCGGACGCTGGGCTGCCGGAGCAGGTCGTAGTCCAGCAGCGCCCCGACGGCCGGGGACGCGGCGACGTGCCCGACGGCCTCGGGGTCCAGGCCGCACAGCCGCGCGACGACGGTCGGCGACCGGAACTCCCCCAGCGTGGCGGTGGCCTGCGCGATCTCCAGGACGACCGGCTCGGCCCGGTACAGGCAGCTGAGCACCGCGCGGCCGAAGGCCGGGCCGGCCATCGTCCGCCGTGCGGCGGACCCGCTGGGCGAGGCGGGAGAGGAGGTGGCCGAGGCGGCGATCGCGCTGGCGCGGTCCTCGGCCAGCGCGTGCACCAGCAGCGGCAGACCGCCGCTGAGCGCGCGGGCCTCGGTGGCGATCCGGCCCGCCGTCTGGAGGTCGAAGTAGTCCTCCAGCACCATCGCGACTCCCGTTTCCGAGAGCGGCTCGACGTCCAGCTGGGTGCAGTTCGGCATCCGGAGGAGTTCGGCCTGGATGACCCGCTGGACGCTGTCCCGACCCATGTCGGGGCAGTAGGTGACGACGAAGGAGACCGGCGCGCTGTCCAGCCGGCGCATGAGCGTGAGCAGGCACTGCAGCGACTCGGTGTCCATGAAGTGCGCGTCGTCGATCAGGATGATCACCGGCGGGCGGACAGCGAGGCGCTGGAGCGCGCCGTGCAACAGGCCGAGCGCCGGCGGGGCGGCATCGCGGTGCGCGCCGGCCCCGCCGACGCTCTCCACCAACGCGCGGACTTCGAGTTCCGGGCCGTCGGAATGAATCTGACACGCCCTCAGCAGCTGGTCGACGATCCCCAGCGGCTGATAGCGCTCCAGGCTCGACGCGGTGGCGGCCAGGACGGTCGCGCCGGCGCCGGCGGCCTCGCGGGCGAAGGACTCCAGCAGCGCGGTCTTCCCGCTGGCGAGCGGGCCGGCCAGGGCGACCAGCCGGCTGCGTCCTTCCAGGCACTCGTTGTGGATCCGGGCCAGGGTTTTCTCGACGACGTCTCGTTCGACCAGCTTATCCATCACGTCTCACCAGTTCGCAGCACAGGGACAAGGGTTGGCTCAGCACCCGACGAATGCACGCGATCACGGGGATGTCAGGAAGGGTCCAGAGCGCCGGTGGCGGCCGCCCGGTCGGGGATCCCCAGCGCCGTGGCGTCGCGCTTGTGGATCGCGGTGATGAGCGGCCCGGTCATGGCGGTGGTGATCAGGGCCATGAGGACCAGGATGGTGAACAGCCGGCCGTCGATGATGCCGGCGCGCAGCCCCACGTTGAGGGCGATGAGCTCGGTCAGCCCCCTGGTGTTCACCAGGGCGCCGATCATGGTGGAGCGCCGGTTGTCCATGCCCGCGAGCCGGGCCGTGGCGTAGCCGGCGGCGAACTTCCCGCCGATCGAGCACACCAGGATCGCCGCGAGCAGGGCCAGGTCCTCGCCCTTGAGCGCGCCGATGTTGGTCGTCAGCCCGGTGACCACGAAGAACAACGGCAGCAGCAGCCCTCCGGTCTGTTCCGTCGAGCGCAGCACTTCGGCGTCCGCCGCGCCTTCCGGCTTGGGCATGGCGAGCCCGGCGACGAAGGCGCCGAAGATCGGGTGCAGGCCCAGGTCCGCGGTGGCCCAGGCACCGGCCGTCGCGAGCAGCAGGGCGATCGGAACCTGGCTGACCAGCACCGAGCCGGGGCGCCGGTTCCACCACTGGAGCGCGGGACGGACCACCAGGAACATCACCGCGACGAAGAGCACGAGCAGCAGCGCCATCTCGGACCAGGGCCGGCTCCCGGCCCCCTTGGTGCCGATGAGGGCGACGGCCAGGACGAGCCAGGCCAGGACATCCATCAGCCCGGCGGCGGAGGTGGCGACGTCGCCGACGACGGAGCCGGCCAGTCCGCGTTCCCTGACGATCGCGGCGAGGACGGGCAGCGCCGTGATCGACGTCGCTACTCCCATGTAGAGCAGGAAGGAGCGGCCTACCGTGTGGTGGCCGTCGAAGGCGCCGACGTGCTCGACGCCCAGGGCCACGGCCGCGCCGAGCGCCAGCGGGACGACCATCGCGCCGATCGCGATCAGCAGCACCGGCTTGCGGTTGTTCCGGATCGACCGCGGCTCGATCTCGTAACCCACGCCGAACATGAAGACCACGACGGCGATCTGGGCGACGACGGACAGGAAGGGCACTGCGTCGGTCGTGAAGAGGCGATGCGACAGGTGGCCCGGGAACCTGCCGAGCAGGCTCGGCCCGAGGGCGATGCCGGCGACGATCTGACCGACCACCGTCGGCTGCCCGACACGGCGCGCCAGGGCGCCGAAGACATAGGAGGCGCCTAGGACGAGGGCGATATCGCCTATGACGTCTGCTGTGACTACATCCATGTTCATTTGCCACCCCAAGTGTTTGAGAGTTCAGCGCGCGGGACGATCGGCGCCGGTACGCGTCCGAAGGCGGGGAGCGGGCGGTGCACCGGATCGGCGGCAGACGTTTTGGCCGACGGCGGCGGGGGTCCGAACGGCGGCGGGCGTGGCCGACCCGCAACCCGTGCCCGACCTCGCGGTCGGCTCGGAAGACCCCCGGCACATCGCAGCCCGACTGCTTCGGATCGGCTCCGACCTGCTCTGGGAAGCGCACTTACAGCTCAGGCGAGACACCCCCCGATGCCCGGCGGCGGTCGTGCCGCCGACTTGAGGAAAGCTACCCGCTAGTCGATGTTGAGAGGATTAGCTACCAGCTATCTCGTATCGAGGCCTACAGTTCCGGAACTTGAGGAGGTTTGTCAACCGTCCGTGGCCGTCCTATCCTGTGAAAATTAGCTGACCGCGAATCCGGGATAGCTGGAGGTGAACGTATGCCCAGTACAGAGGACCCCGTGTCCGAGACCGAGGACCGCACCGACGCCGGGGACGGGCCGTCCTCCGCAGAAGAACGATCAACGTTTGCCGTCCGTCTGGACAGCCTGTTCCGGACGGTCCGTCCGCAGGGCCGGCAGTGGACCAACGCGGAGGTCGCCGAAGAGCTCAAGGTGCGGGTGCCGACCCTGAAAGTTGGCGCGGTGTACCTGTCCCAGTTGCGTACCGGCAAGCGGAGCAACCCTTCGCACGAGTTACTGTCGGCGCTCGCGGGGTTCTTCGGCGTGTCCGTCGCCTACTTCTTCGACGAGAAGCTGGCGGACTCGGTGCAGGCCGAACTCGCCGCGGTGGAGGCCATGAAGCACGCGGGTGTCCGCAGCGTGGCCATGCGTGCTGCCGGGATGAGGGAGGACACCCTGCAAGCCATCACCGCGATCATGGACCAGTACCGCCAGATGCAGGGCCTGCCGCCCATCGGCGACGGCGACAAGAAATGAAGCCCCCGGCGGGGCCCGAGGCGGCCGAAGGCGATCGCCGCAAACAACTGCGCCGGCTGCGGGGGCGCTGCGAGCGCCGGATCCGCGACCTGGACCTGCCGACCCCGTGCGACGTGGCCACCTTGTGCCACACGCTTGAGGACCAGCGGAACCGCCCGATCGCGCTGGTCCCGCTGGCGATACCGGCCGCGTACCCGTGCGGGCTGTGGGTCGCCGGCGTCGTGGAGGACCTGATCTTCTACGACACCAACACCACCAGCGCCCACCAGGACCACATCATCCTGCACGAGCTCGGCCACATCATCTGCGGCCACCACGGGCTGGGTCTGCCCGACGACACCAGCTCCCGGCTGCTCTTCCCCAACCTCGATCCGGCGATCGTGCGCGACATGCTCATGCGCACCACGTACGATGACGTCCAGGAGCAGGAAGCCGAGGTCGTCGCGCACCTGCTCGCCGAGCGCGTCGACACCTCGCTGCGGCCCGCCGGCCCGGAGTCCGGGACCGAGGAGAGCGTCATCGGACGCATCGAGCGCACCCTGCTGTAGGGCCTCTCCCGAAGCCCTACAGCACGATCTGATGCACGTTCTGGCGGCTCCCCCGACCCCGCGTCAGCCGCCGAGTCCGGAGAGCTCCTCGGTCAGCACATCCACCGCGTATCGGACTTCCTCGCTGTGGTGCTCGCTGGTCATGAAGAACCGCAAACGGGACAACTTCTCCTCCACCGCGGGGTGCAGGATCGGGTCGACGACGATGCCGCGCTCGAACAATCTGCTCGCGAGCCTCAACGTTTTTGCGGAATCTCCGATGATGCACGGCACGACCGGAGTGGCCCGGCTGGACCCGATGTTCACGTTCCCTTCCTCGGCCAGACGCCGGAACAAGTCAGCGTTCTCATGCAGGGCCGTCAGACGTTCCGGTTCGCTCCGGATGAGTTGGACGGCGGCGAGCGCCGCGGCGGCGTTGGCCGGCGTGAGACCGGCGCTGTAGACGAACCCCGGCAGCGTGTATTTCAGCCAGTTGACCGTTCTCGCCGATCCGGCCAGGTAGCCGCCGCAGCTGGCCAGCGACTTGGACAGGGTGCCCATCCACAGATCGACGTCGGAGCGGTCGACGTCGAAGAAGTCTCCGACACCGCCTCCGCGCCGCCCCAGAACTCCGACGCTGTGCGCTTCGTCGACGAAGAGCAGAGCGCCGTACCGCTTCTTCAGCGCGATCAGGCCGGGGAGGTCGGCGATGTCGCCGTCCATGCTGTACGCGCCCTCGACCGCCATCAGGACCCTGCGGAAGTGCGATCTGGTCCGCCGCAGGATGTCGTCCAGTTGCTCGACGTCGTTGTGCGCGAACGGACGGCGTGTGGCGCCGGACAGGCGGCATCCCTGCAGGATGCTGTCGTGGGCCAGCGCGTCGTGCACGATCAGGTCCTGCGGTCCGACGACGTGCCCGATGGCGGTGACGTTCGTGGCGTGCCCGCTCACCAGCGTGACGCAGTCCTCGGTGCCCAGCAGCCGGGACAGCTCCTGCTCCAGCTGCCGGGTCAGCGGCCGTTCGCCGGCCAGCACCCGGCTCGCCGAGACCGAGGATCCGTAGCGCTCCACCGCGGAGCGGACCGCTTCGGTCACGACCGGATGGCCGGACAGCCCGAGGTAGTTGTAGCTGCTGAACGATATGTACTGCTTGTGGTCGATGGTCGTGGTGTTGCGGATGTTGCCTTCGTGGATGCGGAAGTAGGGGTTGGGAAGGCCCAGGCTCCGGATCTCGCGGACTCGCGCCTCGAACTGGTTCAGCTCGGCGAAGCCCTCGATGCCGGCGCTGTCCGGCTCCCAGGTGATCCGCGGCGCGGGTTCCTCGGCGACCGGGCGAATCAGGGTACTGCTCATCCCGACCACGGCCGGATCGGCCTCGATCAGGGCGGCGATCTCCGCGATGGTGACCTTCCCGACCAGCTCGTCCAGCATCTTCCGCAGACCGGGGACGCGCTTCTTGATGCTGACGTCCAGTTCGCGGATCATCAGGGAGTCGAATCCGAGGTCTTCGACCAGCCCCATGTGGTCCTGGAGGTCGGAGACGGAGAACGCGCTGATCCGCGCGACCTCTTCGAGGACGAGCCCGGGGATGTCCACGCCGGCGGGCGCCGCCTCGGGCCGTGCGTCGGGCCCTGCTCCGGACGGTACTGCGGATGCTGATTCGCGCCCTGCTTCGGGAACACTCGGAAGAGTCGCTGTCGGAAAGGGCTCGATCTCGTCGATGCTCTGCTTGCTCTCGTCGACGATCCAGTAGTGCTTCGGGGCCAGCGGGCTGGGCGGCAGAGTGCACAGCTGCGGGGCCACGTCGGCGTCACCGCGCGGGACGTCCAGATCCGTCGGCACACTACCGAAGAACACCCCCTGCTCCGGCCTGCTTGTCGCCTCGGTTCCGACGAGCGCCGCAGCCAGGGTCAGCTTCCTGCTCGCATCCTGCGCGTCGATGGCGACAACCGCCATCTGCTCGCCCAGAGGCGACCGCCGGGCCAGGGTCTCGGCCACCGCCGAGAGCGGCAGGCAGTCCTCTGCGACGGCCTTAGCCACTCCCGCGGCGTATGTGGCCAGACCCGCGCGGTCCCGGGCGCTGAACACCAGCACTTCCGGTCGCGGAGCCAGCTGGGGATCCGGTTGGGGATCCGCCGCCGACATGTCCTGCTCGATGACGACGTGGACGTTCGTCCCGCCGAACCCGAACGCGCTCACCCCGGCCCGCAGCGGTCCCTCCGGCTCGACCCACTCCGTGAGCTTTTCGGGGACCGTCAGTCCGGCGGCCTCCAGGCCCAGGTTCTCGTCTGGCCGGACGTCGGGCTGGGGCACGATCTGCTTCTTGTGCACGCTCAACACCGACTTGATCAGCCCGGCGATGCCCGCCGCGCCGAGCGCGTGCCCGACCACCGACTTCACGGCGCCGAAGTGAGCCACGCGCGAGGTGTCCTGCCGGAGCTCTCGCAGGGCACTGATCTCGACCCGGTCTCCGACGGAGGTCCCGGTTCCGTGGGCCTCCAGGTACCCGACGGACTCCATGGAGACCGCGGCGTCCTGGTACGCGCGCCGTAAAGCCAGCATCTGCCCCTCGGCCTGAGGAGTCATACCGCCCTCGACCAGGCCGTCGTTCGACAGTCCGACGCCGCGGATAACGGCATAGATCCGGTCGCCGGCCGCCTTGGCGTCCGCCAGCGGCCTGAGCACGAGGATGCCGGCCCCCTCGCCGAGCACGAAGCCGTCGGCCCTGGTGTCGAACGGCCGACACGTTCCCGACGGGGACAGCGCACCGATCCGGCACAGCCCGATGAGCAGGTCGGGAACCAGGATGAGCTGCGCGGCCCCGGCCAGCGCGATCTTGCATCGGCCGGTGCGCAGGGCGAAGACCGCGTTGGCGATCGCCGCGAGCCCGCCGGAACACGCCGACTCGATGGCGTAGCTTTCGCCGTGCAGGCCCAGGGTCGAGCTGATCGAGCTCGGACCCATGTTCATCAGCAGCCCGGACAGGGCCGTGCCGTGGAGTCCTTCGACCGCCGCGCCCGCGGCCGTCCAGCCCGGGTCCGACGAAGCCGTCCCGAACTCGCCGCGGGCGATCTGCCGCAGCCGGAGGTTGATCGTGCTGAGCTCCCGGTAGCCGCTCTCGCCGAGCCCCACGATCACGGAGGTGTTCTCGCGGTCGAAGCCCGAGGCCTCCCAGCCGGCGTCCTGGATCGCTTCTCGCGCCAGGTCCACCAGCAGGCGGTGCTGCGGGTCGAGGGCCCGGGCCCGGCGCGGCGGGATCTTGTAGTGCTTGGCGTCGAACATGCCGGCGTCGGCGACCGACGCCAGCCGGTCGACGTACGCGGTGTGCGTATCTCGTCGGTCGTCGCTGAAGAAGGAGTCGTGAACCCACCTCGCCCGCGGGATCGGGGCGAACTGCGGTTCCGGATCCTTGAGCAGGTTCCAGTATTCGTTGACGTTCTCAGCTCCCGGAAAACGACAGCTCATCCCCACGATGGCGATGTCGTCCCGGTTCGGCGCACGGTCCAGCGATAGCAAGGTCTTCCCCTCCCTGCGAAACCTGCTCGAAGGGCAGTGGCGTCTGCCCGGAGCAGTGGCGAATGTTCACTCTCAACAGACGTGCGGATCCGCGGGCCGGGGGGTTCGCCCCGGCCGCCGGTCAGCCGGCCGTCGGAAGGCCGACACGCTGCCGCCACCAGGCGGCAGTGGTCTGAATCTGGTCGTCGAGCGGAGTCGGTCCCTCCCCGAACCTCGCGCTGTAAGCGCTCGAATCCACTACGAACGGCCGGTCGAACTGGTAGCGCACCTCCCGCAGCTCGCGCAGCAGAGGTGAGGTCACCGACCCGACGCGCAGGACGGCGGCCGGCACCGGCCGCAGCGGCGGCACGGCCACGCCGGCCTGCGCGGCGAGCTTCCCGATCATCGCCCGGGCGGACAGGGCCGGCGCGGTCGGGACATGCCAGGGCCGCCCCCAGGCCTGCTCTTCCTGTGCCAGGCGGGCCAGCGTCCGCGCGACGTCCGGCAGGTAGGTCCAGCTGTGCGCGGCATCCGGATCACCCATGCCCCGGATCGTCTTTCCCTGGAACAGCTGCGGCATGACCCGGCCGGCCAGGTGACCGCCGTCGGTCACCCCCGGACCGAAGAAGTCCGAGGACCGCGCCTCGGTCATCCGGACCCGCCCTCTCTGGTGGGCTTCCCAGGCCTGGCTCCACACCGCCGCGCGGGTACGGCCCTTCGGGCCGTCCGCCGCGAGCGGAAGGTCCTCGGTGAAGGCCCCGTCGACCGGTCCGTAGCCGTAGAGATTGCCGAGGATCACCAGCACCGCGCCCGAAGCCTCGGCCGCGGCGAGCACCGACGAGGCCAGAACGGGCCACTCCTGCGGCCAGCGGTGGTACGGCGGGGACGCGCAGTTGATGACGGCCGAGGCCCCGGCGGCCACCGCGGTGAGCGCGGCGGTCTCGGTCGCGTCCAGCCGCACGTGCTCGATCCCCGGTCGGGGCGGCTGGTCCGAGCGGCTGACCACCCGGACCCGGTGACCGGCGGCGGCCAGGTGCTCAGCCGTGGCCGCCCCGGCCGGACCGTTGCCGACCACGAGGTGGAAACTCATATCTCAACTCTCACTGTTCTCCAGCGCGCGGCCCTGAGACATGCCGTTCCAGGACCCCCTTGCCGCATCGAAGCTGGGCAGTTTCGCGTAGGCGGAGGAGACTTTCGCCAGCCAGGACACCTCGTCGGCCAGAGTCGTGGCGTCCCGCTCCTCGAATCCGGGCCGGCGGCGCTCGGAGTCCGGCGCGTGTCCGTCGCGCTTGGCGCGGATCGCGTCCCTGATCCGGACCGCCTCGGCGAGGGCCTGGTCGTTGTTCGGGCCCGGTGCGGCGCCGTTCGCGGTCCCGGCGTCGGGCTGCTCGGCGACGTCGGCGACGTCGGCGACTTCGGCGACGTCCATGTACGGACGCAGAGCCCGCCATCCGTCTCTGATCTCGACCACCCGCCGGTGCAGCCGGTAGTGCAGGTTGGACACCCCGGAGTTGCGGGGCTCCAGAACGATTTCCGGCGACTCCTGGCACACCGCGTTCCACAGCGGATAAAGCGCCCGGTAGGACAGGATGTTCTCGATCCACTGCCCGAGGTCCGACAAGCGCGGTCCCCAGGACGGCATGGTCAGGCCGATCGAGACCACGATGATGCCCAGACCGCTGAACACCGCGGGCACGATCTTCAACCCGTTGACGTTGGCGCCCGCCGCCGCACCGATCATGTTGATGGTTCGCGTCACGCAATACATGAACAACAGAACCGAACCAACCGTGAGGAACCGCAAAGCACGGCGCAGCCAGATCTTGTCCGTCAACTTCGCGTACGACAGGCATGCCCGGAAGATCGTCACGCAGGGGATCGTCTGCGAGACGATGAACACGACAAGGTAAGCCAGCAGAAGAAGATCTTTGCTGCCGGTGGTCAATGCCGCCGCCGGCTTGTGCGGGGCACCTGAAACGAAGAACAGCAGAACCAGGAGTACATCGGTTCCCAACCCGAAGAACACCCAGTTCCGGATACCGCTCCTGATGGCGGGCAATGGTTCTGCCCATTGGAGCAGCAGGATCTCGGCACCGACGCAGTAGGCCACGGCGGCCAGGTGCATGACGAGAATCGCCGAGTTGCCCACGCCGAGCAGGTTCGGCGAGCCCGTCGCCACCGCCCCCATGGTGAAGGTGAGGCACTGCAGGAAGAGCGTGGCCATCAGGGTCCGGTAGACCGCGTCGCGCCACCCCCGGCGTGCGTGGCTTGCCTTGTAGACGAAGGCGGCGTACGAACACACCGCCGTGATCATGAATAGAGCCATCCTGGAACTGAACACAGCGCCCCCTAGTGACTTTCGCCCGATCGAGATGTTCAGTTGTTCAATTGTCAATCAATGCGGTCGCCCGCCGGCACACTCAGCCCGATGTGCTCGGCGGTCACCGCGATCGCGTAGTCGAAGAACGCGCCCTGGTCGCGGACACTGTCATGGGTCCGACTGAAGACCTCGAAGACCAGCAGGCCGATGAGGTTGCTCCACAGGACGATGCCGCGCTCCAGCAGGTCGGAGTAAGGCTCCGGCGGCAGGCCGCCGAACACCTCGATCGCCTCCTGCCGGATCAGCGGCGGCCCGGGGATCGGGCGGCGCGGCGGCTCCAGCGCGCCCTCCTCCAGGGCTGCGCGCACGATGCCGGCGAGCACCGCTGGCGTGCGGGCCGCGGGCGGCACCGTCTCCGGCGGCGCGTCGTAACCGGGCACCGGAGAGCCGTAGATCAGCGCGAACTCGGCGGGGTTCGTGATCGACCACTGACGCAGTCCCCGAGCCGCGGCCAGCAGCCGCCCTCCGGGACCCGCCTGGCGTTCGTGGGCATCGCGATCGGCTTCTTCCATCGCGGTACCGGACGCGTCGTAGGCATCGATGATCAGTGCGGTGAGCAGATCGTGAGGATGTGCGAAAGTGATCCGATCCGGCGCCACGTCGAGTTCTTCGGCCACGGCGACAATTGACAGACCGTTCGCGCCGAGTTTGGCGAGCAGCCGCCGGGCGGCTTCCTTAACCGATTCCTCAGGAACTGCTTGCGACTGACTGATGTGCTTTTCGGACGCGTTCACGATGAGTGAGTCTTCCAGCACCGACGGCACTGCGGCAAGGACTCCAAGCGAAAATCTCGTGACTTTGGGTTGTCATCGGCGTTCTGGTTCACGTCTGATGATGTGTCACGGAACCGAACCAACCAAGGCCGGTCCGCGAATCTACTAGGCCGCCATATACGCGATGGAACGGACTTCCGCCAGGTCGGAGAGTCATATATGCGGACCCTCCGATCGGCAATCTCTGCCTGACAAATTCCCCGCGACGTGGGACCGAGGCCGGGATGCCCGAAAATGTCGGTTCCGCGCTCCGGCCTCGGCAGTCCACTATGCGGAATAGGTTGTCAAGAATTCACAGAACTGTCTGTCAAGTTCCGAACACCGCCGGGAGCCGGGCCGGACCCGCCGGCGGGCGGCTCGATCGCCAGATGCGGCATCCGGCGGTCCAGCCACTTCGGCAGCCACCAGTTGGCCGCGCCGCACAGATACATCACCGACGGCACGAGCACCGTCCGCACGATGAAGGCGTCCAGGGCCACGGCGGCGGCCAGGCCCACGCCGAACTCGGCGACGTCGCGCTGGCTGGTCAGGGAGAACGCGGCGAACACGGCGATCATGATCAGCGCCGCGGCGGTGATCACCCGCGCGGTGTGGGTCAGGCCGGCGATCACCGCCCGGGTGTTGTCCCGGGTGTGCGACCACTCCTCGGCCATCCTGCTGACCAGGAACACCTGGTAGTCCATCGACAGGCCGAACAGCACCGCCAGCACGATCTCCGGCATGTAGCCCATGATCGGGCTGGCCGCGCCCTGGCCGAACAGCCGGGTGCCCCAGCCCCACTGGAAGTACGCGGTCAGGACGCCGAACGAGGCCGCCGCGGCCAGCAGGTTCAGTGCCGCCGTCAGGGTCGGGATCAGCAGGCTGCGGAAGGCCACCAGCAACAGCAGGAAGCTCAGGCCCACGACGGTGACCAGCAGCAGCGGCAGCTTGGCGTTCGTCATCGCCGCGAAGTCGTCGTTCGAGGCCGTCACGCCGCCCACGTAGACCTTCAGCGCGGTGCCGTCCGCGTACTCCGGCACCACTGAGTCCCGCAGATGGTTGATCAGATCAGGGGTCGCCTGGGCCTGCGGCGCGGTCTTGGGCAGGACCTGGGTCACCTCGATCGCGGAGCCCGCGGCGGCCGGGGCGGGCGCCGGCGGGGCCTGCACGGCGGCGACCCCGGGCACGGTGGCCAGCGCGTGGTTGAGCCGGTCCAGCGCGGCCTGGTCGGCCGGGGAGTGGACCTCGGAGACCAGGAACAGCGGGCCGTTGAAGCCCGGCCCGAAGCCGTCCGCGAGCATCTCATAGGACTTGTACGAGGTGCTGGACGTGGCGTCGTTGGAGGCGTCCACGAAACCCAGCTTCAGGTGCAGCACCGGAGAGGCGATCAGGAGCATGGCCGCGAGCCCGACGGTCGCGAGCACCGGGGCGAACCGCGGCACGGCCTGCGCCCAGCGGGCCCAGAGGCCCTGGCCGCTCTCCGCCCGGCCCTGCTCGCCGGCCAGGAGCGCACGGCGCCGACGGCGGCCGAGCACGCGCAGGCCGAAGACCCCGAACAGGGCCGGCAGCAGCGTCAGGGAGGCGATCACGGTGCACACCACGGTCATGGCCGCCGGGACGGCCAGGCCGTTGATGAACCCCACGCCGATGGTGAGCAGGCCGAGCAGGGCGACGCACACCGTGCCGCCGGCGAACAGGACCGCGCGGCCGGTGGAGTTCAGCGCCTCCACCGTCGACTGCTCCGGGTCCAGCCCGGACTCCAGACCGCGCCGGTGCCGGGTCAGGATGAACAGCGCGTAGTCGATGCCGACGCCGAGGCCGATCAGCGCGCCGAGGACCGGCGCGACGCCGTTCACGGCCATCACGTGACTCAGGGGGCTGACCAGCAGCATGCCGCTGCCGACGCCGGCCACCGCGGTGACGATCGGCAGGGCCGTGGCCAGCAGGGATCCGAAGACCACGAACAGGATGACGGCGGCCGCGGCGATCCCGATCGCCGACGAGGTGGACGACGGCGGCGTCTGGACGCTCTCGATCGCCGCACCGCCGAGTTCGACCGCCAGGCCCGGCTCACGGGCCGCGGTGGCCGTCGAGATCACCAGCTTGACGTCGTCGTGGTTCAGGGTGTCGGCCTGCTTGGTGAAGTTCACCGTGGCGTACGCGGTGCGCTTGTCCGAGCTGAGCTGGACCTCGCCGCCGGCGCTGTAGGGGCCGGCGACCGAGGCCACCTCGGGCAGGTGCGACACCTGCGTGAGCATCGCCGAGATCCGCTGCTGGACCGCCGGCTCGGTGACGCTGCGGCCGGGACCCACCTGCCAGACGATCTGGTCGGCGTCACCGGCCTGCGCCGCGCCCGACCGCTGGAGCAGTTCCTGGGCGGAGTTCGAGCCCGTGCCCGGCAGCACGAGGGAGTTGTCGGTCTTGTTCTTCACCACCCCCGACATCACCCCCAGGCCGACGAGCAGCGCCACCCAGACGGTGATCACGACGAGACGGTGTTGATAACACCAGCGTGCGAGGGCAGACATGGTCAACCAATCCTTAGAGGGTGGAAAGTAGCGATTTGCCGCATACGGAACTGCCGGCTGGCCTCGAAAACGAGCGAAACGGTCTAGGAGCAAGCGTGGCTAGACAGGTGGCCCGCGCATCCTGGTTGGCTGTAAGGGCCACCTGGCGACGCCAGGCGCCGCTCATAGGCCACTGCGGCCTTGCCGCCATATGATTCAGCGCGCGGCGAATTGCCACTTTCCACCCTCCTAATTCTGCTTGCCGTAGAGGTGCAGGGCGATCGGAGTGCAGGCGAAGAAGACGACAGCGGTGGCGATGAGCGACCAGGCGACGGCGCCGCCGGTACTGCTCGTCCCGCCGGCACCGTTCATCAGGTCCCGGGCCGCGGTGGCGAGGTGGCTCAGCGGGTTGACGTCGACGAAGTCCCGGAGCCAGTGCGGCATGGTGCCGGGCGAGACGAAGATGTTGCTGGCGAAGGACAGCGGGATCAGGACGGCGTTGGCGATGCTGATGACGACCGCCGCGTCCCGCACGAGCAGGGCGACCACCGCCCACAGCACGGACAGCGCGATCCCGAAGGCGACGACCACGGCGACCGCGGCCAGCACGCCCGGCGCGCCGCCGTGCGGGCGGTAGCCCATGGCCAGGCCGAGGACGATCACGATGGCCGAGGCGAACAGGTAGCGGAAGGCGTCGCTGAGCAGGCCGCCGAGAACGAAGGCGCCGCGCCAGATCGGCAGGCCGCGGAAGCGGTCGAAGGCTCCGTTGTGCATGTCCTGGGCCAGGCGCGCGCCGCCGTACATGGTGACGATGGCGATGCTCATGGTCAGCACGCCGGGCAGCAGGGTCTTGAGGTAGTCGCCGGTGGAGCCGCTGATGGCGCCGCCGAACAGGTAGGTGAACAGGACGGTGAACAGGATCGGGATGGCGGCGGAGTCGACCAGCTGCTTGGGGTCGTGCTTGATCTTGAGCAGGGCTCGGCTGCCGAAGGTCGCCGAGGCGGTCACCGGACCGGCTCGGCGGCCGCGCTTGCCCGAGGCGAGCAGGGCGTCGATGCGGTCGGTCTTGGCCTCGGCGGGGGTGGGGGCGGCTGCGGGGCCGGTTCCGGGGCCGGGGACGGTGGTGGTGCTCACGCGTTCACGTCCTCACGGTTGGCGGGGGCGGGCCGGCCCGGCCGGGGGAACCGGGCCGGCCGCGGGGGTGGGGGCGGTAGTCAGGTCGGTGGCCGGGCCGGCGCCCGGATCAGTGGCCGATTCAGTAGCCGGATCAGTGGCCGAATCAGTGGCCGGGTCGGCGGTGTGGCCGGTCAGGGTGAGGAAGACCTCGTCGAGGCTCGGCTGGCCGAGGGCGAAGTCCGCGACCGCGACCCCGGCCTCGGCGAGCCGGACCAGGGCCTGCCCGACCAGCCGGTTGGCGTCGGTGGGATCAGCCGGCGTGCCCAGCAGCGTGGACAGGGCCAGTGGGTCGGCCTCCACGTGGACCGTCGCGCCCAGCGCCGTGGTCAGGATCTCCTGCGCCAGCGCGCGCTGGCCGCCGTCCAGGAGCCGCAGGTGCAGCGCGCCGGAGCCGACGCGCGCCTTGAGCTGCGTCGCCGTGCCCTGAGCCACGATCCGGCCCTGGTCGATGATCGCGATCTGCTCGGCGAGCTGGTCGGCTTCCTCAAGGTACTGAGTCGTGAGCAGGACCGTGGTCCCGGCCGCGGCGATCCGGCGGACCAGCTCCCAGACCTGGTTGCGGCTGCGCGGGTCCAGCCCGGTGGTCGGCTCGTCGAGGAACAGCAGGTCGGGCGTGACGATCAGGCTCGCGGCGATGTCGAGCCGGCGGCGCATCCCGCCGGAGTAGCCGCGCACCGGGCGGCCGGCCGCCGCGGTCAGGTCGAACGCGTCCAGCAGGTCGTCGGCCCGCGCTCGGCCGGCGGCCCGGGACAGGCCCTGGAGCCGGCCCAGGATCAGCAGGTTCTCGGACCCGGTCAGGTCCTCGTCCAGGGAGGCGAACTGGCCGGTGACCGAGATGCGGGCGCGGATGGCGTCGGCCTCGGTCGCGACGTCGTGGCCCAGGACGCGGGCGGTGCCGCCGGTGGGCCGGGTCAGGGTGGCCAGGATGCGGATGGTGGTGGTCTTGCCCGCCCCGTTGGGGCCGAGGAAGCCGAACACCTGGCCCACGGGGATCGTGAGATCGATGCCGTCCAGCGCGCGTTTCTCGCCGTAGGCCTTGACCAGACCACGCATCTCGATCGCCGGACGACCCTCGTCAGCGTTCTTCGTTGGCATGCTGCCAGCGTTCTCTATCTCTTACGCGCTGTCAAGGTTATCTCACCCTTATCTCTGACAAGTTGTCAAAGTTAAGCGCCGCGGGATATCCTTCCGAAGATGGCCGACCTGCGCGACACCACCAGCACCGGCACCGAGAACGGCACTGCCACCGGCACGCCCACCCGGCGCCGCCGAGCCGACGCCCGCCAGAACATCGACGCCATCCTCACCGCGGCGCGCGTCGTCCTCGGCCGCCAGCCCGACGCCGGCATGGAGGAGATCGCCGCGACGGCAGGCGTCACCCGGCAGACCGTCTACGCGCACTTCCCCTCGCGCGACGCCCTACTGGCAACGGTCGTGCAAACAGCAGCCGCCGAATACGCCGCCCTCCTCGACGACGCCGACCTGGACACGGCCCCACCGGCCGAGGCGCTGGCCCGCTTCCTCGCCGCCGGCTGGGAATTCATGCACCGCTACCCGCTCCTGCTCACCGCCGCCGCGTCCTCGGTCCCCCGGCCGGCCAGCGACGACCCGCACGACGTCGTGCCCCCGAGGCTGGAGCGGATCATCGAGCGCGGGCAGGAGGAAGGCGAGTTCGAGTCCTCACTCCCGGCGACCTGGCTCGCCGCCGCCGTCCTGGGGCTGCACCACACGGCCGCGGCGCAGGTCGCGGGCGGGCAGCTGAGTGCGGAAGAGGCTCAGTCGCTGTGTCTGGAGAGCACGCTGCGGGTTTGCGGTGCGGCGGGAGTGGGATCGCGCTGAACGCACGACATACCGGGCCGGCGCGCATCACGCGCCGGCCCGGTGTGTCGTCTGTGTCGTCTGAGTAGTTCAGTAGTCGAGGCGTCAGGTCACTCGGTGCCGGTGACACCTCCGTCGATCAGCGCGAACAGCTCGTCGTCGGTCGCGGAATCGACGGCGATCTCGCCGCCGGGCAGCTCCCCACTCGTCGGCTGGACTTCGTTCCATCGGCTCAGCAGCGTCTGCAGGCGCCGGGTGACTCCGTCGCGGAGGTCCGGCTCGTCGCGCAGGCGCAGGAGGGTCTTCTCAAGGTTCTCAATCTCGTCGAGCACCGGTGCTGATCTGGGCGCCGCCGCGTCGGGGACGACCTTGGTGCGCACGTAGGCCGCGAGTTCGGCCGGGGTGGGGTGGTCGAAGACCACTGTCGCCGGGAAGCGGCAGCCGGTCGCGCCCGACAGCCTGTTGCGGAGGTCGACCGCGGTGAGGGAGTCGAAGCCGAAGTCGCGGAACGGGCTGTCGGCGTCCATGGCCGCTGCCTCGCCGCCGCCGAGTGCGGCGGCGGCGTGCGAGCGGACCAGGTTGAGCAGGAACTCCCGCTGGTCGGGCTCGGCCAGCGAGGACAGGCGGCGCGCCAGGTCGGCGGCGGGGTCGGCGGACGCGGAGCGGGTTCGGGCGGTCGGCACGGTGACCAGGCCGCTCCAGAGCGCCGGGAGTGAGCCCTCGCGCGCCAGCGAGCGGAGCCGGGCCGCGCGGACGGGAGCCGCCAGCAGGACCGGTTCGGCGCTGCCGCGCGCGGCGTCGAACAGGGCCAGGGCCTGCTCGGTCGACAGTGCGGCGAAGTATCCGCCGACGCGCGCGCGGTGCGAGCCGGTCATGTCCGCGGTCAGCTCGCTGGTCTGCGCCCACAGGCCCCACGCGATCGACGTCCCCGGCAGGCCCAGCGACCTCCGGTGCCCGGCGAGCGCGTCGAGGAAGACGTTCGCCGCCGCGTAGTTGCCCTGCCCGGGAGCGCCGGTCAGTCCGGCGCCGGAGGAGAAGAGCACGAACTCGGCGAGACCGGCCTGCGCGGTGAGCTCGTGCAGGTGCAGCGCGGCGTCAACCTTGGGCCGCATGACCGCGTCGATCTTCTCCGGCGTGAGCGAGGACAGGATCCCGTCGTCCAGGACGCCGGCGGCGTGCACCACCGAGGTCAGCGGATGAGCGGCCGGAACCGCGGCCAACGCTCGGGCCAGATCCGCGCGGTCGGCGACATCGCAGGCAACGATCTGCGCCTCGGCACCCAACTCGGCCAGCTCGGCCCGCAGCTCCTGCGCACCGGACGCCTCAAGCCCGCGCCGGCTCAGCAGCAGCAGATGCCGCGCGCCCCGCCCCGCGAGATGCCGCGCGACGACGCCGCCCAGCGTGCCGGTGCCGCCGGTGACGAGCACCGTCCCCTCGGGGTCGGGCGTCGCCGGAATGGTCAGCACGATCTTGCCGACATGCCGCGCCTGGCTCATATACCGGAACGCCGAGACCGCGTCGCGGACGTCCCAGGTGGTCACCGTCGGCAACGTCAGCGCGCCGGCGCGGAACAGGTCCAGGACCTCGACCAGCATCTCGCGGACCCGGTCCGGCCCGGCCTGGCGCAAGTCGAAGGCCTGATAATCGATGCCGGGGTGGGCCGCCACGACGTCAGCGGCGGAGCGGATGTCCGTCTTCCCCATCTCGATGAAGTGCCCGCCCGGCTTCACCAGCCGCAGCGAGGCGTCGACGAAGTCCCCGGCCAGCGAGTTCAGCACCACGTCGACGCCGCCTCCGGCCGTAGCCTCGCCGAACCGCTGCTCGAAGTCGAGCGTCCGGCTGGACGCGATGTGCGCGTCGTCGAGCCCTGCGGCCCGCAGCACCGGCCACTTGCGCTCGCTCGCGGTCGCGAACACCTGCGCGCCGCGATGCCGCGCGAGCTGCACCGCGGCCGAGCCGACGCCACCGGCCCCGGCGTGGATGAGCGCCGACTGCCCGGCCGCGAGGCCGCCGAGGTCGAAGAGCCCGTAGTACGCGGTCAGAAACGCCACCGGCATCGACGCGGCCTGCTCGAAGGACCAGCCCTCGGGGATCTTGGCGAGCAGCCGGTGGTCGGTCACGGCCACCGGGCTGAACGCATTAGTCCAGAAGCCCAACACCCGGTCTCCGGGCACCAGGTCGGTCACGCCCGCGCCGACCGCGGTGACCACCCCCGCGCCTTCGCTGCCGAGCTCCGTCTCGCCGGGGATCATGCCCAGCGCGGTCACCACGTCACGGAAGTTCAGCGCGGCGGCGCGCACGGCGACCCGCACCTCGTCCGGGGCGAGCGGAGCGTCGAGCGCCGGGCATTCGGCCAGCGTCAGGCCCTCCAGGGTCCGGGCATCGGTGGCTTCCAGGCGCCAGGACGCGGCGCGCGCCGGGGGCAGCAGACGTTCGCCGCTCTCGGCGTCGGCGAGGCGCGGGGCGAGCAGTTGCCCGGAGCGGATGGCTACCTGGGGTTCGTCGGACGCCGCCAGGGCCGACCAATCGGCCGAGCCGTCGTCGTCGGCCAGGACGAATCGGCCGGGGTGCTCGGTCTGCGCGGTGCGGATCAGGCCCCATACAGCGGCAGCGGCCAGGTTCGGCGCTTCAGCTCCGGCCTCGACAGCACCCTGCGTTCGGATGACCAGCCGCCCGGTGCCGAAAACATCGCCGGCCAGCCACTGCTGAGCGACCTCCAGCGCGGCCGCCGTAGAAAAGCGAGCGCCTGCCGCCAGATCGTCGGCACCGGTGCCGCCTTGCCGAGCAGGCACCGACCACAGCACCAGATCCGGCGCCGGTGCTCCGGCCTCAATCGCCGCTCGCAGCTCGGTCAGGTCGCGATAGCCGGTCACCGCGGCGCCGGAGCCGCTGAGCTGATCGATGGTCTCGGTCCCATCTGTGCCGAGCACCGCCAAGCTCTGCCGAGCTGCCTGCGCCGGGGCAACGGGCACCCACGTGGGCCGGAACAGCGCGTCCCGCAGCGCGGTCGAGGTCGTGGCCCGCTGCTGCCAGGACGAGGCCGGCCGCACCACGATCGCTCCCGCCGAGACCACGGGCCGGCCGGTGAGGTCCGCGGCGGCCAGCGCGACGCGGTCCGGGCCGAGGCGCCGGATCCGGACCCGCAGGTCGGTCGCGCCGGGAGCGGCGAGGGTCACGTCGCCGAACACGAACGGCAGCACCATCGCCTCCCCCGGCACGGCCAGCCCGGCCACCTGCGCGGCGGCGTCCAGCAGCGCCGGGTGGACGCCGAACCGCTCAGCGTCGCCGCGCAGCTCGGAGGGCAGGGCGACCTCGGCGTAGATGTCGTCGCCGAGCCGCCAGGCCTTGCCGATCAGTTGGAAGCTCGGGCCGAACCCGTATCCGTGCTCTGCGAATCCCGCGTAGATCTGGTCCGTGGGCAGCGGTTCGGCGCCGGCCGGCGGCCAGATCACGAAGTCGCCGGTGTCCTCCTCGGGGGTATCGGTCGTGCCCGCCAGCTCGCCGACAGCGTGTGCCGTCCACTCGCCGTCGAGGGAGGCTTCCTCAGGCCTCGAATACACGGTCACCGGACGCCGGCCGAGCTGATCCGGGGTTCCCGCGACGACCTGGAGCTGGACGGCGCCGGCCGACGGGAGGATAAGCGGCGCCTGGAGCGTCAGCTCCTCAATCCCCTGACAACCGGCCTCCGCCGCCGCCCGCAACGCGAGCTCGACGAACGCCGTCCCGGGCAGCAACGCCTGGCCCGCGACCTGGTGGTCGGCCAGCCAGCGCTGCCCGTGCAGCGCGAGGCGACCGGTCAGCACCACGGACTCGCTACCGGCGACGTCGACCGCCGCGCCGAGCAGCGGGTGCGCACCGGCACGCAGCCCCGCCCTGCCGAGCGCGTCGCCCGACGGCACCTTGGGCTCCTGCCAGTAACGCTTCCGCTGGAAGGCGTACGTCGGAAGGCTGACAAAGTGGTCCGGCTCCGGCCCTAGCAGCTTCTGCCAGGCGACCGGCACGCCGCCGGCCCAGGCCTGCGCGACCGAACCGAGGAAGTCGTCCTGACCGCCACGATCGCGGTGCAGTGTGCCGACGGCGATCGCGGCGGCCTGTGCCTGCTCGATCGACTCCTGCAGCGCCACTGTCAGCACCGGATGCGGGCTCGCTTCCACGAACAGCCCGTAGCCCCGGTCGAGCAGGGTCCGGGTGACCTCGTCGAACCGAACGGGCTCGCGCAGATTGCGGTACCAGTAGTCCGCGTCGAGCCCGGCGGTGTCCAGCTGCGTGCCGGTGACCGCCGAGTAGAAGGGGATCTGCGAGGCAACCGCGTCGATGCCCTTCAGCTGCGCCAGCAGTTCCTCCTTGATCCGCTCGACGTGCGGAGAGTGCGAGGCGTAGTCGACCGGGAGACGCCGAACTCTGATATCGGAGTCCTGATACTCGGCGACCAGTTCCTCGATCGCGTCGATGTCGCCGGAGACGACCACCGATCCGGGCCCGTTCACCACCGCGATCGACACCTTGCCAGTCCACCGCACGAGCAACGCCGAAGCCGCCTCGGGCGTCACGCCCAACGACGCCATCGCGCCCCGACCGGACAGCGACGCCAGCGCGCGGCTGCGCAAGCAGACCACGCGCGCTGCGTCCCGCAGCGACAGAGCCCCGGCCACGCACGCGGCGGCGATCTCGCCCTGCGAGTGCCCGACCACCGCGGCCGGCACGATGCCCGCCTCCCGCCACAGCTCGGCCAGCGACACCATGACCGCGAACAGCACCGGCTGGACGACGTCCACCCGCTCCAGGTCCGGAGCCCCGGGCACCTCGCGCAGCACATCGCGCACCGACCAGCCGGTGACCGCCGCGACCGCCTCGTCGCATTCGGCGATCCGGTCACGGAAGACCGGGGACGCGTCGAGCAGCCCGAGGGCCATCCCCCGCCACTGCGTCCCCTGCCCGGGGAACACCAGTACCGCCTCACCGGGACGGTTACGCGCCAGTCCCTGGACCAGTCCCGCGCCGGGCCGTTCCTCGGCCAGATCGCTCAGCCCGGCGAGCAGTTCGGCGCGGTCGGCGCCCAGAACCACAGCCCGGTGAGTCAGCGCCGAGCGCCGGATCAGCGCGCTCGCGACGTCGCGCGGCTCCAGCTCGGGACGGTCCTGAAGGAACGCGGCCAACTGCGCGGCCTGGGCACGCAGCGCGGCCTCTCCCCGCCCCGACAGCACCCAAGGCACGGGGCCGTCCACAGGCACCGTATCAATCTGCTGCGACTCCGACGCAGCCTCTTCTGGGGCTTCCGGCTCAGGCGCCTGTTCGAGGATCAGGTGAGCGTTCGTCCCGCTGATACCGAACGATGAAACCCCGGCCCGGCGCGGACGGCCCGTCTCAGGCCACTGCTGCGCCCGGACCGCCAGCCGCACCGCGCCGGACGTCCAGTCCACGTGCGGACTCGGCTCGTCCGCGTGCAGCGTCGCCGGCACCACGCCGTGCCGCATCGCCAGCACCAGCTTGATCACGCTGGCCACACCTGCAGCCGCCTGGGTGTGGCCGATGTTCGACTTCACCGAGCCCAGCAGCATCGGCGCGGCCCCGGCGTGCGCCTGGCCGTACGTCTCCAGCAGTGCCTGCGCCTCAAGGGGGTCGCCGAGTCCGGTCCCGGTCCCGTGCGCCTCCACCACGTCCACCTCGGACGCCGCGACCCCGGCGTTCGCCAACGCCGCCTGGATCACGCGGCGCTGCGACGGGCCGTTCGGGGCGGTCAGCCCGCTGGACGCGCCGTCCTGGTTCGTGGCCGACCCGCGGATGACGGCGAGCACTTCGTGCCCGCGCCGCCGCGCCTGCGACAGCGTCTCGACGAGTACCAGGCCGACGCCCTCGGCGAACCCGAACCCGTCCGCACCGGCGCCGAACGCCTTGGACCGGCCGTCCGGAGCCAGCGCCCGCATCCGGCTGAACTCGATGAACACCTTCGGGCTCGACATGATCGCCGCGCCGCCGGCCACCGCCATGGTGCACTCGCCGGTCCGCACCGCGTGGCAGGCCTGGTGCAGCGCCACCAGCGACGACGAGCACGCCGTGTCGACGGTGACCGCCGCGCCCTCCAGCCCGAACACGTATGCCAGCCGCCCGGAGACGACGCTCGGCGTGGTGCCGGTGACGACGTACCCTTCCACGCCGGTCGGGTAGTCCGACGGTCCGGCGCCGACGAAGACCCCTGTCTTGCTCCCCTTCAGGGTCGCCGCATCGACACCCGCGTCTTCGAACAACTCCCAGCAGGTCTCCAGCAGCAGCCTCTGCCGCGGTTCCATGGACAGCGCCTCACGCGCGGAGATCCCGAAGAAGCCCGCGTCGAACTCCGTCGCGTCCTGCAGGAACCCGCCCTCGGAGACATAGGAGGTGCCCGAGTGGTCGGGGTCCGGGTCGAACAGCTCCGTCAGGTCCCATCCCCGGTCCTGCGGAAAGCTGTCGATGGCGTCGCGGCCCTCGGCCAGCAGCTGCCACAGACCCTCCGGGGACACCACACCCCCGGGATAGCGGCACGCCATGCCGACGATCGCGACCGGCTCGCCGAGCTTGGCCTCAAGTTCGTCGTTGCGCCGGCGCAACCGCCGGGTCTCCTTCACCGATTCCCGCAGGGCGCCGGTGATTTCTTCGATCGATGCGCTCATGGAAGCCTCTACTCCTCGGTGCTGTGAACGGCGCGGATGAGTTCGCCGAGATCCATGTCGTCCACGGCGTCGATCTCGTCTTCATGGCTCTGCTGGTCCTCGCCGCCGTCGTCCGTCGCGTCCGGCAGCTCCTCGGCCGGGCCGGACAGCTCGCCCAACCGTTGGGCCAGCGCGGTCGGGGTCGGGCAGTCGAAGATGAGGGTCGCGGGCAGCCGCAGGCCGGTCGCCGCAGCGAGGCGGTTGCGCAGCTCGACGGCGGTCAGGGAGTCGAAGCCGACGTCCAGGAAGCCGCGTTCGGCGTCGACGGCGGCCACCGAACCGTGCCCGAGCACCGCCGCGGCGTGCTTGCGGACCAGGTTGACCAGCGCCTGCCGGCGCTCGGCCGGGGCCAGCCCGGCGAGCAGTTCGGTGAGTCCGCCGGCGGCCTGGTCCGAACTCGTCTCAGCGGCCTGACGACCGCCGCGCGGCACCAGCCGGCTCAGCACGGCCGGGAGCGTGCCGGCCTCGGCCTGGGCTCGCAGCGCGCCCCGGTCGATGTGCGCGCCGACGACCATCGGCAGCCCGGACTCGATCGCCTCGTCCAGCATGGCCAGCGCCTCGGGCACGGACATGGCCTGCGCCCCGGCCCGGGCCAGCCGCTCCCGGTCCTGCTCGTCCAGCTTGCCGGTCATCCCGCTGTCCGGCGCCCACAGACCCCAGGCGACCGACGTGCCGGCCTGCCCTCGGGCGCGCCGGGCGGCGGCGAGCGAGTCGAGGAAGACGTTGGCGGCGGAGTAGTTGGCCTGCCCCGGATTGCCGATCACGCCGGCGGCCGAGGAGAACGTGACGAACATGCCCAGCGGCAGGTCGTCGGTCAGCTCGTGGAGGTGCGCGGCGGCGTCGACCTTGGGGCGCAGCACCCGGGCCAGCCGGTCCTCGGTGAGCGCGGTGAACACCACGTCGTCCAGCACGCCCGCGAGGTGGACCACCGCGGTGAGCGGATGCTCGGCCGGGATGTCGGCCAGCAGCCCGGCCAAGGCTGCGCGGTCGGCGACGTCGCACTCTGCGACGCGCACGTCCGCACCGAGCTCGGTGAGCTCCGCAGTGAGCTCCCCGACGCCCTCGGCCGCCGCGCCCCGACGGCTCGCCAGGACGATGTTCCGCATCCCCCACGGACCGGCCAGGTGCTTGGCGACCAGGCCGCCGAGGGTCCCGGTGCCTCCGGTGATCAGCACCGTGCCCTCGGGGTCCGGGGTCGGCGGGATCGTCAGGACCAACTTGCCGACGTGCCGGGCCTGGGCCATGTAGCGGAACGCCTCGGGCGCTTCGCGGACGTCCCAGTCGCGGGTCGGCAGCTCGGTCAGCATGCCCTGCTCCAGCAGCGGGACGACGTCGTCCAGCAACGAGCGCATCACCGCCGGAGTGGTATCGCGCACCAGGTCGATCTGCTCGTACAGCACGCCGGGATACGCCTGCCCGACCTCCTCCGGGCTGCGCACGTCGGTCTTGCCCAGCTCGATGAACCGGCCGCCCTTGGGCAGCAGCCGCAGCGAGGCGTCGACGAGCTCGCCGACCAGCGAGTTGAGGACCACGTCCACGCCCGCGCCGTCGGTGGCGTCGAGCATCAGGTCGGCGAACGCCGCGTCGCGCGAGGAGGCGATGTGCGCGTCGTCCAAGCCCAGCTGCCGGAGCACGTCCTGCTTGGCCGGGCCGGCCGTGGCGAAGACCTCGGCGCCGAGGTGGCGGGCGATCCGGATCGCCGCCATGCCGACGCCGCCGGTCCCGGCGTGGATCAGGACCCGTTGTCCGGCGCTCAGCGCGGCGGTCTCGACGAGGGCGTAGTAGGCGGTCAGGAACGCCGAGGGGATCGCGGCCGCCTGCTCGAAGGACCAGCTCTCGGGCATCGGGGCGAGCCAGCGGTAGTCGGTCACCGCCTCGGTGGCGAACGCGGCCGGGATCATGCCCAGGACCCGGTCGCCGGGCTTCATCCCGACGACGTCGGGACCGACCGCCTGGACGACGCCCGCGCCCTCGCCGCCGATGAAGTCGCCGCCGCCCGGGGCCATCCCGAGCGCCACCATGACGTCGCGGAAGCCGATGCCGACCGCGCGCATCCGCACCCTGACCTGGCCGGACGCCAGCGGCTCGGGATCGGCCGGGAACGGCTTGAGCGCCATGGCGTCGAGCACCCCGGACGGGTCCGGCTCCAGCCGCCACCGGCCCCCGGGCGGCACGGTCAGCGCGTGCCGCGAGGCGGCCAGCGGCGCCAGCCGGGGAATCAGGGCGACGCCGCGGCGGATCGCGAGCTGCGCCTCGTCGCCGGCCAGCGCCTGCACCAGCGGGGCGACGGCGTCGGTGCCGTCGAGGTCGGCCAGGACGATCCGGCCGGGGTTCTCGGTCTGCGCCGAGCGGAGCAGGCCCCAGACGGGAGCGGTGGTCAGGTCCGGCGCACCGCCGCCGGGCGCGGTCGCGACCGCGTCGCCGGTGACGACGACGAGGCGGGAGTCCGCGGTGCGGTCGTCGGCGAGCCAGGCCTGGACCTCGCGCAGGACGCCAGCGGTCGCGGCGAAGGCCGAGTCCGGCAGAGCGGCGTCGGCGGCCGAGCTGACGGGCAGCACGACGATGCTCGGGCACGGCCGACCTTCGGCCAACAGAGCACTGAGATCGGGATAGCTCTGCGGGGAGATCCCGGCCTCCGCCAATCCGGCGACCAGACCGAACGGATCAGCACCGAGCAAGTCAGCGCCATGCACGCCCGCACCAGCAAGGTCCGCACCGCGCAAGTCCGGGTCAGCCGGATCCGCACCGGCCAGGTCGGCGCGATACCTGCCGGCGCCGAGCAGCGCCCAATCCGCGGCGACCTTGCCGGTGGGCCGAGCCGGCGGCGCGATCCACTCCAGCTCGAACAGCGACCGGTCGGCCGGGGCCGCGGCCAGCGCCAGCTGCTCGGCCGGCACCTGCCGGCTGACCAGGCGCTCGATCACCAGGACCGGGTCGCCGTTCTCGTCGGTCGCGGTGATCGACACGGTGTCCGGACCGATCGGCGAGATCCGCGCCCGCAGGTCGCGGGCGCCGGGGGCGAACAGCGACACGCCGGTCAGGCTGAACGGCAGCCGGATCACCTTGGCCGCGCCCTCGGGCTGCCCCATGGCCGGGGCGAGCATCATCGCCTGGAACGCCGCGTCGAGCAGCGCGGGGTGCACGCCGTACCGGTCCGCCTCGTCGCGCACCCCGGCGGGCAGCGACACCTCGGCGTACACGTCGTTGCCGTGCTGCCAGGCCTGGCGCAGTCCGCGGAACGAGGGCCCGTAGACGTACCCGCCCTCGGTCTCGGCCTTGGTGTAGAAGGCGTCAGGGTCCTGCAACACGGGCTCGGCTCCGGCCGGGGGCCATTCGGCGGTGCGGGCCGGCGCGGGCAGGCTGTCGGCGGTCAGGACCGCCGAGGCGTGCCGCGTCCAGCTGCCGGGACCGCCGGACTCGCCGTCCCCGACCTCCGGCCGGGTGTAGACGGCCAGCGGACGGCGTCCCGGATCGCTCGGCGGGCCGACGATCAGCTGGATGCTCACCGCCTCGCTGTCGCTCAGGAACAGCGGCGCCTCCAGCGTCAGCTCCTCGACGCGAGGGTGCTGCGCCTGGCTGCCGGCGCGCAGGGCCAGTTCGGCGAAGCCGGTCGCAGGCAGCAGCCGCGCCCCGGTGACGCCATGGTCCGCCAGCCAGGGCCGGGTGCCGGCGGACAGCCGTCCGGTGAGCACCAGGCTGTCGCTGTCGGCGAGCTCCACCGCCGCGCCGAGCAGCGGATGGGTCGAGGCCTGCACGCCGAGCGCCGCCGGGTCCGCGGCGGTGGGCGCCTGGCCCCGCCAGAAGCGCTGCCGGTCGAAGGCGTACGTGGGCAGCGGAACCCGCTCACCGCCGGGGATCAGCTTGGCCCAGTCCAGGTCCACGCCGTTCACCCAGGCCTGCGCCAGCGAGGCGACGAACCGGACCAGGCCGCCGTCGTCGCGCCGCAGCGAGCCCACCGTCAGCGGCTCGGCCAGGCCCTCCACCGCCATGGCGGTCTCGGTCACCGCCGAGGTCAGCACGGAGTGCGGGCTCGCCTCGATGAACGCGGTGAAGCCGTTGTCGAGCAGCTTGCCGGTGGCGTGCGTGAACAGCACGGGCTCGCGCAGGTTGCGGTACCAGTACTCGGCGTCGAGCTCCGTGGTGTCGATCGGCTCGCCGGTCACCGCGGAGTAGAACGGGATCCGCGAGCGCTGCGGGGTGATGTCAGCGAGCTGCTTCAGCAGGTCCGCGTGCATCGGCTCGACCTGCGGCGAGTGCGAGGCGTAGCTGACCTCGATGCGGCGGATCCGGACGCCGCGCCGCTCGCACTCGTCGGTCAGCTCGTCCAGCGCGCCGGTGTCGCCGGCGACGACGACCTGCGTCGGGCTGTTGACGGTCGCGATCGTGACCCGCTCGCGCCACGGGGTCAGGAGGGTGGTCACCTGCTGCTCGTCGGCGTGCAGCGACGCCATGCCGGCCGAACCGGTCAGGCGGGTGATCGCCTGGGCCCGCAGAGCCACGATCTTGGCGGCGTCCTCCAGGGAGAGCGCGCCGGCCACATGCGCGGCCGCGATCTCGCCCTGGGAGTGCCCGACGACCGCCGCCGGGCTCACGCCGTAGTGCTGCCACAGCCGGGCCAGCGAGACCATCACCGCGAACAGCGCCGGCTGCACCACGTCGACCCGCTCGAAGCCGGGCGCGCCGTCGGCTCGGCGCAGCACGTCGGTCAGCGACCAGTCGGTGTGAGGCGCCAGAGCCTGCTCGCATTCGCGGATGGACTCGGCGAACTCCGGGCTGGCGTCGAGCAGTTCGGCGGCCATGCCAGACCACTGACTGCCCTGTCCGGGGAAGACGAAGGCGATGCGCGGCTTGTTCCGCGCGGTGCCGCTGATCAGTGCCGCGTCCGGCTCGCCGTCGGCGAGCGCGGTCAGCAGGCTGTCGTAGTCGTCCCGGTCGGCCCCGAGGACGACCGCGCGGTGCTGGAGCGCGGCCCGGGTGGACGCCAGGCTCCAGCCGATGTCGCGGGGTAGCACCTCGGAATCGTCGGCGAGCATCCGGCGCAGCTTCACGGCCTGCCGGCGCAGCGATTCCGAGGTCGCTGCCGAGATCGGCAAAGGAATAGGTGCGATAGGGGCCTCGGGCTCTCGCACCGGCACTTCTTCTTCCAGCGCCGGTGCCTGTTCGAGGATGACGTGGGTGTTGGTGCCGCTCATGCCGAACGCGGACACACCGGCCCGGCGCGGACGGCCCGTCTCAGGCCACTGCTGCTGCTCCACCGCCAGCCGCACCGCGCCCGAGGACCAATCGACGTGGGCGCTCGGCGCGTCCACGTGCAGGGTCGCGGGCACCAGGCCGTGCTGCATCGAGAGCACGAGCTTCATCACGCCCGCCGCGCCCGCGGCGGCCTGGGTGTGGCCGATGTTCGACTTGATCGACCCCAGCAGCACCGGTCGGTTCGCCTCCCGGCCCTGGCCGTAGGTCTCCAGCAGAGCCTGGGCCTCGATCGGGTCGCCGAGCGAGGTGCCGGTGCCGTGCGCCTCCACCACGTCCACCTCGGACGCCGCGACCCCGGCGCGCGCCAGCGCGGCCTGGATCACCCGGCGCTGCGACGGGCCGTTCGGCGCGGTCAGTCCGTTGGAGGCGCCGTCCTGGTTGACTGCGGAGCCGCGGATCACCGCGTGCACGTGGTGGCCATTACGGCGCGCGTCGGAAAGCCGCTCGACGAGGAACAGCCCGACGCCTTCGGCGAGCGCCATGCCATCGGCAGCGTCGGCGAACGCCTTGCAGCGTCCGTCCGGCGCCAGCGCGCCGAGGCGGCTGAACTCGGTCAGCTCCTTGGGGCTGGCCATCACCGCCGCGCCGCCGGCCACGGCCATCGTGCACTCGCCCGAGCGCAGCGCTTGGGAGGCCAGGTGCAGCGCGACCAGGGAGGAGGAGCAGGCGGCGTCGAGCGTCAGGGCCGGTCCCTCCAGCCCGAACACGTAGGACAGACGCCCGGACATCACGCTGCCGGTGGTGCCGGTCGCGGCGTAGCCCTCGGCCCAGTCCGGGACCTGGATCGCCGCCGACGCGTAGTCCGTGGGGTTGCCGCCGATGTAGACGCCGGTGCGGCTGCCCTTCAGGCTCGGCGCGGCGATTCCGGCGTTCTCGAACAGCTCCCAGCAGGTCTCCAGCAGCAGCCGCTGGCGCGGGTCCATGGCCAGGGCTTCACGCGGGGAGATGGCGAAGAACTGCGCGTCGAAGTCGGCTATGTCCTCCAGGAATCCGCCCTCGCGGACGTAGGCGGTCCCCGAGCGGTCGGGATCGGAGTCGAACAGCTCGGCCAGGTCCCAGTCGCGGTTCTCCGGCAGGCCGCCGATGGCGTCGCGGCCCTCGACGAGCAGCCGCCACAGCTCTTCCGGCGACTCCACGCCGCCGGGGTACCGGCAGGCCATACCGACGATCGCGATCGGCTCGCCGTCGTCGGCGACGAAGCCGACCTCGCCGGCATCGGCAGCCGACCCGGCCAGCTCGCCGAGGACCAGCTCCAGCAGGTGCTCGGCGACGGCGGTCGCGGTGGGGTAGTCGAAGGCGATGGACGCCGGCAGGTGCATACCGGTCGCCGCGTTCAGCCGGGTGCGGAACTCGACCGCGGTCACCGAGTCCGAGCCCATGTCGGTGAACGGCCGGTCGGGGTCCACGTCGGAGGCGCGGTCGTAGCCCAGGACGGCTGCGGCCTCGGTTCGGACCACGTCCAGGACCGCCCATTCGCGTTCGGACTCGGTCACCCCGGACAGCAGCCGGCCCAGGGCGGTCGCCCCGTCCACGCCGTCGCCGCCTGCCGCAGCCCGGGCTTCGGGAATGTCGTCGAACAACGGCTGCGGACGGATCGAGGTGAACAGCGACGCGAACCGGTCCCATTCCACGTCGCCGACCACGACAGAGGTCTCATCCTGGTCGAGCACCCGCTGCAGGGAGCGCAGCGCCTGCTCCGGATCCAGGAGCGGCAAGCCCTGGCGTTGCGACTGGCCTGCGAGCATCGCCAGCAGTTCCGGATCGTCGTCCTGTTCCCCGAACGGGTTCCACACACCCCATGCGACGGAGGTTCCAGCCAGGCCGCGCGCGCGGCGCTGGGTGGCCAGGGCCTCCAGGTGCGCGTCGGCGGCCGCGAAGACACCATGGTCGCCGGCCCCCCAGACGCCTGCGACGGACGAGTACAGGACAAAGGCGTCCACGGTGTCTTCGGCGCCCTGGCCGAGCAGTTCGTCCAGGACCTGCGCGCCGGTCACCTTGGCGTGCAGCGCGTTGGCGAGCTGGGCCGTCGTGGTCGTCGACAGCGGGTCGCGCTCGGGGGACACGGCCGTGTGGACGACGCTGCGCACCGGTCTCCCGGCGGCCCGCGCTTCGCGCAGCACCTCCGCCATGGCATCGCGGTCCGCCACATCGCAGGCCGCGAACGTCACCGCCGCTCCGGCGCGCCCCAGTTCAGCCTGGAGCTCGCGCGCGCCCGGCGCGTCCGGACCGCGGCGGCCGACCAGGATGAGGTGTCCGGCGCCCCGCGACGCCAGCCACCGGGCAAGCCGGCGGCCGAGCCGTCCGGTGCCGCCGGTGATCAGGATGCTGCCGCCGGGTTGCCAGCTCCGCGCGGCCGGGAGGTCGGTCACCGGGTCGCGGACCAGTCGGCGCACGTGCACATCGCCGTCCCTGATCGCCATTTGGTCCTCGTCGCCCAGGGCGCCACCGAGCACCGCACACAGATGCTCCAGGGCGTCCGCGCCGAGCGCGCCCGGCAGGTCGATCAGGCCGCCCCAGCGCTGCGGGGACTCCAACCCCGCCACTCGTCCCATACCCCAGACCTGGGCCTGTGTCGGCGATGCCGGATCACCGTCGGCCACGGCCACCGCGCCGGTGGTCGCCAGCCACATCGGGATGTCGGCTTCGAGGTCGCCGAGGGCCTGGATCAGGGCCAGGGTGCCCGCCGTGCCGGCCGGGACGTCCGGGAACTCCTGATGCGGACGCTCGTCCATCGCCAGCAGGGAGAGCACTCCGGCGGCCTGCGTGGCCGACTCGTTCCGCAGCAAGGCGGCGACGCCGTCGCGGTCCTCGCGCGTCGGGTCCAGTGTGATCAGCTTCGCGGTCGCGGTCCGGGCGGTCAGAGCGGCGCACACATCCTGCGCGGCGGCGGTTCCCGGGCCGTTGTCGGGGGCCACGATCAGCCAGGTTCCGGCCGGCGCGGCGCCGACGAGGCCGTCGGCGGGCCGCCAGGCGACGCGGTACCGCCAGGCGTCGAGTTCGTGGCCTGCGATGTCCGGGATCGCGGTGGCCTCGGCGGTGTCCGGCCCGAACGCCGGCTGCCAGTCCACGTCGGCGCCCCGGGTGTAGGCCTCGGCCAGGGAGGTCAGGAGCCGTCCGGTGCCGCCGTCGTTGCGGCGCAGCGTGCCCAACGCTCTGGCGGGGCTGCCGGCCTGCTCGATCGTCTCCTCGACGGCCGGGGTGAGCACCGGGTGCGGGCTGGTCTCGATGAACAGGTCGTGGCCATCGGCCAGCAGCGCGCTGACCGCGTCCTGGAAGCGCACGCGCTCCCGGAGGCTGCGGTACCAGTACTCCGGACCGAGCTCGGCGGTGTCCAGCAGGCCGCCGGTCGCCGAGGAGTAGAACGGAGTCGTCGAACGGCGCGGCGTGATCCCGGCCAGGACGTGTCCGAGCCGTTCCCGGATCTGCTCGACGTGCGGCGAGTGCGAGGCGTAGTCCACCTCGACGCGCCGGAAGCGAACGCCGTCGCCGTCGCAGATCGCCGCCAGCTCGTCCAGGGCCGCGACGTCGCCGGCCACCACGACGCTGCTCGGGCCGTTGATCGCGGCGATCGACACCCGGCCGGCGAAGGGCTCCAGCAGGCGGGTGACCGCCTCGGAGTCCAGGGCGATCGAGGCCATGCCGCCCTGGCCGGACAGCCGGGTCAGCTCGGCGCTGCGCAGGGCCACGACGCGCGCCGCGTCCCGCAGCGACAGCGCGCCGGCGATGTAGGCGGCGGCGATCTCGCCCTGCGAGTGGCCGACCACGGCCGAGGGCACGACCCCGCGCGAGCGCCAGAGCTCGGCCAGCGAGACCATCATCGCGAAGAGCGTGGGCTGCACGACGTCGACCCGGTCCAGCGACGCCGCTCCCGGCGCGCCGGCGATCACGTCGGCGAGCGACCAGTCGGTGAACTCCGCCAGGGCCTGATCGCACGCGCGCATCTGGTCGGCGAAGGCGGGTTCGGCGGCCATGAGTTCGGTGGCCATCCCGGGCCACTGCGCGCCCTGGCCCGGGAAGACCAGGGCGATCTTCGCGGCGTCGGTGACAGTGCCCTGAACCAGGTTCGCGTTGCTCTTACCGTCCGTGAGCGCGGTCAGCCCGTCGCCGAAGCCCGCCGACTCCTTGGCCAGCACGACGGCCCGGTGTTCGGCCGAGCCCGGCAGCGCGGCGAGGGCGGATCCGACCTTCTGCGGGTTGAGGTCCGCCTCGCGGGCCGTGTGGTCCCGCAGGGCCGCGGCGCGGGCGCGCAGGCCGGTGGCGCTGGCGGCGGACAGGACCCAGGGGACGTCCGGCAGGCCGGAGGTGTCGGCGAACTCGCGGTACCAGAACCGGCGGCGCTGCCACGGGTAGGCGGGCAGGCTGACGGGCCGGCGCGCGCCGGGAGCCGGAGCGGGCACGGCGCCGGTGGCGAACAGCTCGGCCGCGGTGGCGGCGAGCTCATCAGCATCCTGAGGCAGGACGTCGATGAAGACGTCGGCGTCGCCGCCCCAGCTGCCCCCGCTGTCCACGGCACCGCCTTCGGCAGCGAGCCGCAGAGCCTCGTCCAGCCCCAGCACTCCGGCGGCCCAGGCGGCTGCGATCTGGCCGGAGCCCTCGCCGGCCGCCGTGTCCGGGACGAGCCCGACCGTGGCCCACAACCTGGTCGCCGCAACCTGGTGGCAGAACAAATACGCCGCGCCGGCCGGCGGCTCGGTGGTCAGCTCGGTAGCGCGCGCCACGACAGAACTCAGTGCACTGGCATACTCCGGCAGCTCTGCGAGGCGCGCTCGCACCTCCGCGGAGGGCAGCTCACCGCCGAATCGGAATCCGACAGTGTTCTCGACTCCCTCGGCGACCGTCGCCATCCGGGCGGCCGGCGTGGCCTGGCCGCGCGCCGCCGCCTCCAGGGTGGCCACGATGGTCGCGGCGTCGGTGCCGGTGACGGCGAGCCGATGGCCGAGCCAGGTGCGGCGGTAGGCGCTGGTGTAGACGATGTCGTCCAGCTCGTCCGGCGCGGTACGCAGCCGCGCGGCCAGCCGTCCGGCCGCCTGCCGCAGCGCCGGTTCGGAGCCCGCCGTGACCATCAGAACGTAGGGGATGCGACGCGGCGCGCCGCTGGTCTCGCGGTCGGGCTCGACCGCCGGCGCCTGCTCGACCACCACATGCGCGTTGCTGCCGCTGAACCCGAACGAGCTCACTCCCGCGCGGCTGGGGCGGCCGCGCTGCGGCCAGGGCCGCAGCTCGGTCACCACCGAGACCGGGAGCCGGTCCCAGTCGATCTGCTTCGACGGGCTGCTCATCAGGTGCGGCGGCAGCTCGCCGTGGTGCAGCGCCAGGACCACCTTGAGCAGGCCGGTGACGCCGGCCGCCGCTTCCAGGTGCCCGATGTTGGCCTTGGCCGCGCCGATCAGCACCGCCTCGTCCGCGGCGCGCCCCGGGCCCAGGGCCTCGGCGAGGGCGCGGACCTCGATCGGGTCGCCGAGCTGCGTGCCGGTGCCGTGGGCCTCGACGTAGTCGACGTCGCGCGGTGCCCAGCCCGCGGTCGCGACCGCCTGCTTGATGACGTCGATCTGCGCGGAGGCGTTGGGGACGGTCATGCCGCCGCTGGCGCCGTCCTGGTTGACCGCGGTCCCGCGGATGACCGCGTAGACGCGGTCGCCGTCCCGCTTCGCGGCGCTCAGCGGCTTGAGAATCAGCGCCGCCGCGCCCTCGCCGCGTCCGTAACCGTCGGCCGCGTCGTCAAAGGTCTTACACCGCCCGTCGGGGGCCAGGGCGCCGGCCGCGGACATCGAGACCGACACCGTCGGCGCGACGATGACGTTGGCCCCGCCGACGATCGCGATCCCGCAGTCCCCCTGGCGCAGTCCCTGGCACGCCAGGTGGACGGCGGTCAGCGAGGAGGAGCACGCGGTGTCGACGGCGATGGAGGGCCCGCTCAGCCCCAGGAAGTACGACAGGTGCCCGACGGCCGCGGCGAAGGTCGTGCCGGTCCCGAAGAAGTGGTTGACCTCGGCCATGTCCCGGGTCAGGAGCTGCTGGTAGTCGGCGGTGTTGAGGCCGAAGTACACGCCGGCCGCCTGGCCTTCGAGGCGCGCCGCGCTCTGGCCGCCGTCCTGGAGCGCTTCCCAGGCGACTTCGAGCAGCAGGCGGTGCTGCGGGTCGAGCGCCTTGGCCTCGCGCGGCGAGACCCGGAAGAAGTCGGCGTCGAAGCCCTCGATCTCGTCGAGGTAGCCGCCGCGGGTCGGGACGCCGACGCCGGCCTCGGCCCAGATCGGGTCGGCCTTGCGGGCGGACGGCAGGTCGCGGACCGCGTTGCGGCCCTCGGCCAGCAGGGACCAGAACTGGTCGGGCGAGTCCGCGCCGGGCAGCCGGCACGCCATGCCGATGATCGCGACGGCGTCGTCGGACTCGTCGGTCTCGTCGGTCTCGTCGGGCGCCTCGCCGGACGCCACCGACGAGGCGCCAGTCTCATCGCGCGCGCCGGCGTCGGCGAAGAACGCGCTCAGCGCCTCGATCGTCGGCTTCTCGAAGACGATCGTCGAGGGCAGCTCCATGCCGAACTCGGCCGACAGCCGGTCCCGCAGCTCGACCGCGGTCAGCGAGTCGAGGCCCTGATCGAACAGGCCGCGGCGGCGGGGCAGGCTCTGCCCGGCGGGCAGGCCCAGGACCGCGGCGACGTGCGCCTCGACCCGCTGGACCGAACCGCGAGCCGAACCGCGATCGGGCTTCGCGCCGGCCTTCGGCGCGGCGGCCGAGGCCGGGACGACGGCGGGCACGGGCGAAAGCGTGGGGGTTGCCCGCGCGCCGCCGTCGTCGGGCGCCACGCCGGCCGTCGGGTGCGCGAGCACCTCGCCGACGACGTGGCCGTCGCTGTCGACCAGGCTCAGCCGGACCGGCTCGGACGCCGCTCCGGCGGCCGGGCCGCTCCCCTGGTCGCCGAGATCGACCCCCGGCAGCCAGTACGAATCGCCGCCCCAGGAGGGCACGGGCAGCGTCCGGTAGCGCCCCGGCCGGCCGGTGATCGCCGTCCAGTCCACTCCGACGCCGGCGACGTGCAGCTGCGCGAGGGTCCTGCGCAGCGAAAGCTCTCCGGACTCGCCGCGGCGCAGCGTCGCCACCGCCGGCCCGCGCCGCTCGCGCAGCCGGCCGGCGTCAGCGAGCTGACGGATCAGGGTCGGGTGCGGACCGATCTCGACGAACGCCCGGTCGCCCCCGGCGAGCAGCCGGTCGACGGCCGGCCACAGGAGCACGGGGTCGGTGAGGTTGCGCTCCCAGTACGCGGCGTCGAAGCGGACGTCCGACTCGTCCGGCAGCACGCTGGAGACCATCGGCACCGAAGGCGTGCGGGCGGTCAGCTCGTCCAGAGCCTGACGCAGCCGCGGGCCGCACTCGGCGACCACCGGGCTGTGGAACCCGTAGCCGCCGGCCAGCGCCTTGCATCGCAGGCCCCGTTGTTCGAACACCGCCGCAGCCGCTTCGACGGCCTTCACCGGGCCGCTGAGCACCACCGCACCGGGCCCGTTCACGGCGGCGACCACCACCGGCAGACCGGCCTCGGCGATCAGCGCCTCGGCCATGGCGCGGTCGGCGCGGACCGCGAGCATGGCGCCGCGGCCTGCGGTCTCCTGCAGGATCAGACCACGTCGAACCGCGAGCTGGACGGCGTCGGCGCGGGACAGCGCGCCGGCCGCGTGCGCGGCGGCGATCTCGCCGACGCTGTGGCCGACCACGGCGACCGGCCGGACGCCGGACTCGGCCAGCCAGCCGGTCACCGCGGTCTGCACCGCGAGCAGCGCGGGCTGGACGACGTCGGTCAGTTCGAGCCGGCCGTCCGAGCTGCGCAGTACGTCCAGCAGCGACCACGACACGTCCCGGCGGATCAGGGCGTCGCACTCGTCGAGGACGTCGCGCACCACCGGCGAGGTCTCATACAGGTCCGCGGCCATGCCAGCCCACTGCGAGCCCTGGCCGGAGTAGACGAACACCGTCTCCGGGGCGTCGTCGGGGTCGACCTCGCCGACGTAGACGCCGTCCGGCGCCTCCTCGATCTCACCGAGCGCGGCGGCGAGTTCCCGAGGTTCGGTGACGACGGCGGCAAACCGGTGCCGCTCGTGGGTGCGCCGGGTAGCGGCCGAGGCGAGGAGATCGTCGAGACCGTCCTCGTCCGCCGCCGCCCTGGCACTCATCCCGGCGACCTGCTCGGCCAGCCCCGACTCGTGGAACGCCGACGCGAGCAGCACGTAGGGACCGGCCGGCCGAGCACCGGCAGGCACGACCTCGGCCGCCGCGAACCCTTCGGCGATCACGTGCACGTTCGTCCCACTGAGCCCCGAAGAACTCACCGCTATGCGGACCGGTCGGTCCAGACCGTCCAGGCTCACCGGCGCGATCGGCACCGCCATCCGGCCCCGGTCCCAGGCCACCGCCGAGGTGAGCCGGCCCGGATCGGGCTGCGCGGGCACCTGGCGCGCGTTGATGACGTACAGGCCCTTGAGAAGCCCGGCGATGCCCGCCGCGGCGTCGGTGTGTCCGAACACTGCCTTGTTGGAGCCCACGTACAGCGCCGGCCGGTCCGTGTCGCGCGGCCGGCCGTAGACCTCGTCCAGCGCCATCAGCTCGACCTGGTCGCCGAGCGGGGTCCCGGTGCCGTGCGCCTCGACGTAGTCCAGGTCCGATGGTCCGATCCCGGCGGCGCCGAGGGTGGTGCGCAGCAGTTCGGCCTGCGCGGCGCCGTTGGGCGCGGTGATGCCGAGGCTGCGGCCGTCGTGGTTGGCGGCCGAGGCGCGCAGGACGGCGTAGACCCGGTCGTGGTCGGCCAGCGCGTCCGAGAGCCGCTTGAGCACCAGCACGCCGCAGCCGTCGCCGCGCAGGATGCCGTCGGCGTCGGCGGCGAAGGGGCGGCACCGGCCGGTCGGCGAGATCGCGCCGATCTGGTTCATGAAGGCGGTCAGCTCGGGGGTCAGCATCAGGCTGACGCCGCCGGCCAGCGCGACGTCGCTCTCGCCGCTGCGCAGGCTCTGGCTCGCCAGGTGTACGGCCAGCAGCGAGGACGAGCAGGCCGTGGTCAGCGAGGCCATCGGGCCGCGCAGGTCGAAGGTGTAGGCCAGACGGCCGGCCACGAAGCTGAACTCGTTGCCGCTGCCGTAGTGCGGCCCGACGCCGCCGAGACCGAGCGTCTTGGTGTGCAGGGTCAGGTAGTCGTGGGAGAAGACGCCGAAGAACGCCGCGGTGCGGGTGCCGCGCCAGGCGTCCGCGGGACGCCCGGAGTCGCTCATCGCCTCCCAGGCGACCTCCAGCATCAGCCGCTGCTGCGGGTCCATCGCGCCCGCCTCGCGCGGCGCGATGCCGAAGTAGGAGGCGTCGAAGCGGTCGATCTCGTCGAGGAAGCCGCCGAGACTGCCGTCGAGCCCGCTGTCCCAGCGGGTCGCGGGCACGTCGCGGAAGACACCGGTCCCGGCGGTGAGCGCCGCGCCGAAGTCGTCCAGGGAGCGGACGCCGCCGGGGAACCGGCAGCCGAGGCCGACGACGGCGATCGCGTCGTCGGCCGGGTTCATCGTCGTCAGTGGTTCTACCATCGGAGCTGTTCCTCGCTCTGCAGTGAACGTCCGCACGTCGGCGTCGGGATACCGGGAGGGTGACCGATGGGTGAGCCGCACCCCTCGGGGTCTGGCCAGGTGGCCGTCTGGGTGGCGGCCGGCCCGGCGCCCGGGGACCGGTCGCCGGGCCTGGAGGAGCGCGCTCGGCGACACCGTGAGACACGGGACGCCACGCGCCGGTTCGGCCGGGAGCTCGTGCGGGCGTACACCTCATGCCCGCCCGAGCAACAGCGCTGGGACCGCGACGAGCGGGGGCGTCCGCTCGTCCTGGATCCCGGCGGTCTGCACGTGAGCCTGAGCCACGCCGAGGCCGTGGTGGCCGCCGCGGTGTCCCGGGCCGCCCCGGTCGGGGTCGACGTCGAACGGCTGCGGCCGCTGCCCGATCGCGACGCGCTGGCCCGCACGGCGTTGTCCGCGAGCGAGCAGCAGGCCCTGGACGCCCTGCCGGACGAGCTCAGGGACACCCAGCTGCTCCGCTTCTGGACCCGGAAGGAGGCGGTCGCCAAGGCCCTCGGCACCGGACTGGCCACGCACTTGCGCGAGGTGGTCACCACTGCCGGAGGTGGCCTGGTCTCGCTTCCCGCCGGGTTCGGCGAGGTCGGTGCGTGGTCGTTGTCCGATGTCGCCGTCCGGGACCCCGGGGTGATCGCCTGCGTCGCGGTCCGGGCGCCGGGGATCAAGGTGCTGACCCGGACCCTCGGACTGCCCGCGGAGCACGGCGGACCCTTCTCGGACGGCGCTGCCGGTCACGGTTTCTAGGACTGGCTCTGGGACTGGTTTCTGGGACTGGTCTCCAGGACTAGGCGTCCACCGGGGCGACCCGCAGGTTGCCCAGGTGCGGGTGCCACAGGTGGGTCGGGTCGGCCTCGACCGCGGCCACCGTCTCCTGCATGACGCGCAGCGCCTCCGGCTTGCCGCCGTCGTACATCTCGCCCTGCAGCATCTTGATGACGTCCAGCCGGTACCGCGGGTCCGCCACGAACGTGGTGAACAGGATGTTCAGCCGGTAGTAGACCGAGATGAACTCGTACCAGTTGCGCACGCCGTTGCGGATCGTCTTCTCGTAGGTGGCGAAGGACGCCTTGGAGAAGTCGTCGTTCGCGAAGGCCTTGAGGATGTCGTCGGTGACCAGCCGCGCGCTGTTCAGCGCGACGCTCACCCCGGAGGAGAAGATCGGGTCGACGAAGCGCGCGGCGTCACCGATGAGCACGTACCGGTCGCCGCAGATCTCCTTCATCGCGTAGCTGTAGTCGGCCTCGACCTTGAAGTCGGTGACCCGCTTGGTCTTCTTCAGCGCCGCGGCCAGGTCCGGCCGGCTCTCCACGAACTTCCAGAAGAAGGCCTCGCGGTCCAGGTTCGCCTCGGCGAACTGCTTCTTCTGCGTCACGACCCCGATGCTGGTGACGGTGTCGGTGATCGGGATCTGCCACACCCAGGTGTCGGTGATCGGCAGGAAGTGGATGTAGATGTAGTCGACCTTCTCCGGGCTGTTGGCGACCTCGCTGCGGTCCAGGCCCTCGAACCAGGTGTGGATCGCGTACTGGTCGAAGACCGGGTCCGACTCCTTGGTCCCCAGCTGCCGGCCCAGGAAGGTCTGCCGGCCGGAGGCGTCGATCACCATCTTCGCGGTGACGCCGACCTCGTGGCGGCCCATCCGGGCGGTCACGGTGACCTTCTCCGGGTCGTCGAAGTCCGCACGCAGCACCCGGATGCCCTGGAACACCTTGGCGCCCAGGCTCTCGGCGTGCTTGAGCAGGATCAGGTCGAACTTGCTGCGGTCGACGTGGAACGTGTAGTCCCGGTCGGTGCCGGGCTGGTCGCGCTCCTTGAACAGGATGTCGGCGGTGCCGAGCTCGTGGGTGAGCGTGGCGGCCAGGTCGGCGTTGATGTTCGGCGAGGTGGTGGCGGTCCAGGCGGCGCCGTACTTCTTCGGGAAGCCCGCCGCCTCCACCTTGTCCATGGCGCCGGTCTCCAGCAGGCACCGGGTGGTGGCCGGCACCAGCGACTCGCCGACGTGCGGCCGCGGGAAGTTGTCACCCTCGAACACGGCCACCGACAGGCCGGCCTTGGCCAGGTAGGCCGCGGCGGTGGAGCCGGCCGGACCGCCGCCGACGATCACGACGTCATAGTCGACACTCATGGCTGTCAGACACCTTCCGCGGAGTCGGCCGTCAGGCCGGAGACGAGCAGGCTGATGGCGGCGACGGTCCGGAAGTTCGCGGCGTTGATCGAGGCCAGCGGGACGTCGACGTGCAGCTCCTCGCGCAGGTAGTTCAGCAGGAGCGCGCTGTTCATCGAGTTCAGGACGTCCCACTCCAGCAGCGGGGTGGTCTCCGTCAGCTCGCCCTTGGGGTCGCCCTCCAGGAAGCTCTCGCTGATGAATTTCATGATCCTTGGTGTGACCTCGTCGAGGGTCATCGCACCGGCCTTTCGGTTGGGAGGTTGGGGACGGCGCGCGCCGCCAGCGCGGTCCGGTCGATCTTGCCGTTGCCGTTCCTGGGCAGCGGGGAAAGGAAGCGCACCTCGTCGGCGACCATGTAGCGCGGCAGATGCTCGGCCAGGTGCTGACGCAGGGCCAGGACGCCGAGGTCGGCGCCGGGCCGGGCGGCGACGAACGCCACCAGGCGGGTGTCGACGCCCTCGCCGACCGTCACGGCCGCGGCCTCGGCGACGCCGGGGTGGTTCTCCAGCACCGCCTCGACCTCGCCGAGCTCGACCCGGTGGCCGCGGACCTTGACCATGTGGTCGCGGCGCCCGACGTAGTCCAGGGTGCCGTCGGCCAGGATCTTGACGATGTCGCCGGTGCTGTAGGGGCCGCGCTGCGGCGGGTGGCCCCAGTAGCCGGGCATCACGGTGGGGCCGTCCACGAGCAGTTCGCCCTCTTCGCCGGCGGTCGCGATGATCCCGTCGTCACGCACCACCCAGACCCGGTCCCCGGAGGCCGCGACGCCGATCGGCACCGGCCGGTCCCGGCCCAGGTCTTCTTTGCGGACCACGTGGTAGGTGCACACGTTGGTCTCGGTGGGGCCGTAGAGGTTCATCATCCGGGCGTTCGTCCAGGCCGCCAGGTCGCGCAGCTGCCCGATGGCGAACGGCTCGCCGGCGAACAGCACCGTGTGCAGCGAGTCGGGCGCCGGGCGGTCGAGCAGGCCGCCGTGCCGCATCATCACCGCGAGCGCGGAGGGCACCGAGTACCAGATGGTGATCTGCTGCTCGTGGACGAACTCCACGAGCTGCTTCGGTGCGAACGACAGCTCCGCCGGTATCAGGTGCACCGAGGCACCGGCGCGGAACGCCGCGTACAGGTCGAGGACCGACAGGTCGAAGGTGAACGGCGCGTGGTTGGCGAAGCGGTCTTCCGGCTCCGGGGCCAGCACGTCGCAGGCCCAGTCGACGAAGGCCCGCGCGTTCTCGTGGGTCAGGCACACGCCCTTGGGCACGCCGGTCGATCCCGACGTGTAGAGGATGTATGCGAGGTCTTCAGGAGCGGTGTCGGCGTTGACGGCCGGCGCGGGATCGTAGGGACCGTCGAGGTCCTCGTAGCGGACCTGCTCCCCCAGTTCGGCGGAGATCCGCGAGATCTTCTCGGCGGTGGTCAGGACGACGGCTGCCGCGCAGTCCCGGACAATGGTCGCGACCCGGGCCGGCGGAGTGCTGCCGTCGACCGGCACGTAGGCGGCGCCGAGCCGCAGGACGGCCTGCATCGCCGCGACCGTCGCAGGGCTCTTGGCCGCCCACAGCACGACCCGGTCGCCGCGGCCCACGCCGTGCCGGCCGAGCCGGGCGGCGATCGCGTCGGCCGCGGCGTCCAGCTCGGCGTAGCTGAGCGAGCCGGACGGCGTGCTCACCGCCGGCGCGTCGGGCCGCCGGGCGGCGGCGTCGATGACGAGCTGGTGCAGGCTCACAGGCCCGTCCCCCTCGCGATGAGTTCCATCTGGATCTCCGTGGTCCCGGAGAAGATGGTGGTGGGCAGGCTGTCCCGCAGCTGCGCCTCGATCCCGGTCTCGACCAGGTAGCCCATCGAGCCGAACAGCTGCATGGCGTCCAGGCTGTTGGCGATCGCGGCCTCGGACACCGCGGTCTTCGCCATGGCGATCGCGACGACGTCGGTGCGGCCCTCGTCGAGCAGCCAGCAGGCGCGGTAGAGCATCAGGCGCGCGCTCTCCAGCCGCTGCCGCATCCGGGCGATCTTGTGCGAGACGGCCTGGAAGCCGGCGATCTTCTGGCCGAACTGGCGCCGGTTGTTCACGTGGTCCACGCACTCGGCGAGCTGCCGGCCCATCTGCCCGAGGTAGCCGGCGAACAGCGCGCCGCGCTCCCAGGCCATGGAGTGCTGGAAGATCGCGCCGCCGCTGCCCTCGGCTCCGAGCAGGTACTCGGCCGGGACGACGCAGCCGTCGAACCGGACCCGCGAGGCCAGGCAGCCTTCCAGGCCCATCTTCCGCAGCGGCTCACCGACGACGACGCCGTCGAGCTCGCGCGGGACGGCGAACGCTGAGACGCCGAGGAAACCGGCGGTGGAATCGGTGACCGCATAGGTCACGTAGACGTCCGCGATCGGGCCGTTGCTGACGAACGACTTCTCGCCGTGGAGCACGTAGCCCTCGTCGGTGCGCGTGGCGGTGGAGCGGATCCGACCGATGTCCGAGCCGGCCTCGTCCTCGGTCATGGCGTTGCCCGCGACCACGTCGCCGGAGGCCATGCCGGCCAGCAGCTCCTTCGTCGCGGCCGTGCCGAAGTCCTGGACGGGCACGGCGCAGGAGAGAAGGTGTGCCGCTACCCCGAACACCAGGCCCATGTCAGTACAGGAACGGCCGAACGCCTCCAGGGCCAGCGCGGTGTCCAGGGCCCCCAGGCCGGCCCCGCCGTATTCCTGCGACACGCACAGCGCCGTGAGGCCGGCGGCCGCCGCGTCCTTCCATGCCAGGCGCACCTGCTCCGGGTCGGTGGACGTCTCGTGCTCGGAGAAGCGCTCGACGACGGCGGCGCTGATCTCGGCGCAGCGTTCACGCTGAATCGGTGACGGCTCGAAGTCCATCAGAGGTTTTCCGATATGTAGTCGACCGTTTCCATTTCAATCCCGCCTCGGTGATGGTAGGTGAAGGTCGTACTCGGAAGTGACAGCGCCCTGACATTCGATTATTCTCGGCCCGACACTTCGGCAACGTTAGATTCCCCGCGGGCCGGCTCCAACCCTTATCGCACCCTTATGCGAAAGGCGGCTGCGACCTAGGGGGCGGATAAGGGTGTCGGCCGGGACACCGCCGACGTATCCTGCGCGAGACGGGCCGAACCCCACCTCCCGCTCGACGCCGGGGTCCGGTAGGGGTGGAAGTGGGGTGTCGGCGATCAGGGCCGCCCCGTAAGGTCGGTGCGGGAATCTGGAATGGCACAAGAACTCCGTCCCGGATCCGCGAATCACTTTACCAATCGCAGGGGGCCGCATCAGTCATGGCCGATGAAGAAAAGCTGCGCCAGTACCTGAAGAAGGCCACCGGCGAACTTCAGCAAACCGCCCGGAGACTGCGCGAGGTCGAGCTCAGGGAATCCGAGCCCATCGCCGTCGTCGGCATGGGCTGCGTCTTTCCCCCCGGTCTGCGCTCTCCGGCGGAGCTGTGGCGGTTCGTGGCCGGCGAGGGCGACGGGATCTCGCCGTTTCCCGACGACCGGGGCTGGGGCTCCGGCTCCGGCGCGGGCCGGTGCGGCTTCATCGCCGGAGCCGACCTGTTCGACGCCGAGTTCTTCGGCATCGGCGAGCACGAGGCGCTGGCGATGGATCCGCAGCAGCGGCTGCTGCTGGAGACCGCGTGGTCAGCGCTCGAAGACGCCGGCGTCGACCCGGTCGGGCTGCGCGGATCCCAGACCGGCGTCTACGCCGGCGTGTCTTACTGCGATTACGGCGCAGGGCCCCGGGACGCACTCCCCACGAGCGTCGCGGACCAGCTGATCATCGGCAGCTCGCCGAGCACGGCCTCGGGCCGTATCTCCCACACTCTAGGCCTTCGCGGGCCGGCCATCAGCATCGACACGGCCTGCTCCTCCGCGCTGGTCGCCATCCACCTGGCGTGTCAGGCCCTACGGCGCGGCGACTGCGAGTTGGCGCTGGCCGGCGGCGTCACCGTCATGGCCACGTCCAGCGTCCTCGACGAGTTCAGCCGCCGCGGCGCCCTGGCCGCCGACGGCAGGTGCAAGCCCTACGCGAGCGCCGCGGACGGCATGGGGTTCGGCGAGGGCGCGGGGCTGCTGACGCTGGAACGGCTGTCCGTGGCGCAGCGCAACGGCCGCTCCGTGCTCGCGGTGATCCGCGGGACGGCGATCAACCAGGACGGCGCGACGAACGGCATGACCTCGCCGAGCCGTTCGGCGCAGGAGGCGGTCATCCGGCAGGCGCTGGAGGCCGCCGGACTCACCCCCGACCAGGTGGACGCGGTGGAGGGGCACGGGACCGGCACGGCGCTCGGCGACTCGATCGAGGCCGAGGCGCTGATCGCCGTCTACGGCGAGAAGCGGGATCCGGCCCGGCCGCTGCGGCTGGGCTCGGTCAAGTCGAACATCGGGCACACGCAGACCGCGTCCGGCGTGGCCGGAGTGATCAAGACGGTGATGTCCATGCGCGCCGGGATCCACGCGCGCACGCTGCACCTCGACCGGCCGTCCGACTACGTCGACTGGTCCGACGGGACCGTCGTGCCGACGGGCGAGTCGGTTCCGTGGCCGGCCGAGGGGCGGCCGCGACGGGCCGGTGTGTCCTCGTTCGGGATCAGCGGGACCAACGCGCACGTGATTCTTGAAGAGCCGGCTGCTGCCGAGACCGACAGCGCTCCGGGCGATACCAAGGGTTCGGCGGCACCCTGGGTGCTTTCAGCGAAGACCGAACCGGCGCTGCGCGCCATGGCCGCGGAGCTCAGCTCCTTTCTCGCCACTTCTCCGGCCGGTATCGCAGAGGTCGGGAACTCGCTGGCCCACCGGTCCGCCTTCAAGCACCGCGCGGTCATTCTGGCCGCGTCCGTCGAAGAACATCTCGCCGCGCTGGCGGCGCTGGCTCGTGGCGACGACGCGCCCGGTCTGCACACCGGCACGGCTGTCTCAGCGAAGACCGCAGTGGTGTTCGCGGGCTGCGAACCCGCCTCGGCCGCCGAACGTTTCCCGGCCATGGTGCAGGCCTACGAACGGCTCAGTGCGTGCGGAGTGGCACCGGAGCTCGTCGCAGGCTCGGGAATCGGCGAGATCGCCGCTGCGCACGTCGCCGGAATCCTGTCGTACGCCGACGCCCTGTCACTCGCGGCGAGCGCCTGCGCGCCCGACACCCTGTGCGCCACCGCACAGCGGATCGACTACGCCAAGCCGCGTCTCACCCTCGTCTCCACCGGCGGCGACCCGGCCGACCCGAGCTACTGGGCCTCGGCCGATTTCCTGCGCTCCGACGCCGAGGACGTCCGGTCCGAGGTGCGGGCACGGGGCGCGGCGAGCGTCCTGGAGCTCGATCCCGACATCACCGCTGATCAGCTGGTGACGCGTCTGGCCACGGCCTTCACCGCCGGGACGTCCGTGTCGTGGCAGGCGGTCTTCGCCGGGACCGGCTCCGGGAGGATCCGGCTGCCCGGCTATCCCTTCCAGCGCCGACGCTTCTGGCTCGACGGGCCGACCGGCCGGGGCGGCGCGGGGTCCGGGCCCGACATCGTCAAGGAATCCGTGCATCCGCTGCTCGGCGGCCCGATCGACCTCGCCGACTCCGACGAGCACCGATTCTCCCGCGCACTGACCGCGCAAGAGCCCTGGTACGCGCCCACCCTGCCGCTGGCCGTCGTCGCCGAATGGGCACTGGCCGCCGCGAGCCACAGTGGCAACACCCTGACGATCGAGGATCTCGCCCTCGGTGAGCCCGCCGCGCTCCCCCTCGTCCTCCAGACGACGGTCGACTCCCAGGGCGCGATCCGCGGTTTCAGCGCGGGCGCCGACCGCAGCTGGACCCCGCAGTTCACCGCCTCGGCAGCGCAGACGGACCAGCCAGTCCCGTCCGCCACATATCTGAACGGGCTGCGCGCTCGGTTGGGCGGGGACGAGGCCCTGGCGCTCATCGAGGCCGACACCGATCAGTACCTTCTGAATCCCGGCGTCCTCGAAGCCTGCTTCCGCACCGCCCTGCCGCTCGTCGATGGCGGCGACCAGACGTGGCTCCCGTCGAGCCTGTCGCGGCTCACCCGCCACCGCGAGCTCCCGCACCGACTGTGGTGCCACGCGCGCCGCACCCCTGACGGCCCGATCGACCTGGAGCTGTACTCCGACTCCGGTGAGCCGCTGGCGACCATCACAGGACTCAGACATACGGCCGCCGACCACCCCACCGCGGACACCGATTCGTGGGACGTCGCAGAACTGTCGCGCCTGGCCATCGAAGAGCCGCAGGCCGCGCGACAGACCTTCGCGGACATCCTGTTCACCCGGGTCACCACCATGGTCGAAGGACTCGACGACGACCGGGAAAGTCTGCGTGAGCGCTTCCCCGAGCTGCGGCTGGGCGATCTCGGCCTGGACTCGCTGCGCGCGATGCGGCTCCGGGAACAGCTGCGCTCCGTGCTGTCCGTGGACGTCCCGCCGCAGCGCCTGCTCGGCGACGCCACCGTGGCCGACGTCGTAGACCTGGTCTGCCGGTCCCTGGCTGCCCGAAGCCTGGTCGTCACCGGCGACGAAGAGCCGGCGGCCGCCGGCGAGATCGAAGAACTCATCCTGTAATCCGCCAGGAAGGCAGCCACGATGACCACGGACCTGTTCGCCGAGCTGTACCGCCGCGGGGTGCGGCTGAGGCTCGCCGACGGCAAGCTGCACGTGACGGCGCCGCCCGGCGCCCTGACTCCCGCGCTGCGCGAGGAGATGAGCCTGCGCAAGGACGAGCTCATCGAGATCATCTCGCGCGCCGAGCGCGCGGACGAGCCGGCGGGCCTGCAGGCGCAGCCGGCCGAGCGGCACGAGCCGTTCCCGCTGACCGACATCCAGCAGGCCTATTGGGTGGGCCGGACGCCGGCGGTGGAGCTTGGCGGGAACGCAGCGCACGGCTATCTGGAGTTCGACGCCGTGGATCTGGACGTCCCCCGGCTCGGCCGGGCCCTGAACCAGCTCATCCGGCGGCACGACATGCTGCGCGCCGTCATCCAGCCCGGCGGGTACCAGCAGGTCCTGCCCGAGGTGCCGGAGTACGACATCGCGGTCGCCGACCTGTCGGCACTGGACGACGCGGCGCGGGAGGCCGGGATCGAGCAGATCCGGGCGGAACTGTCCGACCAGATCATCCCCGCCGACCGCTGGCCGCTGTTCGAGATCCGGGCCACCAAGCTGGAGGACCGGCGGTGGCGGCTGCACATGAGCTTCGACATGCTCATCATGGACGGGTTCAGCATCGGGATCTTCCAGCGCGACTGGTTCACCTTCTACAGCCGCCCCGAGGCCGCGCCCGAGCCCCTGGACATCAGCTTCCGCGACTACGTCCTCGCCGAGAAGAAGCAGCAGCAGGGCGGCCGCGGGTTCGAGGAGGACAAGCGGTACTGGCTGGACCGGCTCGACCAGCTGCCGCCGGCTCCCGAGCTGCCGCTGGCGGTCCAGCCGGGGCAGCTCTCGCGCCCGGCGTTCGCCCGGCAGCACACGCGGCTGTCCGCGGGTCACTGGTCGGCCATCAAGGAGACGGCCCGCAGCAGGGGCCTGACTCCGTCGGCGGTGCTGCTGGCGGCCTATGCCGACGTGCTGCGCCGCTGGTCGAAGCGCCCGGAGCTGACCTTAAACCTGACGCTGTTCAACCGTCCGCCGTCGCATCCGCGGCTCGGCGAGGTGATCGGCGACTTCACCTCGGTGGTACTGCTGGAATCGCGGCCCGAGTCCGAGGACTCCTTCGCCGGGCGCGCCAAGCGGCTGCACCACCAGCTGATGGAAGACCTCGGCCACTCCTCGTTCTCCGGGGTGCGCGTCCTGCGGGAGCGCGCCAGGCGGCTCGGCGGCCGGCCGGGCGCCGCGATGCCGGTGGTGTTCACGTCGATGATCGGCTTCGACTCCGCGTCGAACATCACCGAGTCGGCGCAGATGTTCGGCGACGTCGTGTTCGGCGCGAGCCAGACACCGCAGGTCTGGCTGGACTACCAGGTGCTGGAGGAGCGCGGCGAGCTGCTGGTCAACTGGGACTACGTGGACGGGCTCTTCCCCGACGACATGGTGGCCGAGATGTTCGCCGCGCACCGCGCGTGCCTGGAGCAGCTCGGCGGCAGCGAGGGCGCCTGGGACGAGGCGGAGCTCGTGGTACTGCCGGAGGCGCAGGCCGTGGAGCGCTGCCGGGCCAACGACACCGAGGCACCGATCCCGGCGCGCACGCTGTGCGACCTGGTCGAGGAGCAGGCCGAGCGGGCCCCGGACGCGATCGCCGTGATCACGGCCGAGGGCGAGCACAGCTACCGCGAGCTGGTCGGCGACGCCTACCGCCTGGCCCACGTCCTACACTCGGCCGGCGCGGAGCGCGACACCCTGGTCGGCATCATCGCCGAGAAGGGTTACGCCCAGGTAGCCGCCGCCCTCGGCGTCACCAGGTCGGGGGCGGCGTATCTGCCGATCGAGCCGCACTGGCCGGCCGCCCGCCGCGAGCAGATCCTGCGGCAGGGCCGAGTCCGCACGGTGGTCACAACCCCCCGCCTGCGCGACGAACTGAGCTGGCCCGACGACATCAGCCTACTGACCCTGACCGACGCCGAGGTACGCTCCGCCCCACCCACCCCGCCACCGACCGGCCCGGCCCCGGACGACCTGGCCTACGTGATCTTCACCTCCGGCTCGACCGGCACGCCGAAGGGCGTGATGATCGACCACAAGGCGGCGGCCAACACCATCCAGGACCTCAACAGCCGCTTCCACCTCACCCCGCAGGACCGGGTACTGGCACTGTCCGCACTCAGCTTCGACCTGTCGGTCTACGACGTGTTCGGCCTCCTGGCAGCCGGCGGCGCGGTCGTCATGCCAGAGCCGGGCCGCTCAGCCGAGCCCCGCCACTGGAGCGACCTGGTAACCCGCCACCAGGTGACCCTGTGGAACACCGTGCCGGCGCTGATGCAGGCCTGGATCGACGCGCACGACGCGGCAGCCACCCCACCCGGCACAGCCCTACGCCTGGTGATGATGAGCGGCGACTGGATCCCGGTGACCCTCCCGGACCGCATCAGCACCCTGTACCCGGCGACGCGCATCATGAGCCTGGGCGGCGCCACCGAGGCATCGATCTGGTCGATCCACCACCCGATCGGCGCAGTACCCCCGGAGTGGACGTCGATCCCCTACGGCAAGCCCCTGGCCAACCAGACCATGCACGTCTACGACCAGTGGCTCGAACCGAGCCCAACCTGGGCAACCGGCGAGATCTACATCGGCGGCAGCGGCGTAGCCCGCGGCTACTGGGGCGACCCGGAGCGCACCACGGAACGCTTCATCGTGCACCCCCGCACCAAGGCACGCCTCTACCGCACCGGCGACCTCGGCCGCTACCTCCCCGGCGGCGACATCGAGTTCCTGGGCCGCGAAGACTCGCAGGTCAAGGTCAACGGCTACCGCATCGAACTCGGCGAGATAGCGGCCCCCCTCCGCCGGCACCAGGGCATCCGCGAGGCAATCGTCGCAGTGGACACACACCCCCGCACGGGCCGCCGCCAGCTAGTCGCCTACCTGGTCCCCGCCGAGGGCGAAGCCCCCGCAGGCCGCCCCCACCCGGACGCAGAGGCACTGCGAGCCGAGCTGGAGGAACTGCTACCGGAGTACATGGTGCCGCGGCACTACCTGCTGATCCCGAAGGTGCCACTGAGCCCAAACGGCAAGGTCGACATGTCGGCCCTGCCAGCACCCCGCGAGCAGCAGGCCTCTGCGACCCCATCAGAGCCGCGCGACGAGCTGGAGCGCACGCTACTCCGCTTCTGGCAGGAGGTACTGGAGCGCAACGACTTCGGCATCGAGGAAAACTTCTTCGAACTCGGCGGCGACTCCCTCCGCGCGATCGGAATCCAGGAGCGAATCGCAAAGCAGTTCGGCGCCGGCGGCAGCCAGGACGACGGGCTGCGACGGCTGTTCGACAACCCAACGGTCGCCCGCCTGGCAACGGCGCTACGCGCGGAGGGCGAGGTCGGGACCGCAGGCTAGCGCCACTCCCCGCTCGACGATCCGGCGCGATCTCCCCGTGGAGATCGCGCCGGACCAGCTTCCGGTGACAGGCCAGCCGGACCGGCCCCGTCGTGAGGGGGGTCCGACCGGACCATGCGGGGTGTTGGTTCTGGGTCCCTCGCCGCGTCGGCGGGCGAAGCCAACCTGGCCGGTTTGGTGGTGTCCAGCCGGACGGAGCCGGACCACAGCAGGTGTGATGCGGCTTGACGCCGCCGAACCGGGCTGGTTCCGTAAGGCGACGACGTGGCGAGGGGCCCAGAACCCGGTGACCACAAGCAGCGACCGCCGCCGACCAGCGCAACGCAGGCAACAGCGGATAGAAAGCCGACCAGTCGCGGACCGCCGCCAAACCGCCGGACGCTCGGGTCGCCCCCTCGCTGTAGAGCGCCCGCCGGAGGCCTCAAGGCGCCCACCACGCACGACGATTGCCGCCTACGACATGCGCAGTGACTCGGACCGACGCGCGGTCTTGCACGCGAAAACTGCCACCCGCCAACGCAACCCGGTGCGCGAGTCGGACATGCCAGGCATTTTGTTAGGAAATTATCGCCCCTTATGCACAGATATAGCACGCGCCACCGACACAACCACGGCACTGCCGGCCGCCAACGCAACCTGCGGGGCACAACCGAACTGCGTCTCCCTGCGAGGTCATCAAACCCTGCGCGAAGCCGTCAAAAAACGCCTGCACCCACGGCCCAACCGCGTCCTAGCAGCGCACTGAGCCCCGAGCAGCGCCCCAAGCCCCAACCCTCAGCCCAAACTCGCAATCCGCTCCCGAGCCGCACTCCAAGCCAGCGGCAGATCCCCGGCCCCGGCCGGCGTCTCAATAAACTTCGGATCCCCGACCCGCCCCTGCATCGCGACCAGCATCGCGGCGTGCGAGCCCTCGCGCACGAACTTGTCCATCGCCGCCTTGTCCGACCAGGCCGACAGCGTCCAGAAGGTCTTCTTCAGCAGCTTCGCGTCCAGCGCGTAGCCCGCGCACCCCGGCGCGGTGCGCAGCTGCTTGCGGATCCGCATCGTCCACATCAGGAACCGCGGCACATCCGTGTACCTGCGCAGCGGCAGGCGGGAGGTGAGCACGTGCAGCTCGGCGTCCGCGGCGGGCTGGAAGGGTCCCTTGGTCCAGGGCAGAGCGGGCATGGCGGGTTCCTTCGTGGTCTGAGAGATGTGCGGGGTCAGTGCGTAGTCAGTGCAGGGTTAGTGCAGCGTGCAAGGTCAGCGTGCGGAAAATTCGACCGGCGCGGCCGCCGGCCGAGTGGTCTGAGGCAGTACAGATTCGGCACGTGATTCGCGGATACCGAAGCGATCGTAAACCCGCCGCAGCGCCGCCGGCGCCCACCACCCGACGTGTCTCAGAAGTCGCATGATCGCCGGCACCAGCAGGATGCGAACAATCGTGGCGTCCAGCGCGATCGCGACCACCATCCCCCACCCCGAACAGGATCGACGAGCACCCCGAACGTCGCCGCCAGCGACAGCAGCTTCATCGCCATCGCCACCGCCTTCAGCGGCAGCAGCACCGAGCCGAACGCCAGGAACAGCGGAGAGAGAGTCACCCCACCCCGTCACGCCGCAGGCAAATACCCACGCCGCACGAAGTAATCCGCATACTTAGCAAACAAAACCTCATCAATCGCCGGGCACGTAATATCAGCCCCCTCCACCCCAACCCCGCGCAAAAACCCGCGCGTCACCTCATCACCAAACGGCGGCTGCTCCTCCTGCTCCATCAGCATCGCAGTACGGATCAGCGGGAACATCGCGTTGCTCACCCCCTGCGCCGAGATCGCCTTAAGCCACTTGATAATGCTGACCTCCTTGAGGTCGTACCCCGCGGCCCCAATGAACCCCTGAATCGTCGCCGACTCAATAGCCTCCGGCCCGATCTCGTGATAATTCCCGCCGATCGCAGCCTCCTGCCGCGAGATCGCCACGATCGCCGCGCACACGTAGTCAACCGGCACCAGGTTCATCTTCAGCCGGAAGTTCCGCGGGTACACCCCGGCCTGCACCGACCCGATCACGAACCTCCACACGAAGTCGTTCCGCTGACAAGCCCCCGAGCGCGAGTCGCCCCACACCTGCGTGGGCCGGTGCACCGTGACCGGCACGCCGCGCTCGCGCGCCGTGGAGATCAGCTCCTCGGCGACCCACTTGGCCTTGGAGTAGCCCAGCGGCATGTCATCCGCCGGCCCGGTCGGGTACTGCTCGTCACGCGGGGTGGTGTTGTCCCCGGTCCGGCCGTTGAAGATGCCGGCGGTCGAGACGTGGTGCAGCGGGGCCGCGGCCGCGCACGCGAAGCGCAGCACCTCGTGGGTCCCGCTGACCGTCGCCTTGCGCAGCCACTTGTACGGAGTCAGGAAGTTGACCTTCGCCGCGGTGTGGTAGATCGCCTCGACCCGGCCGGCGAGCGCCTGGTAGTCGGTCTCGGACAGGCCGAACCGTTCGAGCGTGATGTCGCCGGGGACGACCACGATCTGGTCGGCCACGTCCGTGACGTCCACGTCGAGCGCTTCCAGGTTCGCCAGCAGCCGCTCGCGCGCCGCCTCCGCGGAGTCCCCGCGGACCAGGCAGTGGACCGTCAGGTCGGTCGCCAGCAGTTCGCGCAGCAGGAACGAGCCGACGAAGCCGGTCGCCCCGGTGAGGAGCACCGACGTCGCCTGCGCCACGGGGGTGCGCGGGGTGAAGCCCTGGATGTCCGCCGCCAGCACGCTGTCCTCGGCGAGCTGGGCGGCGTCGCCTTCGATCTGGGCGGCGTCGCCTTCGATCTGGGTGGTGTCGCCTTCGATGTCGGCAGATGTCATGTCCTTGCCTTCCTTACTTTCCTTGCCATCCGTCTCGGGCTAGGCCACCGCGGCGCGGGCCTGTTCGATCGATCCGCGCAGCAGGAACAGGGCCTGCTCGATGTCCTCGGAGGTGGCGACGATCGGCGGGATCAGCCGCAGCACCTCCGGCCGGCTCAGGCAGGTCGAGACGACCAGCCCGCGCTGGGCCAGGCCGACCTGCACCTCGCCGACGAACTCTGGCGAGACGAAGTCGACGCCCCACAGCAGGCCCCGGCCACGCACCGCGGTGACGGACTCCGGGTGGTCGGCGGCGATCGCCGCCAGCCCGGCGGCCATCTCGGCGCTGACCCGCAGGCCGTCCGCGACGTGCTCCTCGATGGTGGCCAGCGCGGGCACGATCGCGGCGGTGGCCAGCGGGTGTCCGGAGAAGGTCGCGGTGTGCAGGACGAAGTCGGCCGCCAGCGGCGCGTACAGCTCCTCGGTGCACACCATCGCGGACACCGGGACGACGCCGCCGCCGAGCGCCTTGCCCAGCAGCACCGCGTCCACCGGCAGGCCGGCCGCCAGCGCCACGGACCGCTCGCCGCAGCGCCGGAGGCCGACCTGGATCTCGTCGGCGATGACGAACGCGCCGGCCGCCTTGGCGTCGGCGCACCAGCGCGCCAGGATCGCCGGGTCCAGCGTGGTCACGCCGTTCTCGCCCTGGACGGGCTCGAATATCAGGGCCGCGACGTCGTCGGTCTCGGCCAGCACCCGGGCGACCGCGTCGGGCTGCGTCGGGTCGATGTGCACGGCGCCGGGCAGCACCGAGTCCAGCCCGCCGCGGAACCGGTCGTGGTGGGTCAGCGCCAGGGCGCCGAGGGTCTTGCCGTGGAAGGCGCCCTCGACGGCGATCACGGTGCTGCGGCCGGTCGCCACGCGCGCCAGCTTGACCGCCACCTCGACCGCGTCCGCGCCGCCGCCGCCGAAGTACACCTTCTGCAGCGCCCCGCCCAGGTAGTCCACGACGGTCTCGGCGGCCAGCGCCGGCACCGGGTTGAGCACCGAGCGCGTCGAGGTGGGCATCCGGTCCAGCTGCTCGCGGACCGCCCGGACCACCGCGACGTTCCGGTGGCCGAGCAGCGCCACCGCGTAGGAGCCGAAGTCCAGCGCCTGGCGGCCGTCGGACAGCGTCACCCGGCAGCCCTCGGCGGAGGTCTCGACCGCGCCCTGGCCCATGAACTTCCCGGCCATCGCCAGCGACGGCGAGAAGTGCTTCTTCACCTGCTTGAACGTCGCCTTGGCGTCCCCGGATTTGATGTCGCTCATAGCCTGTCCCCGTCTCCTATTGCTCGGCGCGGGCCACGATGGCGCCCGCGTAACCCTCGATGGCCTTGGCCACGGCGGGGTGGATCATCTCGGCCACCAGCGGCAGGCCGATGTCGAACTCGACGCTGACCTCCAGCTCGTTGGCGTGCACCTGCCAGAAGCCCTGGTAGCTGTTCAGGTCGCCGTCGGTCTGGTGGAACTCGATGCGGCGGTCGTCGACGGAGATGAGGTCCTCCTGCTCCCACTCCATCTCCGAGCCCTTGAGCTCGACGATCCAGCTGCTGGTGCGGCGCTCGCCGTCCTGGTCGAGGATCTCGATCTCGTTCACGCCGGTCATGTATTCGGGGTAGGACTTGTAGTCCAGCAGCACGTCCCAGACCTGTTGGGGCTCGCACGACATGGGGAGTCGGGAATTCATCGAGTACATGGGTCCTTATTCCGTCTCTTCAGGGGTTCGGGCCTCGCCCGAGGCCTCGACCTGGATCTGCCAGTGCGAGAACAGCTTCCGCTCGCCGTGCAGGCGCAGCAGGACGTCGGTGACGCGGTCGATGGCGGCCACGTCGGTGACGGCGTCGGTCGGGTGGAACGTGCGCCAGACCCGCTCCAGGCACAGCAGCAGGACCGCGCCGTCCGGGAAGGGGTCCGCCAGCACGGCCTGGGAGTTCACGATCAGGTGGATGACCGCCGCGCCCGCGTGCAGGGCGCAGTACCGCTCGGCGAGCCGGTAGAGCTCGGCGGAGGCGCCGTAGGCGCGCCCGAGCAGCTCCTGCGCGGCGCGCTGGTCCTCGGCCAGCCGGTCCACCTCGACGAGCAGCCGGTCGGCGAGCAGGGCGGACTGCTCGAACCAGGTGCGCTGCTCGCCCTCGCGGGTCCGGGCCAGCTCGCGCAGCCTGGCGATGGCCTCCGGGAACGCCACCAGCACGACGTCGCCGTCGCGGCTGAACAGCTGCTGCTGGGCCGGCACCCACTCGGCGAGCTTGGCGTCGATGTCGTACATGAGCGCGGTCTTCGCGACCGCGGCGGCGCGCTGGTCGGCGGTCGCGGTGGCGGACCGGGTGAGAATCGTCTGCAGCTGCGCGCCGACGCTCTTGAGGTTGACGACCGTGTTGCCGTCGGCGAACACCGAGACCAGGATGTCGCGCAGCATCTTCTGGAAGATGCCGTAGTGCGGGTGCTCGCGCAGGTACAGCCGCGCCCCGAGCACCAGCGACAGCTGCGAGAGCGTGCGCTCCAGCGAGGTCGGGACGAAGTACTTCACGATCGCGGAGGTGATGCCGACCTGGTCCGGGCAGGCCTGCAGAGCCCGCACGCCGCCGGTCGCGACCGCCTCGGCCAGCAGCAGGTCGGCGAAGCTCTCGGCCATCTGGCGCCGGGTGTAGGGGATCTCGGCGACCGTCTTGCCGAAGATCTCCCGGGTCACGATGAAGTCGGCGGTCACCCGCAGCGCGGTGTCGGCCGCGCCCAGCGCGATGCCGCTGATGGTGGTCCGGGCAACCTGCGCGCTCTTCAGGACCAGTTCCAGGCCCTGGCCCTCGCCGCCGATGAGGTGGCTGTCCGGGACGAACACCTGGTCCAGCTCGATGCCGCTGAGGTCAAGGGCGCGCAGGCCGTGCAGCCGCTCGTTCGGCACCTCGCGCACGGATCCGGCCGAGCACAGGCGCTTCTCGACGGCGAAGATCGACCAGTCCCCCGGCCCGCCGCGCTCACCGGTGCGGGCGTGCACGGTCACCACGTCGGCCAGCGTCGCGATGCCGATCAGCCACTTCTCGCCGGTGAGCAGGTAGCCGCCGTCCACCTTCTCGGCGCGCATGTCGTTGGACAGCACGTCGCTGCCGTGGTGCCGCTCGGACAGGCCCCAGGCCATCTTCGCGCCGTTGTTGATCATGGAGACGAAGCGGGTCCGCTGCTCCTGGCTGCCGCCGATCCAGGTCGGCATGAACGCCAGGTCGGTGAGCATCAGGGCGCTGGCGGTCGTCGGGTCGCGCCGGGCCACCAGGCGCAGCAGCAGGAACCCGGTCTCGACGTCGCCGGCCCGCCCGCCCCACTCGGCCGGCAGGCAGTACTCGTGCACCGCCCGCCGCTGGAGCTCGCCGACCAGCTCGTGCGGGAACTCCTCCAGCTCGTCGTACCGCAGGATCCGCTGGAACGACAGCAGCGTCGCGGGGTCGTGGGGATCGCCGAGGTTCCGTTCGAGGTCCTCGGCGACGGCGACATTGTGCTGAACCGTCATGACAGCACCGGTCCTTTCGCATCGTCCTGATGTGGTCGCCGCCCGGCCAGCTGAAGCGGGACCGCGGAGAACATCCGCACGTCCTGCCACAGGCCGGCGGCGATTCGGTACGCCTGGTCGGCCAGCGGCGTGGAGAGCCGGGCGGTGCGCTCCGCAGCGCGGTCCAGCAGCAGCGCCAACGACGCCGTCAGCCAGCCGAGCGCGCCGGGCGCGCAGCCGTAGAGCGAGCGCTGCCGGTTGAACCACCACAGGTGCACACACGAGGCGGCCGCGTGCAGGAACGACACCCGGGCGGCCAGGTCCAGCTGCGTGGTGCCGCGCAGGGCGGGCGGCAGCGAGGCGGCGGCGCGGATGTCGGAGGCGGCCGAAGCCAGCTCGGCCTCCAGCTGCGCGAGCAGTTCCAGCAACCGGACCGCGTCGGCTTCGGGCACGTCGGGGTCCAGGACCACGGACGCTATCGCCGCTCGGACACCGATCAGAACATGCGACAGCTCGCCGGTGACGACGTCGCGTCCGCGCGAGGCGAGCGCGAGGCGGTCGAACTCCAGCGGCGGCAGCTGACGCCCCAGATCGAAGGTGGCGGCGAGCAGCGCCGGATCCGTGCCAGGATCCTTGCTCTCGGAGAAGGCATTCAGCTGCATCACCACCAGCCGCTGGTTCGCCGTCGGGCTGGTGTCGAAGAACCGGACCGCCGCGTTGTCGGCGCGCAGCACGTCGAACGCGCCGGCCGCGCCCTCGCGCAGCACGCTGCGGCTGCCGAGCACGTCGGCGCACCGCGCGAACACCTCCTCCGACAGCCCGGTGAGCACCGTCTTCAGCGTGCCCGACCACAAGCTCTGCTTCTCGGGGAAGGTGTGCATGGCGCGGACGCAGCCCAGCGCCGCCGCATCAGCGACGATCAGCGCGGCGGCGGCGGTCCCCAGCTCCCGGCGGTTGGCAGGGTGCTGATCCACCGGCTTGCCGGCCACCACGTGCCCGTGCGCGAAGTCCAGGGTCAGCCGCAGCGCGCTGTCAGCGGCGGCGAGGTTGGCGGCGGTGCTGGTGGCGCGGACGATCTGCATCGCCTTCATCGCGGTTTCCATGCCGTGCCCGACCTGGCCGACCAGCGCGTCGGCGGCGATCGGCACGCCGTCGTACCGGATCTCGGCGTAGTGCGCGCCGCGCATACCGGCCACCTGCTGGAACCGGACCGTGGTCGCCGAATCAGGGCTCTGGGAAGGGTCCAGCGGCTGGTCCACAAGCACCGCGCTGAACGCGGCGGGGCCACGTCCCCCGGTACTGGCGATCACCAGCGCGGCCTCGGCCGGGCCACCGAAGCCGGTCAGCCACTTCACGCCGTCCAGGCGCCAGCCGTCCTCGGCCGGGGTCAGCGTGCAGGTGTTGGCGAGCAGGTCGCTGCCGTGGTCCGGTTCGGAGAAGGAGAACCCGATGGAGCCGCCGCCGCGCAGCAGCTCCACCACCCGCTCCTGCTGCTCCCGCGACCCGGCCAGCAGCACACAGCTGGTCGCGGTGATGTCGATCATCGTGGCCGGCATGACCGTCAGATCACGCCGCGCTGCGACCCGCACCAGGGCGAACAGGTCGTCGTAGCGGACCAGGTCCCCGCCTTGCGCGAGCGGCACATAGGACAGCCGCAGCGCCGGCCCGGCCGCCTTCGTCAGCGCCTCGGGGAAGGAGCCGGACTCCGCGCGGTCGACCATGGCCTGGAAGCCGCACGGGTTGCCCGGGTCGGCCGGGTCCCCGAGCGCGGCGTCCAGGTCGGCCGCCGCCGAGTGCAGCTCGACGGCGGCGTCGATCAGCCCGACGGCAGTCACAGCTCGTCCCCGGCCAGCTCGGACGGGACCGGGCGGAAGTCGCCGCAGCCGCGCGGCATCCGCACCCCGGCCAGGGCCAGCTGCTGCACCCGGGCGGTGAACGCGGCACCCTGCATCAGGTTGCGGGCGACGTCGGCGACCCGGCGGTTCTCGGCCACGGCCAGGTAGGTGCCGCGCACCCACTCGTTGAAGCTGCCCATGGCCGGGCCGCACCAGATCTGGTAGTCCAGCCCGCGGTCGCCCTCGCCGACCACGGCCCAGCGCGAGGCCATGCCCAGGTACCAGCGGAAGATCAGCGCCATCTTGCGCTTCGGGTCGCCGGCGGCCCGGGTCAGCTGGTCGGGGTCGCGGCGGGTGAAGTACTCGGTGACGTCCTGCCAGACCTCGTCGACGGTGCGGCGCAGGATCTGCCCCTCCAGCCGCGCCAGCTCCTCGGCCGGCAGCGCCTCCAGGCCCGGGTAGGCGGAGTACAGCTCGTAGAGGCGCTTGGCGCGCATCGCGAACATGGTGCCCTTCTTCAGCACCTGGAGCTGCACGCCCATCTCGAACATGTCCGCCGCCGGCGCCATGTCCACGTCGGCGACACCGGCCTGGACCAGCAGGTGCCGCACCTCGCTGGAGGTGCCGGCCTCCAGGCAGGACTGGTTCACCGAACCGGTGACGATGTAGTCGGCGCCCATCGCGAAGGCCGCGGCGGCGGCCAGCGGGGTCCCGATGCCGCCGGCCGCGCCGACCCGCACCTCCAGCGGCAGCCGCAGCTCGTTCCGCAACTGGTCACGGCGGCGCAGCACCGAGGCGAACGCCGTGGTGAGCGGGCGCCGGTCGGTGTGGCCGCCGGAGTCTGCCTCGGCGGTGACGTCGTCGGCCAGCGGGACCTGGCGGGCCAGCTCGGCCTGCTCGGCGGTCACCAGCCCGGCGGCGACCAGGTCGGCGACCATGGCCTCGGGCGCCGGGCGCATGAACTTCTCGGCCACCTCGGCCCGGGAGACCTTGGCGATCACCCGGTTCGCGACGGTGATCCAGCCGTCCGAAGTGCGGCCGAGCCCGGCCACGCGGTAGCGCACGATGTTCGGCGTGATGTCCATGAAGGCCGAGGCCTCGACGCAGCGCACGCCGTAGCGCAGGAACAGCTCGACCGCCGCGCGCTCCAGCTCGGCCTCGCTGGGGCTGTGGATCAGGTTGGCGGCGTAGGGCAGCCCGGGGATCTCGGCCTGGAAGCGCTGGAGCGCGGACTCCACGCGGGCCGGCAGCAGCCCCGCCGCGCCGAACGAGCCGAGGTAGCCGGCCTTGGCCAGCGCGATCACGTAGTCCTCGGAGGCGATGCCGCCGGCCATGGCGCCGCCCATGTAGGCGTACTTGACGCCGTGGTGGGCGCGGAAGGCCTGCGAGCCCAGCCGGTCCGGGGTCAGCGGCCCGATCGCCGCGACCACGGTCTCGTCGTCGTCCGGCCGGCGGGTGGTGAGCCCGATGCCCTCGGGGCTGCGCACCACGTAGACCGGCGACTCCAGGTCGGTCAGGGTGCTGTAACAGCCTTCGACGGACGTGTGGACCACCGGTTCGACGAAGTCCTCGGTTCCCAGGGTGATGCTCATCGTTCGTCCTCTCGACGGTCGTGCACCTCAACAGCGATGTCGGTGATCTCGTAGATGCGCATTCCGGGCTTCCAGACGTTGGCGTCGGCGATCACCAGGACCCGGTCCGCCTCCCGCCGGATCTCCTTGACGTGCAGGTCGAAGGTCATCGGGCCCTCGGTCCGCAGGATCTGGCCGCGGTACTTCCAGGTCGTGGCGACGCCCAGCGGCATGGCGAACACCGGGTCGGCGAAGTCCTCCCCCAGCCCCAGGTCGATGGCGTACACCTGGAGCGCCTGGATCAGCGCCTCGACACCCAGCGAGCCGGGCATGACGGGGTCGCGGTAGAAGTGGCACTCGAAGTACCAGTCGTCGTGGGCGATCTCGCGGTGGCCGTACAGGTAGCCCTGCTCGTACTTGCCGCCGCCGGCGACGATGTCCACGGTGTCGACCATGCGCAGGTGCCCGTCGGCCAGGTGCAGGCCGGGCCGGGTGAACCAGTCGTCGACGTGGCGGATCGCCAGGGTCCGCTTCGCCGCGGCCGGCAGGCTCTCCTGCTGGTCCAGCCAGGGCGCCACGTACTTGCCGGCGTCCAGGCCGACCTGGTTGGCCAGGGCCTCGGCCGTGTGGTAGCCGAACATGGACTCGCCCTTGTAGAACAGCTCGCCGTCGGCGAACAGCTCGTAGCTGAACTTCTGCAGCGAGGTCCCGGGCATGATCTGGTTGAAGGTCATCCGGGTCTGCTGGCGGATCGTCTTGCCGCGCAGGTCGATCTGCTTGACCACGCTCGCGGTGCCGTCCAGGTTGCGGATGTTGAGTTCCTGCTCCGGCGTGGCCAGGGTCGCGCCGAGGTAGTAGCCGAGCAGGATCGCGGCCTGGAGCGAGGACTCCATGTACACGCAGTTCGGCATGCCCGGGAAGGAGTTCTCGTGGAAGTACCAGGCCTCGGGCGGGCAGTCGTACTCGGTCTCCATGGTGGCGCCGGACTTCAGCGTGCCGCGCACCCCGCCGAACTTCATGATCCGGTCGACGAAGCGGAAGTCCCCGTTGGGGATGTAAGGGGCCTTGCGGTCGGCGTAGATCTCGAACTCCGGGCCCATCGCGGTCGCCAGGTCGCCCTTGGCGGCGTGCGACAGGTGCAGCTCGTTGATGAAGGCCGGCTCGCCCTGGGCGTTGCGGCGGCCCAGGAAGGCCGGGATGCCCCCGGTCTCGGGCCGGTAGTGGGTGCCGGGCTTCTCGCGCACCTGCACGCCGAAGTTCTGCATGCTGATCATCGCCTTGTCGCCGTCGTAGACGACGATGTCGGCGATCACGGTCGGCCGCGGCAGCATGGTGAGCTTGGTGATCTCCACGTGGTAGCGCAGGCTCTTCTGGTTCGGCGTGATCTGGCCGCGCACCTTGACCTGGGTCTTCAGGCCCGGCACCGACTGGAACTCGGCGTCCGGCAGCACCAGGTGCATGCCCAGGTACATCGCGTAGACCTGGAGCAGCTGCACGCCGCCCTCGGCGACCAGCGAGCCGGCCAGGACCGGGTCGCCCGGGAAGTGGCACTTGAAGTACCAGCCCTCGGGGTCCAGGTGCTTGACCGCGCTGATCTCGCCGATCCCGCAGGGGCCGCCGAGCCGGTCGATCACCGTGATCTCGTCGATCATCCGGAGCATCGTGTCCGGCAGCCGCAGCGAGCGGTTGCTGCCGTCAGCGCTCTGATCCCAGGCCGGGCCGAACACCTCGGCGGGCCGGCCCTGCGCGAGCAGTTCGAGGTCCGCAGGGCCCAGCGACGTGCGGTCGGTCCGGGCCAGCGGCTTGAACCAGGTGCGGGTCAGGGCCTCGCGCCGGCGGCGGTCGGCGGCGCTGGTCACCACGCCGAGGGAGTTCTCCAGCTCGGCGGCCGAGAAGAACCCGGCGCAGGCGTTGAGCAGCTCCAGGATGAGCTCACCGTCGGCGTAGCACTTGTAGTTGAAGAAGAACAGCAGGCTGTCGCCGTTCCAGACGAAGCGCGAGATGTTGATGTCGTAGCGCAGGGTCTGGCCCTCGCGGGGCAGGCCGCCGTGGAACACCAGCTCGCTGTCCAGCAGCCGGTAGACGCGCTGGCCGCGGTTGCGGAAGTCGATGCCGAGGTAGCTGATCAGCAGCAGGTCGCACTGGCCGGCCTCGATGGTGACCGCGCACGGCACCAGGCCGTCCACGCTGTACCAGGCGCCGATCGGGACGTCGTACTCGGTGGTGATCGACGAGGGCTCGTAGACGCCCGGCGTGCCCTTGAGGTCGGTGACCCGGGTGACGAAGTGGTACGGCGGTTCGGGCAGGCGCACCCGGACCGGGAAGGTGTCGTATTCGGCGAAGTCGGGGCCGAAGACGTTGGCGACGTCGCCCGAGGCGAACTCCAGCAGTTGCGCCTCGTTCCAGATCACGGGGATCGCGGGCTGCTCGGGAGTCGCGAACTGCACCGGAGCCGCGGGCTGCACCGGAGTCGCGAACTGCTCGGGGGCGAACGGCAAGAACACACCCCGTTCGGCCTCAAGGGCATCCAGACTGGCGTGCGCCAACGTGCCCTGCACTCGCAGGAACGAGCCGTGGGCCTGGAAGACGGTATGGCGCATGGGACCCAGCACCCGGCTACGGGCCGCGACCGCGTAGTCGGAGACCGGGGCGGCCGCAGCAGCCTGGGGGACGTAGTCGGCGACCGGAACGGTCTGCTGGGCGGGGATCACAGGCTGCGCCACGGCAGCCACCTCCACGGGACGGCGAGCGGGCAGGTACACGAAGGGCTCCGCCTCGATGACGATGACATCGGGGTCGGCGGTGATCAGCAGCGGTCCGACCTCGGCGTCCAGCGCGCGCAGCTCGACGGCGTCGGCCAGGACGGGCTCGGCCCGCTCCCGGACCCGCTCGACCAGCGACTCACCGCCGCAGACGACGGTGGCACTGAACGCGGGCACGGACGCCTGGGCCGGAGCCGGGAACAGGCGGTCGAGGCGCACGTCGACACCGTGGCTGACCAGGCGGGCGACCATGGCGCAGACCGACTGGCCGACCGACGTGCCGCGGCGGTCCACCGCGACTGCGACGTGCGAACGGCCGGCCAGGGTCTCGCCGATCCACCGGGTGCAGGTCGCACCGGGGCCGACTTCGATGAACACCCGGAAGCCGCGCTCGTAGGCGTTCTCGGTGAGCCGGGCGAAGTCGACCGTGGTGCACAGGGTGTCGGCGATTCGACGGGAGATCACTTCCCGGTCCGAGGGATCGACGAGCCCGTAGTCGAAGCTCGACAGCAGTTCGAGCCCTGATGCGGACGCGCCGAGCGGGTGGTCGTTGAGGGCTGCGAACTGCGGGTGTGCGGACTGCACCACGGCGTTGTGCATGACGTGGTTGGCCGGGGCCTTCGCCGCCTTGCAGCCCAACCGGTTCTTGAGTTCTTCGACCTGTTCCGGGAAACCCGCGACGACCACCTCGTTCGGGGTGTTGACGTGCGTCAGGTACACCCGGTCCAGGCCCGGCATCGCGGCCCGCACCTCCTCGGCGCCGGCCAGGAACACCTGCGTGGTCCACACGTCGCGGTCCCGGATGGCGTCCGGCAGGCCCCACGCGGACCGGACGAAGCGCTTGGGCCCGCACAGCTGGTCCACGAACAGCGGGGAGGCGATCAGCGCGGCGTCGTCGCGCACGGACGCGTCCCACACGTCCATGGCGAAGAGCATGCTGCTCTCCCCCAGGCTGTAGCCGAAGCCGCCGTCGGGCCGGATGCCGAGCGTGTCGCGGAGCATCCGCGTCGCCAGCACCGCGGAGTTGGTGCCGATGGCGAGCATGGTCGGGATCGACTCGATCAGTTCGCCCTCGTGGCGCATCAGCGCTTCACGGTCCACACCCAGCGGAGCGCTCGGGAACAGCGCCGCGTGCTTCAGCTCCGACCACGGCGCGCGGGCGTCGCGTTCGAACTCTGACAGCAGGCCGGGGAACAGAGTGAACACGTCGCGGCCCGCGCCGGGGTAGGCGGTGAAGGCGCCCGGGTAGACGAAGGCGACGCGGCCGTCGGAGCCGGCCGGATTCGCCGTGCAGTAGCTGCCCGCCGGCGTCGTCCAGTCCCGGCCCTCGGCGACCGTCTGCGGCAGATGCTTCATCGCCGAAGCGAGTTCGCGACGCAGACCGGCTTCATCGGGGGCGACGATGGCGGCGACGTAGCGGCCGCTGCGGGGAGTCACCGCGTGCGCCCGAGCCAGGTCGATCGGCGCGCGGCCACTGTCGAGGGCTGTCAGGCATTCCTGCGCCGCCGCAGCCAGTTCCTCGCCGGAGTCGCCGGACAGCGGGATCAGCACCGGGGCACCGGCCCCGGTCCAGTCGATGGCCTCGATGCCCGGACGCGACGGCGGCGCGGAGAGGATGACGTGCGCCGCGGACGCGCCGTCCACCGCGTGCACCGCCGCCGCCAGGCGGTCGTCGACGCGGCGCGGCAGCCACGGCACCCCGGCGTCCAGCAGCCGCAGCGCGGACGCGCCGAAGCCGGCAGCGGCAGCGGCCGTCTCGAACAGTTCCGGCGCGGCCGGAGGCAGTTCGCGGTGCCGCAGACTCAGCGCCGCGCTGACCACCCCGACCAGGACGCTCGCCTGCTGGGTGTCGCCGACCAGCGGCGGATGAGCGGCCAGCACGCAGCCCGGGGTGTCGTCGCCGCGGCCCTCGTAGATCCGGCTCAGGGCACTGAGCTGCTCGGCGTCGATCCCGCCGGCCAGTTCCACATAGCCGATGTCCTCGCAGGTCAGTCCACTGCTCGCGAGCGCGTCCTCGACATGCGCGGCGAGCGACGGCGAGCCGGCGGTACCGGTGACCACCGCGTCCACGGTCAACGCCGAGCCCGCGGTCGCGCGAGTGAGGACGAGTGCCGCGGCACCGTCGGCCAGCACCGGCCGGACGCCGTTCGCCAGCGCCGTTCTGACCAAAGTGTTCTCGTAGCCGGCGGCCAGCTCGACGCCGCCGACCAGGACCGCCTCGACGGTCGGGTCCAGCAGCAGCAGACCGGCCACCTCCAGCGCTCGCGCGCCGCCGGTGGCATCGCCGGTCACGGTGAACGCCGGTCCCGTGAAGTTGTGCGCGGAGGCGATCCGCGCGGCCATGACGTTGCCGATGTAGCTCAGCACTTCGTTGGCGCCGATGGGGTCGTGCACGCCGGCCCGGACCGCGGCCTCCAGCCGGTCGAGCTCGTCGGCGGTGAGGTCCAGTCCGGTGCGCGCGACTTCGGCGCGCACGTGCGCGCCGATGTCGAACCGGGCGCGGTGGGCCAGCGAACGGGGCTCCATCTCCATGGCGATGACGACGCCGACCCGGCGCTCGCCGCGACCCTTGGCTCCGGCCGCCGTCAGCCGGGCCTCGGCCAGCGCCTCGTTCGCGGCCTCGAACAGCAGCAGATGCTGGGGGTTGGCCTGCGCGAGCTCGGCGGGCGGCATCCGGTAGCCGCGGACGTCCACCTCGACGCTGTCGACGTAACCGGCGTCCGAGTCGGACTCCAGTTCCGTGATGCCGAGGGATTCCGCGCCGTACCAACGGGTTGCCGGCCGCGCGGCGAGCGCCGGGCGTCCGGACCGACGAGTGCTACGCAGGGCACTGACACTCGCGACCTCGCCGACCCGCACGCCCATGCCGGTGATCGCCATCCGGACCGGCTGCGGCGCGGCGGGCTGCGCCGCCGGTGCGGTCCGGGTCGCCGATTCGACGGCGTCGGTGAGCACCAGGTGCGCGTTCGTGCCGCCGAATCCGAAGGCTGATACGCCCGCGCGCCGGGGCCGATCGCTGTTCTCCGGCCACGGCCGGTTCTCGATCACCAGGCGGTCGGCGGCGTTCTCGGCCCCGGCCGGCCGGATCGGACCGGTCTGCGTGGGCGTGGCCGGGATGACCCCGTGCCGCATGGCCAGGATCACCTTCAGGACGCTGGTGAATCCGGCGACGGTCAGCAGGTGGCCCACGTTGCCCTTGACCGAGCCGAGCAGCGGCACCCGGTCGGCGCCGAAGAATTCGGTGAGGCCGCGCAGTTCGATGGGGTCGCCCACGGGGGTCCCGGTCGCGTGGCACTCGATGTAGTCCACACTCTGCGGGTCCACGCCGGAGCCGTAGGCCTGCGCGTAGGTGGCCAGTTGGCCGGAGATGTTGGGCACCAGGGGGTGCGCGCCGGCTCCGTCGTTGCCCAGGCCGATGGACTCGACCACGGCGTGGATGCGGTCGCCGTCGCGGACGGCGTCGGCCAGCCGCTTCAGGACCAGCACGCCGGCGCCCTGGCCGGTGACGATGCCGGAGGAGGCCGCGTCGAAGGGCACACTGACCCCGTTGACCGGGTAGGCGTGCAGATCACTGAAGGACAGGTGGATCAGCAGCGGGTCGGGGGCGCAGACCGCGCCGGCCAGCACCACGTCGGCGGCGCCGGTGGCGAGGTAGTCCCGGCCCAGGCTCACGCTGTACAGCGCCGAGGAGCACGCCGCGTCGAGCGCGAGCCGCGGGCCGCCGAGGCCGAAGGCGTCGGCCACGACCGTGGCCGGCAGGCCGGACGGCCACAGCGAGCGGACCGGGACGTTCGGCTGCCACGAGCCGGACTCGCCGGCCTCCGGCAGCGGGAGCCCGGCCCGGCGCAGGCCGTTGCTGACGCCGTGCCGGTAGAACGGCAGGCACAGCTTGCCCGACTGTTCCGTGGGGAAGGAGTAGTTGCCCAGGACCAGGCCGGTGCGGGCCAGCGCCGGGTCGTCCTCGGCGATCCCGGCGTCGGCCAGCGCCTGCCGGATCGCGTACAGCGGCCACCGGACCACCGCGCCGAGACCGTCGACGGTCCGCGCGTCGACGCGCAGGTCGTCGTGGTCCATGTCCGGCTCGGTCACGAAACCGCCCCGCACCGAGGTGATCTTGTGAGTGTCGTCTCCCCAGCCGCCCGGGTTGGCCGGGTTGGCGCCGAAGGTGGAGATGTCACCGGGGCGGCGCAGGTCGGCACCGGCGAGCAGGTTGTCCCAGAACTGCTCGGGCGTGTTCGCGCCCGGCAGCAGGCAGCCGATGCCGACGATGGCGATCGGCGTGCCGCTGTACGTGTCCGACATGGGGGTCACGCTGTCCGATCTGTTTCGTCTGTCAGGAAGCGAACTTCGGGCCCAGTGCGGCGTCGGCGACCAGCTGCACCGCGCCGAAGCGCAGCAGCACCCGGCCGTCGGGGCGGCAAGCTGTGACAGTGCCCTGAGCCACCGAGCCGTTCACGGTGAGGGCGTCGACGACCACCAGGAACTCGCCGGTCTCCGGCAGGCCCTCGTAGACCTCGACCGCGCCGATCGCCGTCGGCAGGCTGTTCAGGCCCGTGATCCGGTGCACCTGCACCAGGGCCGCCTGCAGCAGCAGATCCGCCGATTCCGGGGAGTAGTCCCCGGCGGCGAACTCGCCCCGGCCGAGCCGGACCTCGACCGGACGGCACACCGCCACCAGCCGTCCGTCCGGCGCGGCGACCGTCCCGGTGATCCGGGCCAGCGCCGGACCGTGGAACAGCACACCGGTGTCGTACGCCGTGACCGGCTCGATCTCGGTCAGCGACGGCAGGGCCACGGTCGGCGCGGCACCGGCGGGTTCCGTCGGCACCTGCGCCCGGAAGCGCGGGCGGCCCGAGGAATCCGTGACCAGCACCTGCTTCCCGGTCACCATCAGGTCGAGGTGCTCCGGCGCGTTCTCGTCGAAGACCACGCCCTTCAGGACCGAGAAGTCCTTCAGCCTGGTCACCGCACCGCCGCGCAGGCGCTGCATCGTGCCGAGGATGGCGCCCACCGCCGCGGTGGCCGGCAGCACCGGGATGCCACCGATCGCGTGGTCGGCCAGGAGTTCGCTGTGCGCCAGCTCGGTCGTCGGCAGCCGCAGGACCGTCTTCGCCTCGCCGAGCTCACGCTCGGGACGCGCCGACAGCGGCTGGTTCGGACCGACCACGCACACCACGTCGTGCGAGCGCGCGGCGCTGAACTGCTCGGTGAAGAACTCCACACCGGTCTGCAGCGGGATCAGCGTCACGCCCCGCTCGGCGAACATCCGCTCCAGCGCCGGGGTCACCATGCCGCCGGCCCAGGCACCCCAGTTCACCGAGGTGACCCGGGTGGCCGGAAGCCTGCGGCGCAGCGTCGTGGCGATGCGGTTGAGCGCTTCGTTGGCGCTGGCGTAGCTGGACTGCCCGCGGTTGCCGAAGAACCCGGCGACCGAGGAGAACAGCACCACGTGCCTGAGCCGGTCCTCGCCGACGGCGTCCAGCGCCGAGCGCAGTCCGGCCAGCTTGGTGGCCAGCACCGGGCCGACGTCGGCCGCGCGCTGGTCGACGACCGCCTTGTCGGCGAGCACGCCCGCGCCGTGGATCAGACCGCTGATGCGGTCCCGGTACGGGGCCAGCGCCTTCGCGGTGGCCGCGGCGTCGGTCACGTCCACGGCCAGGTACTCGGCCGTGGCGCCCGCCGCCTCGATGGCGGCCAGCGTCTCCCGGATCTCCCGGGAGGCGACCAGGCCGCGGTAGACACGCTCCACGTCCTTCGGCAGCGGCTTGGCGCCGCCGGCCCGCAGGTCGGCCACGATGGCGCCCTTGAGGGCGTCGTCGGGGACTCCTGCGGCGTAAGCGGGCTCCTCGACCAGCGGGCTACGGCCCAGCAGCAGCATGCCGCTGCGGTAGCGCCGTGCCAGTCCGATCGTGCAGGACGCGGTCACGCCCCGGCCGCCGCCGGTGACGACGAACAGGTCGTCCGGCGTGGGCTCGGCCACCGACTCGCCCTGCGGGAGCAGCGGATCGGTGCCGTCCTCCAGCGTCGCGGCCGGCGTGCGGCGGCCCAGGTCCGCCGCCACGGCGACCTCGGTCACCGAGGTGTCCGCGTCGTTGAGCTCGGCGATCAGCTGAGCCACCGCCGCCTCGACACCGAGCTCGGGGCTCAGGTCGAGGGCGCGGCAGAACAGCGTGGGCGCCTCGATCGCGAAGGTCTTCACCAGGCCCGGCAGCCCGCCAAGCAGTCCGGCGGCGTCGCTGCCGCCGGAGTACCCGACCAGGCCGTCGATCCGGCTGACCGTGACGAAGGCGGCCCGGCCCTGCTCGGCCGCCGTCTCCAGCGCACGCTGCGCGGAGCCGGCGACCAGCAGCGCCGCCTGGAGCGTCGCAATGGACTGCGACCAGTCGGCCGGGGCGTCAGGGGCCGTGAAGACCACCAGGTCCAGCCGGCCGGCCGGCGGCTCGTCGCCGAGCCGCACGGTCCAGCCCGCCGCGGTGAGCGCGGCGGTGAGGGGTTCGGTCAGGGCGCTGCCGGCGCCGGCGAGCAAGGCCACCGGCTGCTCGGCGTACGCCCCGACCAGGGGGAGAACAGAGGGGATCTGAAGAAGGCGCGCCTGCATCCGTCCGATGCGGGACGCGCCGTCAGCTTTTGGGTGGTTCGCCTCCGCGCCGTTCGTCCCGGATATCGCACCGGCGATGAAGGTGACGATGCCGCCGAGGCTGCGCATCTCGCCCATCTGCTCCGGGCCCGCCTGCGGGCTGTCCGGGAAGCGTTCCTGGAGCGCGCCCATGATCTCGACGCGCTTGATCGAGTCGATGCCGAGGTCGGCCTCGACGTCCATGTCCAGGTCGAGCATGTCGGTCGGGTAGCCGGTCTTCTCGGACACGACGTCCAGCAGGACCTGCTTGACGGTCTCGGTGACGTCGCCGGCCGGGGCCGCGGGAGCGGCCGGAGCGGCGGCGGCCGGAGCCGGGGCGGGAGCCGGGGCAGCCAGAGCGACGGCGGCGGGAGCCGGGGCCGGGGCGACCGGAGCAGCGACCGGGGCCGGAGCGGCGGGAGCCACGACGGTGGCGACCGGAGCAGCCGGGGCGGCCTGAGCGACGGCGACCGGCTGGGCCGGCGCGATCGGGGCGGCCGGCGCGGCGGCGATCTGCGCGACCGGAGCCGCGATGGCCTGGCGCGGAGCGGAGTAGTTCATCTCCGTCCGAGGACGGGGCAGCTGCTCGACCGTGTGGCGGACCGGCGCCGGAGCGGCGCCGCCGAGACCGGCCTCCAGGTACGCGAAGCCCAGCAGCACCTCGCTGGCGTGGCTGTGCGCCTGGCCGATGGAGACACTGTGGTCGCTCACCGAGGTGAGCCCGGCGACCGTGCGGTCGTTCAGGGTCCCCTGCAGAGCGTCGTGCTCCAGGATGCCGCTGAGGCGCTCGGCCAGACGCAGCTGGCTGCTCATGTACTCCCGGTGCAGCGCGAGGTGGTCGCCGGCCAGGGTGTTGTCATACCCGGGCGCGGCGGCCGTCGCCGCCGGAGCGGGGTGGCCGTTGCCGTTGCTGTGACCGTTGCCGTTGCCGTTGCCGAGCGGGGCCGCGGCGGCCGGCGACGCCGGCACCCGGTACCCGTTCTCAAGGTCGTCCCGATAAGCGCTGCGGCGCTCCTCGGAGACGTAGTTGACGCCGTTCAAGGGAATCCTCATTCCTTTCTTGCCTTCGACTGCTTCCGGGGTCGGAACGCTGTAGCGGTTGAAGCCGGACAGCGGCAGTCCGAGGACCGCGAGCCGCGCTGCGAGTTGCTTGAGGGACCGGTCGCCGTCACCCTTCGGACCGGCGTCGGAGGACACGACGACCACGTCGTCGTGGTGGTCCAGGATCTTGCGCACCAGGCCGGAGAGCACGGTCTTGGGGCCGAACTCGACGAACACCCGGTATCCGGCCTCGTACATCTCCTGCACGCGCGCGGCGAACGCCACCGGCTTGGTGAGCTGGCCGACCAGGACCGCTCCGTTGGCCTCCAGGTCGTCGCCGTACCCGGCGCCGGCCGTGTTCGCGTACACCGGGATCTGCGGGGTGCCGACGGGCACCTCGGCCACTGCCGCCCGGAACGCCGGGACGCCGTGCTCGACGTAGGAGGTGTGGAACGCCGCGGACACCGGCAGCAGGGTCGCGCCCAGGCCAAGGCCGTTGGCCTCCTCGGCGAACTTGCGCACCGCCTCGGTGCCGCCGCCGACCACCGTCTGCTCGGGGGCGTTCAGGTTGCAGACCACCACGTCCGAGTGCTTCTCCAGCAGCTCGGTGAGCTTCTCCGGAGCGCACTTCAGCGAGGCCATGGTGCCCCGGTCCGAAGCACCCTCGGGGAGCTGAGCCATCGCCTTGCCGCGAGCCCGGGCCAGCGTGTGGAAGCCCTCGTCGTCCAGCGCCCCGGCCGCCCACAGCGCGGTGAGCTCGCCGAAGCTGTGGCCCAGCGCGCCCTCGGCGAGGAAGCCGAGCTCGGTCAGGTAGCGGTACTGGCCCGCGGACAGCGCGCCGATCGCGGGCTGCGCGTAGTCGGTGCGCCGCAACGCTTCTTCCTGACGCGCCGCGGTCTCGGCGTCGAACGCCTGCGGCGGGTAGAGCACGCGGTTCAGCGGCTCGTCCGGGTCGGAGATGCGGCTGGCGTGGTCCAGCGCCACCCGTACCGGCGGCACGGCCGGCGCGGTCTGTACACCCATCGCGACGTACTGGCTGCCCTGGCCGGCGAACAGCGCGGCGACCTTGCCCGGCACGCCCGCCTCGCGGCGGTACCAGACCCCGCCGGGAAGTTCGAACGCTGCGACGGTGCGGTCCGCGCGCAGCTTGTCGACCGCCTTGTCGCGCAGCGTGGCCAGCTCGGCCTCGTCGCGGGCGACTACCGCCAGCCGAGCCCGGTCCGCCGCAACCGGCGCATCCACGCTCTCGCCCTTCGGGCTCGCCGCGACGGCGGCCAGAAGTCCTTCGACATCCGCACCCTGCCACAGGTGCACCTGGTATCCGCGGTGCAGCACCCTGAGTTCGGCTCCAGCGGGGTCATACTCCTCCAGCACACAGTGGAAGTTGGTGCCGCCGAACCCGAACGAGCTGCTGGCCGCGCGCCGCTTCTCGCGGCGGGGCTCCAGGACCCACGGACGGGTCGAGGTGTTCACCCAGAACGGCGAGTTCGGGAAGTCGGCGGCTTCCTTGGGCTTGTCGACGTTGATGGTCGGCGGCAGCACCTTCTGGTGCAGCGCCAGCGAGAGCTTGATCAGCCCGGCCGCGCCGGCCGCCGCCTTCGTGTGGCCGATCTGCGACTTCACACTGCCGACCGCGACGAACTGCTTCTCCTCGCTGGCCGCGGCGAACACCTCGCGCAGCGCGGACAGCTCGGTGACGTCGCCGACCGCGGTGCCGGTGCCGTGGCACTCGACCAGGCCCACCTGCTCCGGGCCGAACCCGGCGTCGTTGTAGGCGCGCTGGAGGGCGACGACCTGGCCTTCCTTGCGCGGGGCGTAGATGCTCTTGAACCGGCCGTCGCTGGAGCTGCCGATGCCGCGCAGGACCGAGTAGATGCGGTCGCCGTCACGCTCGGCGTCCTCCAGGCGCTTCAGCGCGAGCATGCCCATGCCCTCGCCGATCATGGTGCCGTCGGACTTCTCGTCGAAGGGCCGGATCACGCCGGACTTCGACAGCGCCGGGGTCTTGCTGAAGCACAGGTACATCAGGATCGTGTTCTCGGCGTCGCAGCCGCCGCTGATCATCAGGTCGGCCCGGCCGGAGACCAGCTCGGCGACCGCCATGTGCACGGCCGCCAGGGAGCTCGCGCACGCGGCGTCCACGGTGCAGTTGGTGCCGCCGAGGTCGAAGCGGTTCGCGATCCGGCCGGCGACGACGTTGCCGAGCATGCCGGGGAAGGAGTTCTCCTCCCAGGGCGCGAAGGCCTTCACGAACTTGGCCGCGATCTCGTCGGCGTCCCGGTCGGACAGGCCGCAGCTGCGCACGACCTCCTTCAGGACCGGGGTCTGCAGCCGGGTGGCCAGCGGCTGGGTCAGCGAGTTGGCACCGGTGATGCCGAGGATGACGCCGGTGCGGCTGGAGTCGTACCACTTGGAGTCCAGCGCGCCGGCGTCGGCCAGCGTCTGCTTGGCGACCACCAGGCTCAGCAGCTGGAGGACGTCGGTGACCTCAAGCTGGTTCGGCGGCAGGCCGAACTCCAGCGGGTTGAAGTCGACCGTCGGGATGAAGCCACCCCGCTTGACATAGGTCTTGTCCGGGACGGTGGGATCGGGGTCGTAGTAGTCCTCGATCTTCCAGTGCGACTCCGGCACGTCCTCGATGCAGTCGGCGGCCTCCACCACGTTCGTCCAGAACTCGGAGAGGTCGGCCGAACGCGGGAACAGCGCGCCCAGACCGACGATGGCGATCGGCGTGTCGCTGAGCTTCGTCTGAGTGTCCATAGTGCTTATCCCTTGGTCGCCGGCGGTCGTGTCAGATCGCCGCGAGGCGGTCCTTGGCGGAGACGATGTATCGAGCGAGCTCGTCGATGGTCGGGTGGTACCAGAGCGCCGTGGTCTCCAGCTCGAAGCCCAGCCAGGACTCCAGCTCGTTGGCCAGCACGAGGGCTTCGGTGGAGTCCAGGCCGAAGGAGTCGAAGAAGTCGCTGATCGAAATCTCGGTGGTCTCGACCTGGAGCTTCCAGGCGATCTTCTCGATCAGCCAGCTCTGTACCTGCTCGACGGTCAGGCTGGCGAGGTCGACTTTGTCGGTCACGATCAAACTCCAAAGAGGTGTGGGGCCGGTCAGGTGTGGGGCCGGTCAGCCGGCGTCGCGGTCGGACAGGCTACGTACGACCGCGTCCGCCGCGGCCGCGCCGGAATCGAAGCCCGACTCGTGGCTGCCCACGATGTCGATGCCCATCTTCCGGGAGTGGAAATAGGAGCCCGCGAATTTCACGCGCGAATCTCCAGCGTTGATTTCGTGAATCGTCGACTGCAGATTCCGGGCCTCCACGGTGAATACCGGATGCCGGTAGTCAAATTCGCGGATGATCTGGTCCGGCTTGACGTCGAGGGGATAGTCCAGGGTCAGGAAGTAGTCCTTCTCGCTGGTGAAGTCGTGCAGCGAGTTGAGGTAGTACACGACCCAGGTGCTCATGTCCTGGTCGCTGCCGGAGCGCGCGTAGTTCCAGCTGCGCCACTTCTCCCGGTCGGCCGGCATGCACGCGACGTCGGTGTGCAGGGCGGCGCGCGTGGTGTTGTACTTGACCGCCTCCAGCATCCGCTGCTCCGGCGTGACCTCGGTCAGCATGGCCAGCGCGTCGTCGGCGTGCGCGGCGATGATGACCTCGTCGAAGCGCTCGTTGCCGGCGGCGGTCGACACCGTCACGCCGTCCGGGCCGGGGGTGACGCGCTCGACCCCGGCGCCCAGCCGCACGTCCTGGCCGGCTTCGGCGAGCTTCGCCAGCGCGGCGCGGACGTAGTTGACGCTGCCGCCGCTGACCGTACGCCACGGCGCGGTCCGACCGCCCAGGCCCTCCCGGCCGTGGCCGAGGAAGAACGCGATGACGGTCGCCGCCGGCATGTCCCAGATCCGGTCCGCGGGCACCGACCAGGCCGCGGTGGCCACCAGCACGACGAAGCCGTAGCGGAAGGCGTCGCTGTAGCCGTTGCTGGTCAGGTACTCGCCGAGCGACATCTCGGCCTGCTTGCGGATGAAGTGCCGGGGCGACTCGGTGTAGAAGCGCTCCGCCTCGGCCCACAGTTGCACGAAGTCCTCGGGGTACTTGGCGCGGATCGCGGCCTCGTCCAGCTCGAAGTCGTCGGAGACGTAGCAGACGCCGGTGTCGGCGTTGTGGAAGCTGAAGCGGCCCGGGTGGTCCTGGCAGGCGACCCCGAGGTCGGCGAAGAACTGGGTGATCCTCTGGTAGTGCGCCTCGTTGTAGACGATGAACGCGGTGTCCAGTCCGATGGTCCGGCCCGCGTCGGTCACCTCCACCGAGTTGGCGTGCCCGCCGGCGTTCGTCTCCTTCTCGAAGACCGTGACGTCGGCCCGTCCGCGCAGGTGGTACGCGGCCGAGAGACCTGATATCCCGGCGCCGACCACAGCAACCTTCGCCATGCCCATCCCTTTCTGCTTTGTTCGCGATCCCCACGGATCTCAGAGGGACCCCAGACCGACCGGCGTCCCCCGGCGGTCCCCGAGCACGGACGAGACCGTGTCCAGGACGCCGGCGCGACAGTCGTCCAGGTAGAAGTGACCGCCGGGGAAGATCCGCAGATCGAACCGGCCGAGCGTGTGCCCCGCCCAGGCCGCGGCGTCCTCGACGCCGGCCTTCGGGTCGTCCTCGCCGACCATCGCGGTGATGTCGCAGGACAGCGGCGGTGCGGAGTCGAAGCGGTAGGTCTCGATGGCCGTGTAGTCGGCGCGGATCGTCGGCAGGACGAGGTTCAGCAGCTCCGGGTCCGCCAGGACCCGCGGGTCGGTGCCGCCCAGCGCGCGCATCTCCTCGATGAGCGCGGCCGTGCCGGCCCGGTGCAGCTGCTCGTGCCGGTGCCGGGACGGAGCCCGCCGGCCGGACAGAAACAGATGCGCCGGCCCCGATGCGCCGTCCCGTTCGATCCGGCACGCCACCTCGAAGGCGAGCGTGGCTCCCATGCTGTGGCCGAAGAACGCGTACGGCTCGTACAGCCGCGGCCGGATCGCCGCGTAAATGCGGTCGGCCAGCTCGGGGATGCTCAGGACGCAGGATTCGGCGCGGCGGTCCTGGCGGCCCGGGTACTGCACGGCCACCACGTCGATGTCGGCGGGAAGCGCGCGGGACCACGGGAAGTAGTAGCTGGCGACGCCGCCCGCGTGCGGGAAGCAGAACAGGGGCATGCCTTCTGCGGACTGGCGGTAAACGCGGAACCAACTGTCACCGTCGATATCCGTCACCGCTATCACCTCTCCTGTTCCGGATACAGAAAGCCGATTTCTCGGTCACGATCGACCGTATCCGGCGAACCAATTCTCCGGACCCCCTATCAGACCCCTACTTCCCGGCCCCGCATTGCTGGGAGATCGGCACTGTTACTACGCTCGAAATCCAATGGCCAGGCGCCGGACACCGCGGACGGGACAGGCGAATGCTCACCATGGATGAAGTCGACGAACTGCTGGCCCGGCAATGGCACTTCCCCGACGGGGCGGATGCGGCGGCCCTGACGCAGCTGTGGGGGCAGGCCGCGGCGCGGGGGTGGTTCGGCGCGGGGGACGCCGGGGACCTCGACGGCCTCGACCGCGTTGTGGCGCTCGTGCGGGCTACTGGTGCTGCGGCGTGCCCGCTGCCGGTCATGGACGGCTTCGTCGCCGTGGAGCTGTTGACGAATCCCCCGGGGAACTCGGCCACGCGGGAGTTGTCCGCCGCGGTCTCGACGGGGGAGGTCAGGATCCTGGTGGTGGCGGGCGACCCGACGGTCGAGACGGTGCCGTTCGCGGAGGGCGGGATCGCGGCCTCTCACGTACTGCTCCTGCCGCCTGGGGGCGGATGCGCGTGGGTGCGGCCGGTGGAGTTCGCCGTTCCGGTGCCCGGGCTGGCCGTGCCGGCGTGGGCGCGGCTGCATCTCGGCGTGCCGGAAGCGGTGTTCGACGTCGATCCGGAGCCGACCGCTCGGGCGTTGTCGCTGCTCAGGCTCGGCCTGGCGGCGCGGGCGATGGCCGCGGCGCGGCGGACTCACGACGCGTCCATCGCGCATGCGAAGGTGCGCAAGCAGTTCGGTCAGGCGATCGGTGGTTTCGGCGCGGTGCAGCAGCGGACCGCTAGCCGCGAGATCGAACTGGCTGCCGGCGAACTTCTCATCGCCGATGCTGTTCGCAGGCACCAGCGCGCGGATCCGGACCGGATTCTGGCCACGGAGCTCGCGGTGTCCCATGCTGCGGTCGTCGCGCCGCGTATTCAGCTGAGCGCACACCACACGCTCGGCGCCGGCGCGTACTTCGAGGGACACGACGGGCCGTGGCTGTTCCGTCGGGTGAACGCCGACGTCACGCTGCTGGACGCCTGCCCGCCTCCGGACGGGACCGTGGCTGACATCCTGATCGCGTCCGCCGACGGCCTGCCCGCTGTGGATTCCCCGGCGGGCGCGACGGCGATTCGGGAGGAGGCGCGGGCGTTCTGCGCCGCACACCACACCGGGGACCGGCAGTTCCACAAGGGCGATGACGCGGGTGTGGTGGCCGCGATGGCGGCTCAGAAGTGGTTCGGGATGACGTGGCCGACCGCCGATGGCGGCAGCGAGGCGACGTTGACGGAGCAGCTGGCCGTCCACGACGAGATCGCGTATCGGCAGCTGCCGGTCGCCAACGCGGTCGCGGCGGTGTCGGTGGTCGGTGCGCCGCTGGTCAGGTACGGGACTGCCGAGCAGAAGGCTCGGTATCTGCCCCGGATCCAGGACGGGAAGCTGACGTTCTGCCTGGGCTACAGCGAGCCCGAAGCCGGTTCCGACCTCGCGTCGCTGCGCACCACCGCAGTCCGCGACGGCGACGGTTGGGTGATCAACGGGACGAAGGCCTGGATCACCAACGCCGGCACCGCTGAGTACATGTGGCTCGCGGCGCGCACGGACCCGGATGCGAACCCGCCGATGGCGGGTATCAGCATGTTCATCGTGCCGATGGCGACCGCGGGGATCAGCACGGAGCCGTACCAGGCGCTGTCGGGGCAGACGTGCGGCACGGTGACTTTCCGGGACGTCCGGGTGGACGACGATGCACGGGTCGGCGCGGTCAACAGCGGTTGGCAGGTCATCACGGAGACGTTGACCGGCGAGCGCCTTCTGCTGGCCACAGAGCTCGCGGGCATCTCGCGCCGCCAGCTCGACGAGCTTCTGGCTGCGGCGCGCGCCTCTGCTGGCGGGGTTGCCAGCATCGACTCCACTGGCATCGGTCCCAGCGGCATCGATCTCACCGGCATCGATCCCGTCGGCATCGGTCTTCCGGGATCCGCGAAGCGAGCCGCGCTCAGCGCCGTGGCCGTCCAGGTCCAAGCGGTATGCGTCCTGCTCGCCGAGGCGGCCCGCAAAGCCGAGTCCACCACCAACCCGCACGCGGCTCGCCTCACCGCGGCGATGGCCGGCGTCCTGGCCGCGGAAACCGGCGGACAGCTCGCCGAGGAAGCCCTCCGGATCCTCGGCCCCACGGCCGCCCTCAACACCCCCGACGCTCCGGGCGCTGGAATCTTCGAGCAGGGGCTGCGCCTGTCGGTGCTGGCGTTCCTCGGCGGCGGCACCAACGACGTGCAGCGCGGGCTGATAGCCCGTGGACTCGGCCTGATCTGATCGGCGCCTGCCCGATTAGGGGTCCGCACCCCTATTAGGGGTCGCCCGACTCGCTCTCCAACCCCATGCCGCCGACAGGGGGTGCACGCACCCCCTCGGTTTCGGCATGCCTGCACGATCGTGCCGCGGCCCCGGATTCCCGATGCTGGAAGAGCCTCCGGACCGGGCACGAGCGGGACACCGGAGGCCCGCGTTCCAGGGGGTTCCGGCATGCGAATCAAGGCCATACGTACTGCGGCTACGCCAGCCGACGCAAACGATCGGCGGCGTCATCGTGGCGGGCGGCACACGACACCCGCTCCGCCATCAGCGTCGGCACCAGCACCGGTGCCGACACCGCCGCCGACACCGCCGGACCCGACCGGCCTGGCCGCAACACTCGGCGCCCTCCTGCAAACCGTGCACCGCCCCACCACCCTGAAGGCCGCCAACCTGCCGCGCTTCCCAACGCACATCGAGTCCTGCGTCGACTTCTGCCTAGCGACCCTGCTACGCGACTGGCCCCCCGGCGAAGGCCGCCTCCTGATCTCCCTCTCGGCACAGGACGGCCGCCTCGGCGTCGTCCTGTTCGACCCGGAGGCCTCCGACTTCTCGCACATCGCCACCACAGCCCGCTGGCAGCTCGTCGCCAACCGCATCGCAGCCCTCAACGGCACCCTGACAGCAAGCCCCAACTTCGGCGGCCTGATCATCACGCTCGACATCCCCGCCACGGGGCATGCGCTGGCTTAGCGCTACTCGCCCGGTTCGGCGGACGGCGACAACGCCAGGCTGAAGAGCGTCACCGATCTCCGCCACTCGCCCGACCGAAATCCGTTCCGGCCATTACCCGGCCATCAGCGGCCCGGATGGTGTCCTCCGGGCGGCTGCTCAAGGTCGGGACCGCCACGGTGCGGCGTTTGGTTAAAGCCCTTGGCCGGCTGCGGCAACGCGTCGACGCACTCCTGCGAACACGCATTGACCAGCAGCGGCAGGATGTCCGCGCCCGACGTCCACAACGAGATCCAGACCTGGCGCAGGGTCGAGCCGTCGACGGCCCGGTCGCACACGCTGCACGTGCGGATCGTCGTGGCGCCCCATATCCCGGGGTCGAGATCCCCGAGGTCCACGTCCCGTGCCGCGACCGGATCGGCCAGCTGCGGGAAGTACGGACGGTACTTGTAGTTCCCGTAGATCCGTCGGGTGCTGACCGTGCTTCGTCGCAGGTTGGCACAGCGAGTGATCTCGTACGGAAACCAGTGCAGCCGCGGCGAGGTGTACGGGCTGAACTCCTCCAAGCTCTCCATGGCGCCGATCTCCGGCGGGATGCGCACCAGGTTGCTGCCATAGAGCACAAGGTGCTTCACTGCGGTCAGCTCGGCGATCGTCGGCGGCAGCGTGATGACCTGACGCCGTTGCTCCGCGGTGAGCTCGACGAGCGGCTTGAACACCTCTCGTCCGTCCGCCGCCGCCTCCTCGATCAGCTCCAGAAGCCGGATCCACCCCGGTGCGTCAGTGTCCTGACGCTCGGCATGGAACGCGTTCGGGTGTTGTGGGTTGGTCCCCGTCGGCTCGACGCAACGGCAGTAGTCCCGAGCCGGTCCGTCCCCGGCCGGACCTACCGCATCGGCCCAGCGATTCCCGAACACCCTCGCGGGCTTCTCCTCGGTCATCTGTTCACTCTAAAAGAGATCCCGAGATGGCGTTGAACACCATCTCGGGATCACCTGTGCCGCATCACACGGCGTCGTACGAAGGTTCCAGGTTCTGTCTGCTTTCTGTCGGAGCGGCGAACTCGCCGCGCGTGTTCGAAGCCCGCAGCGCAATGACCCCAGCCGCCACCAGGCACAGGGCGCTGACCAGCAGCGCCCGCTGGAATCCACCGGTGAGCGCCGCCGGCGTGGAGGCGCGCGCGGCCAGCAGGTGGCTGGTGCGGCTGGTCGCGATGCCGCTGAAGACCGCCAGGCCGAGCGCTGAGCCGAGTTGGAACGAGGCCGTGATCAGCGCTGCGGCCAGGCCGGCCTGGTCCTCCGGCACGCCGGCGTTGGCGGCGGTCTGTACGCCGGCGTACAGGAGTCCCAGGCCGACGCCCATGATCACCAGTGGTGCGAGCAGGTTGCCGAGGTAGGTGCCGTCGACCGGGATGCGCGACAGCCACAGGATGCCGGCGGCGGCGAGCAGTGCGCCGGAGACGATGATCGGGCGGGTGCCGGTGCGGACGAACATCTTCGTCGCCAGCGTCGAGCCGAAGCCGATGCCGACACTCACCGGCACGTACGCCAGCCCGGACCGCAGCTGGGAGTAGCCCAGGACGTTCTGCATATACAGAGTGACGAAGAAGAACATCGAGTAGAACCCGGCCCACGCGATCACCTGCGTGGCGTCCGCTGCTGCCAGGCCCCTGATCCGGAAAATCGATGGGGGGACCAGGGGATGCGCGCGCCGTTGCTCGTTCGCCAGGAACGCGGCCATCAGCGCCGCCGACGCCGCCAGGCCGCCGATCGTGCGGCTCGCGCCCCAGCCTGCGTCCGGGGCCTTCACCACCGTGAAGATCAGCAGCAGCATCCCGGCGGTGGCCAGCAACGCGCCGACCGCGTCGAAGCCGCCCGACGCGCGGCCTGCCGCAGACCGGCCGCCGTGGTCGTCCTTCAGGATCCGGAACGCGCCGAACAGCACGAGCGCGCATATCGGCAGGCTCACGAAGAACACCCACCGCCAGCCGAATTCCTGAGTGAGCACCCCGCCGACCAGCAACCCGACCGCCGAAGCCATCCCGCTGATCCCGGCCCACAGCCCCAGCGCCTTGTGCCGATCAGCGCCCTGGAACGTGGTAGTCAGGATCGACAGCGCCGCCGGCGACATCATCGCCGCCCCGAACCCCTGCGCCAGCCGGCCGCCGACCAGCAGCCCCTGGTCGTCGGCCAACCCGCAGGCCAGCGACGACGCCGCGAACAGCACGGTCCCGGCCACCAGCAACCGCCGCCGCCCCAGCAGGTCCCCGGCGCGGCCGCCCAGCAGCAGGAACCCGCCGTAGGTGATCAGATACCCGCTGACCACCCACTGCAGGCTCTGCACCGAGAACCCCAGGTGCGTCCGGATGGTCGGCAGCGCGACGTTCACGATCGCGCCGTCCATGACGTCCAGGAAGGTCACCGCGCACAGCAGCGCCAGCGTGACCTTCCCGCGTCCGGTCGCCAGGAACGACCCCGGGGGCGACGCCGCCGATGTGTTCACCGTGTTGACCGTATTCGCCGTGTTCACCGCGCCGCTCACGACCCGGGCACTTCCATCACGGGGCCGACCTCGACCCCGCCGCCGACCCGCAGCACCGGGCAGCCCTTGGCCAGCGCCAGCGCGGAACCCAGGTCCTGCGCGGCCACCACCGAGTAGGCGATCATCCGGGAGTCGCTGCCGCCGACCTCGCCGAGCGAGGCGTAGTCGGTCACAGCGTTGCCGATGTCCACCAGAGCCGAGCCCAGCGCGCCGAACCAGGCCTGCCACTCGGCCGTCGTCCCGGCCTCCGGCTTGTAGTCGGCGGGCACCCGGAAGGAGAAGACGTAGTTGGTCATGATCCGTGTTCCTGTTCTGTATCCGCGGGGCGCGCCCCGGGCTGGAACGGCCTCCAACCAGGTGGACGCCACCCCTGCCGCGGATTGGGCGCCGCGCCGCCGCCCAATTCGCGGGCCCGGCGGCGTCCGTACGGGTAAGCGGGCCGAACGCGCCCCGCGGAAAGAAGAAAGGCGAGGATGCATGCCGATGGAGACGGACACGGAGATCAATACGGAGACGGGCACGGCGGACCTGATCGCCCGGGCCCGGGCCGGCGACCACAACGCGTTCCGCGACCTGGTCCAGGACCACTCCCACGGGCTGCAGGTGCACTGCTACCGCATCCTGGGATCCCTGCAGGACGCCGAGGACGCGCTCCAGGAGACCCTCGTGTCCGCCTGGCGTAACCTCGGCGAGTTCGGCCAGCGGTCCTCGATCCGCACCTGGCTCTACAAGATCGCGACCAACCGCTGCCTGAGCATGCTGCGCGCCGACAGCCGACGCCCCCGCATCGCCGCCGCGCCGCCCGAGCCCGCCGTCGCCCTGCCCGACCCCACCGGCGCCGGCGACGCCCCGCCCTGGCTGGAGCCCTACCCCGACGTGCTGCTGGACCACCTCGTCGACCAGCGCCCCGGGCCGGAGGCGCGCTACGAGACCACCGAGGCCATCTCCCTGGCCTTCATCACCGCCCTGCAACTGCTGCCGCCGCGCCAACGCGCCGCGCTCGTGCTCCGCGACGTCCTGGGCTATCACGCCGCCGAAGTCGCCCGAATGCTCGACACGACGCAGGAAGCCGTGAGCAGTGCCCTCAAACGCGCCCGCGCCACGGTCGACAACCGCCTCGCCGACTCCGGCGGCCCGGACGGCAGTCCCGCGCGCAAGCCGGACACCGCCGCCGAACAGCGCCTCGTCGCCCGCTTCACCGACGCGCTGGAACGCGGCGACATGAACGCCCTGATCGACCTGTTCGTCACCGACGTCCGACTCTCCATGCCCCCGGCCATGCTGGAGTACCGCGGCGTCGAAGCAGCCCGGCGCGTCCTGGCCGCCGCCACATTCCGCCCCGGCTACGCCTACCGTGTGGTCCTCACCCGCGCCAACGGCCAGCCCGCTTTCGGCCTGTACCTGGCAGACCCCCACGCCGGCGTCTACCACGCCTACTGCTTCCTGGTCGTCACCGCCGCCGGCGACCGCATCGCCGCCATGACCAGCTTCACCACCGACGTCATGGCGCGCTTCGGACTACCCCGAACGCTCCCCGGGATGGAGGGCTGAGTCGAGCTCCGGGTCGCGGGCACCAATCCGGGGTGCCCGTCGGCGACGAATATCCGGCAAGGAATCGTCGCCGAAAGGACTCGTCCGTGGAGCAGCTCAGAGCGAAGGTGGCCGAATGATCGAGCGCCACTACGACCTGTCCGACGAGCTGTTCGCGCTGTTCCTCGACGAGACGATGACCTACTCCGCGGCGCTGTTCCCGCGCGATGACCTGGGCCTGCCGGTCGGCGGGTTCGACGTGCTCGCCGAGGCGCAGTGCCGGAAGCTCGACCGGCTGCTCGACCTGTGCGACGTCGGCAGCCGAACCCGGCTGCTGGAGATCGGGAGCGGCTGGGGCAGCCTGGCACTGCGTGCCGCTTCGCGCGGGGCCCGGGTGACCACGATCACGCTGTCCTCGAACCAGCAGTACGCCGTTCGCCGCCGCGCCGCCGCGGCTGGTCTGGGCGACCTGGTCGACGTCCGCCTCATTGACTACCGGGACGCGCGAGGTCAGTACGACGCGGTGGTCAGCGTGGAGATGATCGAGGCCGTCGGCCGCGAACACTGGCCGGCCTATTTCAGTGCTCTGCGTCGGCTGACCGCCCCCGGCGGGCGGATCGGGCTGCAGGCAAATCACCATGCCGCACCAGCGTATGCTTGCGGCAGCGGGCAGTCAGACCTGGATCACCAAGTACATCTTCCCAGGCGGCATCATCCCGTCGCAGGCCGCAATCCGTTCGGAGTCTCAGACCGCCGGCCTGCACCAGCTCCACGAGTTCTCGTTCGGCCAGGACTTCGCCCGCACCCTGCGGCTGTGGCGTGAGCGCTTCGCCGAGCACCGGGAAGGCGTCGCGGCACTCGGCTTCGACGAGACCTTCCGCCGAACGTGGGAGCTGTACCCGGCCTACTCCGAGGCCGGCTTTGCCGCAGGCTACCTCGACGTCCACCAGATGGTGTTCGGCATCGACTGAACATTGGAACCGAAACGGAGGACTTCGCCATGAGAGTCCAGCGCACGATCAGAGTCAACCGCCCCCAGGAGACCGTGGTCGGCTACCTCGCCGACTTCGGCAACGCGGTGCAGTGGGATCCGGGCACCATGAGCTGTCTGCGGACCGACCAGGGCCCCATCCGCGTGGGCTCCACCTGGCGGAACGTGTCGGACTTCAACGACCGGATCAGCGAGTTGGACTACCGCCTGGAACGGCTGGAACCGGCCCGCCTGACCTTCGTCGGCCGCAACAAGCAGGCCACCACGACCGACGACCTGCGGTTCTCCACCGACGGCGACACGACCACGATCACCTACGACGCCGAGGTCAGGTTCAACGGCGTGCTCAAGCTGGCCGGTCCGTTCCTGCGGAGCAACTTCGAGAAGCTGGCTGACGAGGTCGAGACGTCGCTGGCCGCTGTTCTCGAAACGCTGTAGATGTTGTAGACGCAGTAAGCAGTAGCCGCCCGGGGCGCCTACTGCGTCTGCCGTACATCGCATCGCCTGCCCCCACACGACGACTCCGCGCAGCTCAGAGCGGCAGTCTGAAGCCATTCCCGAGCTGAGTGGCGGCGCCGTGACCGAGGTCGCCGTCGGACCGCAGGTCGCCTCGGCTGCCGATCCGTTCCAGGCCGGCACGGTCAGCCCCGACGGCAGCACCGCCTACTCCGCGGTGACGTACAAAGTCACCGCGGCGAGCGACCTCACCGACGCGACGAAGACCGCCCTGACCGGCGCCGCGCAGCACGCCCGCGCCGCAGGCCGCCCGCGAACGCGAGATGATGACGCTGGCCGCCGAGGGCAGCTCCAACGACGAGATCGCCGAAGCCCTCGTCGTCAGCCCCCTGACCGTCCGCACGCACATCCACCGCGCCATGATGAAACTCGGCGCCAGAGACCGGGCGCAGCTCGTCGTCATCGCGTACCAGAGCGGGCTGGTCCGCCCGGCGCGGTGACTCAGCGCGGCAGGAGCCTCAGCGTGGCGGCACGCGCGGTCGGAGTGACCATCGGGTCGACGTAGGCCGCGCCGTAGCGCTGGTATTTGGTGCGGTACGCGGCATCGACCCGGTCGTTGACACCGGCGTCCGGCACCCCGGCGAAGGTGACGTCCGCATCAACGCCGCCGGCACTGACATGCCCCTGCGGCCTCGCAGCCGCAGCACGGTACCAAGCGCTGCCGTCGCCCTTGTAGGAGCGGACGTACAGGTCGTCGCCATCGCGCACGACCCAGATCGGCAGCGGCGTCCGCAACGTCCCGTCGGCCCGCGCAGGCTGAATGGTGAGCTCCTCGGCGGCGCCGATGCGGTCGAGTTGGTCGTCGGTCCAGGTGGTCATGTCTTCCTCCTCCCAGCATGATCATCACCGAGCGCGAGAGAGCGCCAGCCGAGCAGGGCCTTCCGGTGACGTCGGCGCCTAGTGTCGGCCCTAGTGCCGACGGCCTAGTGCGAATCTACGTTCACCCGCGGACGACACCGCGGCTCCAAGCACCAACGCTGGAGGTGTACCAACCACCAGACAGTCCGACGGGGAGTCGATCACCATGCGCAAGCTCAGCGTTTCCACCCTCGTCTCGCTCGACGGGGTCATCCAGGACCCCGGCGGCTTCGGCGAGGCCGAGTACGGCGGGTGGGCGAACCCGTACTTCACCGACTACGCACAGGCCGAGGCGTTGCGTCACCTGCGGGCCAGCGACTACTTCCTCATCGGCCGGCGCAGGAAGACGGCGGCGACATCGAGGTCTACGGCAGCGCCACCCTCGTCCAGACCCTGATGCGGCACGACCTGGTCGACGAGTACCGCGTCGCCGTGCACCCGATCGTCCTCGGACACGGCACCCAGCTGTTCCCGCAGTCCGGCGTCACCGCGACCCTCGAACTCGTCGCCGCCCGCACGCTCGACTCCGGCGTCGTCACCCTGACTTACGTCCCTCGCCGCCAAGGCTGACGCCGCGCGGTCGTGCCCGACAACGGCGTCCGCACGGAGAACGGAGAACAGGTGCCCTCCCCCTAACCGCAAGCAATCTTCCCCGCCGCCGCAACAAGCCGATCCACCAGCTCACGTGGCGCCGCGTCCGTCCAAGCCACAGCAAGCTCCACCGGCTCCATATCAGTCACCGGCACCAGCACCACCCCCGGGCACACGGCCCATTCCGCCATCGCGATCGGCGCGAACCACACGCCGTGCCCCCGGCGTACCTGCGTCAGGCAGTCCTCCAGTGTCTGCACCACCGGTCCGCGCACCGCCGGGCGGCCGTCCGGCCGCGGGTCCGCGATGCGGTGCGCCTGGACCGCCGGGGAGCCGAAGGCGTCCACGATCACCACCGGGTCGTCGGCCAGGTCCGCCAGTGTCACCGACACCGCGGCTGCGAGGCGGTGTCCCTCGGCCAGCAGCACGGCCCGGGCGTCGCTGCGGAACGTGGCCGTGCGCAGCTCCGCGTCGCCGGTCGGCAGCCACAGCAGTGCGGCGTCCGAGGTGCCCGCGTGGAGCTCGGCCATCGCCTCGACGGGGCGCAGGACCGTGCGGACCTCGATGTCGATGCCCGGGTACTCGGCCTCGATGACGTTCGCCAGCTCGATCGCGAGCTGCGTCGTCGGGTGCGAAGCCGTCGCCACCCGCAGGCGGCCGACCCGGCCGGCCGCCGCCGCGCGGACCGCGGCGTACAGCGACTCGGCGTCGTCCATGAGGGTTCGGCCGTTGCAGGTCAGCCGCTCGCCGGCCGCCGTCAGCCGGACCCCGCGCGAGGTCCGGACCAGCAGGGTCGCGCCGAGCGTGCGCTCCAGGTTCTGGATCTGCTGCGACAGCGTCTGCTGCGTGACGTGCAGCCGCGCCGCCGCCCGGGAGATGCTCGACTCCTGTGCCACGACCAGGAACGACCGCAGGTTGCGCAGGCTGATGTCGTCGATCACACGCCGACGATAGCCGCCGGGGTGTGATGAACGACGAGTCGAGGCGCGCTGGGTGGATCAGAACATCGCGCCGTTCGCCCGCACCGTCTGCCCCGAGACCCATCCCGCCTCGTCGCTGACCAGCCAGCCGACCACCGGTGCCACGTCCGAGGGCAGCCCGAGTCGACCGCGCGGGCTGTGGTGCGCCGCCGCGGCCATCGACTCCGCCGTCTCGGCGTGCTGATAGAAGTCGTCGTCGATCGGCCCCGGCGCCACGGCGTTCACCGTGATGCCCCGCGCCCCGAGCTCCTTCGACACCGCGAGCACCATCCGCTCCACCGCCGCCTTCGAGCCCGAGTACAGGCCGTACGGGCCCGTCATGATCGAGGTCAGCGTCGTCGACAGCACCACGTAGCGGCCGTTGTCGGCGATGTGCCGGGCCGTCGCGCGCAGCGTGTTGAACGCGGAGCGGGTGTTGAGGTCGATCAAGTGATCGAAGTCGGCGTCGGTGAACTCCACCAGCGGCTTCTTCATCACCGCGCCCGGGGTGTGCACGACGATGTCCAGCTTGCCGTGCCGGGCGACGACGCCTTCGAACAGAGCGTTGACGTCATCGGACCGCCGCGCGTCAGAGCGGATCGCCTCGGTGGTGACGCCGTGCTTGTCCAGCGAGACCAGCGTCTGCTGCGCGGCCGCGTCGTCGTTGGCGTACGTGATGATCGTCGTCGCGCCGCGCGCGGCGATGTTCTCGGCGAACGCCGCGCCCTGGTTGCGGCTGCCGCCGATGATCAGGGCGACCTTGCCCTGGAGGTCCCGCTGCGGTTCCGACATCGCAATGTCCTTCCATCGTCATCAGAGCTCGTGGTCCGAGCGCCGTGATCGATGGTGGCAGCGGCCGGAGCCGGTCCGGAAGCAGAAAGTCCTGGTGACGGCCACAAGCAAATCTTGTGGCCGGACACCAGGTGTTGCCGCCCCTCAGCCTCACCGCACGCCGTTCAGCGTCACCGCACGCCGTTCAGCGGCAGCCAGTCCTCGAATCGGGTGGCGGCCAACTGCGCGCCCTCACCGGGCAGCAGCGTGTCCTTCTCCAGCCGGACACCCCAGTAGAGCGCCTCCGGGTCGGTCACAACGGTGCGCGGGTCGCCGCGGTACGTCAGCGCCGTCCGGATCAGCTCGTCCAGGCCGAGCGGCTCGGGCCCGCCGATCTCGACCATGCCGTTCACCGGCGCGCCGACGGCGACGCGAGCGACGGCAGAGGCCACGTCCTCGGAGGCCATCGGCTGAATGAGCGCGTCCGACAAGCGGACGGTGTCCCCATGCGTGGCCTCGTCGGCGAGGCTCCCCACGAACTCGAAGAACTGCGTCGCGTGCACGATCGAGTAGGGCCGGCCGGCGTCCTCGATGAGCTTCTCCTGCACCTGCTTGGCGCGGAAGTAGCCGCTGTCGCCGAGGCGGTCGGTGCCGACCACCGAGAGCGCCACGTGGTGCCCGACCCCGGCCTTCGCCTCGGCCGCGAGGAGGTTGGTGGTGGAGGTGCGGAAGAACTCCATCACCGGGTCGTCGGCGAACGACGGCGAGTTGGAGACGTCCACGACCACGTCGGCGCCGGCCAGCACCTCGTCCAGACCCTCGCCGGTCAGGGTGTCGACCCCGGTGTTCGGGGCGGCCGGCACCGCCTCGTGGCCGTGCTCCCGCAGCTTGCCCACGAGCTTGGAACCGATCAGGCCGGTGCCGCCGATGACCACGATCTTCATGATGGTGCCCTTCCGTCCGGGTCCCGGCCGGTCCGGGACGTCGTCACCAGCTCAGACCGGGTAGCCCCGGGATCTGTGACAGGGGGTGGGTGACACGGGGATCTGTGACACGGGGCCGGAGTGACTGGCACCACAGGCCCCGGCTTAAGATCACGTACAGTCATGATGCGAGTGGGACGGAATCGGACAGAATCGGACAGGTGCGAAGTGACAGATTCCGACCTGGACCAGGCTGCGGCGGTCTTCACCACCGTGCGTCCCCGCCTGTTCGGCATCGCGTACCGCATGCTCGGCAGCGCCACCGAGGCCGAGGACGTGGTGCAGGAGACCTGGCTGCGGTGGCAGACCTGCGATCGCGACGCCGTCCGCGACCCCGCCGCCTTCCTGGCGACCACCACGACCCGCCTGGCCATCAACGAACTCCAGTCGGCACGGGTTCGGCGCGAGACGTACATCGGCCCGTGGCTGCCCGAACCGGTCGACACCAGCGCGGACCCGTACTTGGGCGCCGAGCGCGGCGAGGCGCTGCAACTCGCGGCCCTGCTGCTGATGGAGAAGCTCACACCCAATGAACGTGCCGCGTACGTACTGCGGGAAGCGTTCGACTATTCGTATCCTGAGATCGCCGACATCCTGCGCTCCACCGACGCCGCCGTACGCCAACTGGTCAGCCGCGCGCAAAAGCACATGGCGGGCGAACGCCGCGCCCCGGCGTCCGCCGGCGCGCAACGCGAACTGCTGTCCAAGTTCATCGCGGCCGCCCGCTCCGGCGAGATGGCCGCGCTGGAGCACCTCTTCGCGGCCGGCGTCACCAGCCTCGCCGACGGCAACGGCCGCTACCAGGTCTCCCGCCGCCCGGTGGTGGGCGCGGTGCCGGTGGCACGCTTCCTCGCCGCGATGTCTTGGTTCTGGGACGGCGTCGACGTGCGGTGGACAAGCGTGAACGGCCAGGTCTGCGCCGTCCTCTCCAGCGGCGGCGCCGTCTACGGCCTGGTCGGGATCACCGCCTCGGCCGACGGTATCGAGCAGATTCTGTGGATGGTGAACCCTGAGAAGCTGGCGTTCAGCTCACAGTGAAGCTGAACTTATAAGGCTCCTGCATCGGCATGTTGTCACCGGGATTCGCGCTGGCCACGTTCATCACGGTCACCGCGTACGTCCCGGATGGCAGCGTCCCGGACGGCGTCCAGGTGAGGACTCCGGACGCGGTCTTGGCCGTCGTTCCGGCCACGGCGGTCCCGTTGTCGGTCACCGCGACCGATCCGGAGTAGTCGCTGCCGGTCGGCGTGATGTCCTGCGCGAACGTGACGGTCACGGCCGAGGGCGCGGCGCCTGACGCTCCGCCGGCCGGCGTCGTGGACGTGACGAGCGGGTCGCGCCAGAACTCAGGCGCCTTCTGACCGTCCGGCACCGATGGATCCGACCAGTTCGTCGAGGTGTCGTCGACGAGCACCGTCCCGGTGGTGCCGCCGTTCACCACGACGTCCCGGTTGGTGACGCCGGTGATGCTCCCCCAGTCCTCGACGGTGTTCCAGCTGCCGCGGGTGAACTTGTACTGCAGGTCGGTGCCGTCGGTCACGGTGATCGTGGCCTGCCAAATACCGTTGCCCTCGTTGGTCATCGGGACCTTGCCGGGGTCCCAGCCGCCGAGTTGCGAGACGGCTCCGACGATGTGGAGCAACGCGTCGGACGGCGTGCCGGCGGGGGCCTTGGTGCGGAAGGTGACGGTGACCGGGCCGGGCGCGCGGTCCACCGTGGCGGACGCGCTTTCAGCTTGGCCGCTCGCGGCGTCGGTGTAGTCCACCTTCGCGACGACCGCCTCGACGGTCCCGATCTGGAGGTGCGTCGGCGCGGTCACCGTCCACGTGGTGGTCGTGGCGTTCGGCAGCGAGCCGAGGGACTGGCTGCCCGAGGGGGTGACGGTCCAGCCGCTGGGCACGCTCAGCGTGGCCGTTGCGTCCGACACGGTTCCGGGGCCCTCGTTGGTCGTCACCGCTGTCACCGTCGTCGGCACACCGGCCGGGAAGGTGGTGTCCGCGGAGGTGAGGGCGACGTTGACGGCTGCGGGCTCGGCCGCTTGGACCGTGTCGCCGCCGACTTCCGTGACCGTAACGCTGTGACGGACCGAGGACTTCGGCAGCGCGACGGCGATCGTGTGCGAGGCGCCGTCATAAGACCACTGCGACGCGGCCAGCGGCCTGCCGTCCACCAGCACTAGGTGCGGCCGGGACACGCCGTTCAGGTCCACGGTGTAGCTGCGCGTCGTGGGCGCGCCCGGGTAGCTGCCGTCGGCCGCCCCGATGGTCACCGTCGCCACGTCGCCGTGTGTCCGGGTGCTGATTCGGGTGGTCGTGGACTGACCCTTCGTGTAGCCCAGTCCGGTGCCCGCGTCCTGGTAGAGCGAGAAGCTGCCGTCCGCCCCGGCGTAGACCTTCAGCGTCAGTGGCGCCGAGTTCGCGGTCTGCGCCTGACCGGTGGACGGCTGAAGCGGTACGACGCCGCCGGCCTTGACGAACACCGGCTCGCGGTCGAGGGGAACCTCAAGGGTCTGCGACGACGGCCCGGTGAACGTGGCGCCGGTGAAGTAGTCGGTCCAGCGGCCCGGCGGGAACCAGACAGTGGTCTTGGCGACCTGGCCGGGCGTGGTGACCGGCGCGACGAGCATGTCGTCGCCGAACAGGTACTCGCCGGGGTTCGTGTAGGCCGCGGATTGGTCGGGGTAGTCCAGGTAGAGCGCCTTGGCCATTGGCAGGCCGGTCGTGTTCGCCTGGTGCGACAGGGTGTACGTGTAGGGCACCAGCGATTCGCGCAGCTGGAGGTACTTGTCGCCGGTCGCGGCAGTCGGCGCGTCGTACTCCCAGGGCAGCCGCGCGTTCTGGCTGATGTCGGAGTGCAGCCGCAGGATCGGCTGGAAGGCGCCGAGGCCGAGCCAGCGCAGGTACAGGTCGTTCGGGTCGTTCTTCGCTCGCGACGGCGTGCCCAGGAAGCTGCCGATGTCGTCGCTGACGTACGACTGGCCGATGCTGCCCTCGTCCTGGGCCAGCTGCGCCTCGGAGGCGAGGGTGTTCCAGGTGCCCCAGGTGTCGCCGGTGAACGCCAGCGTCGAGGTGTGGTCGGCCCACGCGCCGGTGGCGTATGCGCCGGCCTGGTCCTTCTGGTACGAGGCGCCGAGCCGGGAGAGCACGAAGCCGCGCTGGCCGGTGTTCAGCATCTGCTGCGCGTACAGGTGGTTGATCCAGCTGTCGGGCGTGACGCCGGGAGAGGAGACGGAGCTGCCGTCACAGCACCAGTCCAGCCAGGTGAAGCCCGCGCCGGCGTTCTGGATCGGCTGCGAGAGCGCGAAATACGCCTCGGCCTGTGCGACCCTGCTCCAGTCGAAACCGTCGCAGGTCCCCGGCGCGAAGCAGCTGCCCGGGGTCAGGGTGTTGCCGGCGATGGTCTGCGCCTCGGCATATTCGGGGTCTGCGGTGTTCACGCTGGCGTGGATATTGAACGCGGTCAACAGGTTCTGGGACTTGGCCCAGGACAGGAACGCGGTCGGATCCGCGAACAGCGACGGGTTGAACTCCCAGCCGTCCCACTGGTTCGGAGACTTCCAGTCCGTGTCCACCGACAGGGCGTCGAGCGAGACGCCGTTCGCCTTGGCGGCGGGCAGGATCGTGTTCTGGTAGTCGGTGGACGCGTAGGGGTAGTAGCGGGAGAACCAGTTGCCGAACAGGTTCTCCGGGAGCATCGGGGTCGGGCCGGTGAGCTTCGCCAGATCGGCGAGCGCGGTCTTGTAGTCCGTGCCGTAGCCGAACAGGTAGCCGTCTTCGACGTCGCCGTTGGCGGGACGCGACGCGATCCAGCCGTCCGCGGTCCACACGTCCGACCGGGTGTCGTCCAGGAGGTACCAGCCGGACTTGTCCAGCAGGCCCGGGGCCTCGGACGGGATCGCGGCGGTGCACGTGGCGTCGCTCTGGCCGGTCGCGCACGTGGTGCCCAGGGCGTAGGTGCCGTTCGCCGAGTCGTAGGAACGGATCGAGCCGCCGAGCGGGTCGGCCGGGGTGAACGGCTGCGCGGTGGTGCCAGGGGCGGTGACGGCGATGTCGTCGATGTTGACGTTGCAGCTGTCGGCGGTGCCGCAGTTCACTGCGACGGTGTTGGTGCCGGTGCCGGCGGCCAGCGTTGCCGGGATCGTGACGGTCGACCAGTCGTTCCACGTCGGTGTGGCGGGCAGCGTCAGCTGGGTGGTGGTGCCGTTGGCGACGAGGCTCATCGTGCGGGCGGCGCTGTTGCCGTTGCTGTACCGGACGGTGACTTGAGCGGCCCCGGCCGGAGCGCCCAGGACCTGCCACGCGGCGCCAGCGCCGGCGCCGCTGTATCCGCTGATGAAGCCGGCGTTGCTGACGTATCCGGTGTGATCGGCGCGTGCGATCGTCGCCGCGCCTGACTCGGTGGCCGCACCGGACTGGCAGACCTGGCCGAACGTGCACTCGCCGGTCCACGCCGGGGTCGCGGTGGTGGTGCCGTTCGCGGATGCGTGCGACAGCCGGACTTGCGTGTTGGCCGTGCTGAAGGGACCGGAGCCGACTTTGTAGCGCAGCACCATCGTGTCAGTGCTCAGAGTCAGCCAGCCGTCACGAGTGTCGGCGTCGAAGTGCGGCACCGGGAAGTTGCGGTAGAGCACGTCGAAGGTCGGGTCGTCGAGGAACGTGCCGCTCGGCGAGTACTCCATCCGGATCACGCCGTCGGTGAGCACCTCGAAGCGCGCGTCCCCGGACGTCACGGTCGCCCGGCGGGCGGCGACGGCGGCGGCCTTGTCGACGGGCGTCGACAGGTTCACCGGTGACGTGTCGGTCGTTGCGGCGGCGGTCGTGGAAGAGGCCTGCGATGCCGGGGCGGCCATGGTGAGCGCCGTGATCGCGAGGGCCGTCGTGCACAGGGCGGCGACGGGCCGCCACAGCCGGGATGATCTTCCTTGACGATTCACCGGGTGACCTTCCTGGCGATCCAGGGATGGGAGACAGCGCGATCAGCATCGAGAGGGCTCCCATTTTTGTCAATCCTTCAGCAAAAGACCGATATTTTGTCGAACCGCGTACGGAACTCGTTACCTCCGATGTCTGTGTCTGATGAATCTACAAGGGTGGAAGTTGATTTGCTGCGTATTGCGATACTTTGCGGCCCACTAAAAGTTTTTAGTTAAGGAGATTGCGCCGATGTTTATTGACTGACGGGAGTCGGCTCTCTAGACCGGATCTCAGACTCGCGCGGCCGGGCGCGCGCCGGAGTGAGGCGGAGTGAGGCGGAGGGAACATGTTGACGTACGCGAAGATCAGGGCCCTCATGGTGGTCGGCGCGGTGGCGGTGACGTCGTTCGCGGGACTGGGCGCTCCGGGTGCCGCGTTGGCGTCCTCCGCGCCGGCATCCTCTGCGACGGCGGGCACCGCGGACCACGGTCGGGGCGACTTCCTCGCGCCGCCGATGGGGTGGAGCAGCTGGAGCTCGCTCCGGGGGAAAATCAGCGCCTCGATCATCGAGGCGCAGGCCGACTCTATGCATGCTTCGTTGCAGCGCTACGGATATCAGTATGTGAACATCGACGCCGGCTGGTTCAGCGGTGTCGACCAGTACGGCCGTCAGACCTGGGATCCGGCTCGCTTCCCCGGCGGGATCTCGGCGGTGGCGGCGTACGTGCACCGGCTCGGGCTCAAGCTCGGCCTCTACCTCACGCCGGGCATCCCCGCCGAGGCGGTGGCCGCGAACTCGCCGATCCTGGGCACTCCGTACCGCATATCAGACATCGCCGATACCACCGTGCCGGGCAACACGGCGGGACAGGGCGCGGCGCGGATCGACTTCAGCAAGCCGGGCGCGACGGCGTACGTGCAGTCGCAGGCGGATCTGCTCGCGTCCTGGGGCGTGGACTACCTCAAGATGGACTTCGTCGGTCCCGGCGGCGGCCGGGTCAAGGCCGACGACCGGCCGGACATGGCGGCTTGGCACGCGGCGATCGCGAAAACGGGGCGTCCGATTCACCTGGAGCTGTCCAACTCGCTCAGCTTCGCCGATGCCGCGACGTGGGAGCAGAACAGCAACGGCTGGCGGATCGAGTCCGACATCGAGTGCTACAGCAGGTGCCCGGGCAAGCTCACGAACTGGGGGCAGGTGCTCAAGAGGTTCAACGACGTGCCGAAATGGGTCCCCTTCGCAGGACCCGGACACTGGAACGACCTCGACTCGCTGGAGGTCGGCGGCGGGACGGTGGACGGGCTCACTGCTGATGAGAAGCGGACGATGGTCACGCTGTGGTCGATCGAGTCGGCGCCGGCGCTGCTCGGGGTGGATCTGACGAAGCTGGATCCGGCGGATCTGCCGCTGATCACCAACCGCGAGGTTATCGCGGTGGATCAGGCGGGGCGGGCGGGGCGGCCGGTGTCGCAGGCTGCGGCGCAGCAGGTTTGGTTTGCGCGGGGTGGGGGGTGTGGGGGGCTTGGGGGGCGTGATGGGCGCGGGGGGCTTGGTGGGCTTGGTGGGCGTGACTTCACGGTCGCACTGTTCAATCTTGGGGATACGGCGTCGTCTGTTACTGCGAATTGGAGCGATCTGGGGCTGCCGGCTGGGAGTTCGGCGATGGTGCGGGATCTGTGGCAGTACGCGGATTTGGGTCGGCAGGTCGGTGGTTACAGCGTGACGCTCGCAGCGCATGCCTCGATGTTGCTTGATGTGGAGGGCGTCGGCTGACGGGTCATGGCTGCGGACGCGTCGTGGTGCGGGCGTGCGGTGCGGGCGTGCAGCGCGGGCGTGCGGGGCGTGCAGCGCGGGCGTGCGGTGCGGGCGTGCAGCGCGGGCGTGCGGGGCGTGCAGCGCGGGCGTGCGGTACGGGCGTGCAGCGCGGGCCAGTGGTGCGGGCGTGCTCACTGTGCGCAGGCGGCGCAGGCGTGCGAGGTTGCTGCGGGTCGGTGAGGGGCGGGGCTTCGGTGGTCCTGGTCGGTGCGTGGGTGCTGGTGGCGGGTGCGATGCTGCTCGGCGGCGGTACTGGTGGCGGGCGTGATGCTGCTCGGCGGCGGTGCTTGTGGCGGGCAGTTGCTGCTTGGTGTCGGTGCGTTGCCGGGTATGCGGTTGGGTTGTGGGTCTACAGGCGATTTTTACGGCTTCGCACAGGGTTTGATGACCTCGCAGGGGGACGCAGTTCGGTTGAGCGACTCGTTTCGCGCTGGCGGCCGCCGGTTTTGGCTGACACGACCGCGCAGCGGTTCAGGCTTCTGCGGCAGTACGCCGGCGGCTGCCGGTTTTCGTGTTCACAACCGCGCGCCGGTCCGAGTCACTGCGCACACGTTGCGTAGGCGGCAATCGTCGGGCGTGGTGGGCACCTTGAGGCCTCCGGCGGGCGCTCTACAGCGAGGGGGCGACCCTCGCGTCGGGCTGTTTGGCGGCGGTCCGCGACTGGTCGGCTTTCTTTACGCTGTTGCCTGCGTTGCGTTGTCGGCTGGCGGTGTTGCTTGTGGTCGCCAGGTTCTGGGTCCCTCGCCACGTCGTCGCCTTACGGAACCAGCCCGGTTTGGTGGCGTCAAGCCGCATCGCTGTTGCTGTGGTCCGGCTCCGTCCGGCTGGACACCACCAAACCGGCCAGGTTGGCTTCGCCCGCCGACGCGGCGAGGGACCCAGAACCAACACCCCGCATGGTCCGGTCGGACACGACTCACCACGTGGCCGGCCGCGCTGGCCCGTCGCCTATCCCCCAGCGCGCCGGGCCCTCACGCCGGAGGGCGCTCGTCCAGCACCTGCCGTAGCTTTCCGGTGCGCGGGTTCGTTACCAGCTCGCTGCGCGGGACCCACTCGATCGCCAGCTCGTGGATCACGCCGTCTGCGGCGTAGATCGGGTAGTCCGGGCGGGCGGCGTGGACTGCGTCGAGTAGGCGCTGGGTCAGTTCTGCGGGTGGCTGGTCGGTGTAGCCGAGGCGGAGGATTAGGCCGTCGCGGCCGTCCCAGCGGCGCTGGATCATCTGCATGCCGGTCATGAAGTGGTCTGGGTCGGCGGCGATGAGGGCTGCGCGGATGTCTTCGGTCGGCATGGCGATTGTGCCGACGCGGGCGCCTTCGATGGAGCGGCCGACGAGGCGGAAGTGGCGGTGGTTGGGGTCGGCCCATTCTGCGCGGTCGCCTACTGGGTAGCGGATGATGGGCATCAGGGTGCGGAACAGGTTGGTGACCAGGAGGCGGCCTGGGATGCCCGGGGTGGTGATGGGTTCGTCTGTTTCGTCGTCGACGATTTCTACGAGGGTGCGGTTCGCGAACTCCTCGTGTACCCGTACGTCGGGGCCTGGGACTGGGGCGGCGACTAGGCCGGCGTCGACTGAGGCTAGGCCGATCGAGTTCACCGTCGCCTTGGGGAAGGCGCGCGCCAGGATTGGGCGCAGGTCGTCGAACATCAGGTCGCCGGCGAAGAGGACCAGTTCCACTGAGGCGGCGTTTTGGCCGCGCTTGATCACGCGCTCGGCGACGGCGCTCAGCTTCATCGGCTCGCCGACGAGTACCTGGATCTGGAAGTTGGCGATCAGCTCGGCGATCGCGTCGTCCGGGGTGGCGGAGCCGACGGGGAATCGGACGTTCTCCACCGGCGCGGCGTGCAGTCCGTGCTCCATGAACAGCATCCCGCTGTAGAGCTCGCCGGAGGCCATCAGGTTCGCTACTCGGTGCCCGGGCTTCAGCCCGGCACGTACCATCCCCGCGCCGAACGCCGTCACCGCGTCGGCGTGCTCGCCGCGCGTCCACGGTGAGAACTTCGGCGCTCCCGTGGTGCCGCCGGTCTTGTAGACGCCGGCGTCGGTGAGCGGACCGGTCAGCAGGGTGTTCTCCGGCCACCGGTTCGCGGCCCAGAAGGCGGCCTGGTCGACGACCGGAAGCTGGGTGATGTGCGAGATCGTGGCCGGGACGTCCTTGTAGGCCTCCGCGTAGAACGGCGAGTGTTTCCTGGCGAAGTCGACCAGTTCCTGCAACGATTTCTGCGGCATCGCAATCTCCTTACGAAAGCTACTGGAGGCCGATCCAGGTACGAGCCAGCGACTGGATCACCGAGCCGTCCCCGTCGGCCAGCTTGGGGGCGATGTAGTCCTGGGCCCACCGGCTAGTGGGGATCCGGAAGGCGGGATGGTCCTCGGTCAGGGTTCGGAGGACGACCTCGGCGACTTCGCGGGACGGCTGCGCCGCCGTCTCCCACCCCTGCGCCGAGATCCAGCCGATGTAGTCGGCGAAGGTGGACGCGTACACGCCCGAGGCGGCCTGGATCGTCGAGCGGTCGGCGTCCGGGAAGATGCCGAACGAGGTATCGGGGACGAACCCCGGCACCACGAGCGAGACCGACACGCCATGGGCAGCGGCGACCGGGGCCAGCGCCTCCATGAAGCCCTCGACGGCCGACTTCGCCGCGCAGTAGGACTCGTTGAACGGCTGGCCGACCACACCATGAACGCTGCCCACTGTCACCAGGCGGCCCCGCGAGGCGCGGAGCAGCGGCATGGCCAAACGGCTGACGGCGATCACTCCGAAGAAGTTCACTTCCATGGTGGCACGCAGCGCGGCCATCGTGGACATCTCCATCGTGGGATCGGAGCTGGCGACCCCGGCGTTGTTGACCAACGCGTCAAGCCGGCCATAGGTCTTCTCCACGTCGGTCATGCAGGCCTGGACGGAATCCGGATCGGTGACGTCGAGCTGCCGCACGTCGACGGAAACCCCGGCATCCTGCGCGGCGGTGAGCAACGCGTCAGCGCGCCCGGGATCACGCATGGTGGCGACGGTCGCGAAGCCGTCGCGTGCGCAGGCGAGGGCTGTTGCCAGGCCGATGCCCGAGGACGTCCCGGTGATCAGTACGGTTCGGTCGGTCATGAGGCGCTGCCCGCCAGCTCTGCGCCGGATTCCACCGCGCGTTCTGCCTCAGCGGCGTCCAGCAAAGGTTGGATGCGGATCGCCGACAGGAACGAGAAAGCGGCTAGCAAGGTGCCGCCGGCCATCATCACCCGGGAGGCGTCCAGCACCCCTAGCGACCCCGTCAGCAGGCTGACACCCAAACCACCGACCAGCGCGGCCACCGGGATCACACCCCAGGTGAAGACCCGGTACGCGGCGTGCATGACGCCCTGGTTCTCGGCCGTCATGCGCGACTGCCGCGTCGGGGCGCTGCACACGTTGATGCACGACATGCAGAACCCGTAGCCGGCCATGGTCACCGCGATCACCGCCGTGGGTGGCAGCGCCGGTGCGGCGAGAATCCCAAGCCCGACCAGGTTGTGCGTCAGCAGTGACCAGGCGAAGGTACGGCCCAGACCGAAGCGCGCGGCGATCTTCGGGGCGACGACCGCGCCGATCAGCGCGCCCACCGCAGCGATCGACATCGCCGCGCCGAAGGCGCCGGTCGACAGGTGCAGGCCCCGGTAGGCGAGGATCGGCAGCACCGTGACGAAGACCGGGCCGCCGGCGTTGAGCGTCACCGCGGCCAGCACCACGCGCCGCAGCACCGGATCGGCCCAGTTGAGCCGGAAGCCGAGCGTCAGGCGCTGCCGGATCGAGCCGGCGGTGACCGTCTTGGTGCCCCAGGGCTGCATGAAGCGGAAGGAGGCTGCTGATATCAGGTAACTGGCAGCGTCGACGAACAGCGCGCCCACTCCGAGGGCGCTGTAGAGACCGGCGGCTATCGAGGGCCCGGCGACGTCGGCCACCGAGCCGCTGCCCTCCAGGCGGGAGTAGGCGCTGACCACGTCGTCCTCGGCGACGACGGCCGGTACCGCCACCAGGTAGCCGATATTGAAGAAGATCGTCGCGCCGCTGACCACCGCGACGCAGCCGAACAGCAGCGGCGTGGACAGGAAGTGCCGCCAATACGCGATCGGGATCACCGCCACCGCCGCCAGCCGCACGAGGTCGCACGTCAGCATCGTGCGACGCTTGTCCCACCGGTCGACCAGCACCCCGGCCACCGGCCCGACCAGCGGGATGCCCAGGTACTGCGCCATGGAGACGATGCCGACCTGCAGGGCGCTGGCGTGCAGCGCGAAGATCATCAGGGCCGGCACGACGAACACCGTGACCTTGTCGCCGGCCATGCTCACTGTCTGGCCGGTCCAGAACAGGTTGAACCCGCGCCCCAGATTCGCCGGCGACCGCCTGCTCACGCCTGCTCCCGGACCACGAAGTTCGAGGTCTTGCCGGTCCGGTCGTTGCTGATCAGGGCATCGGTGACGGTCACCCGGAAGTTGCCCGGGTCGTGCTGGAACGCGGTGCTCAGGGTGAAGGTCGAGGCCAGCAGGTCCTTGCGCAGCTGCTCGGTGTCGACGGAAGAACCGGTGATGGATTCGGCGTCGGCACTGGCAAGCACCAACACCTCGACGCTCAGCGCCCGGCCGTGGTTCTCGGTGATCACGACCTGCGCGCGGGACACCCCGGGCTGCCGCTCGGCCTGCGCCACGATGTCGTCGACATGCAGCCCGAGCCCGCGCACCTGCACCACGCTGTCCCGGCGTCCCAACACCCGCATGGCGCCGCCCGGCCGCCCGCACGGACACGCCACGATCTCCCCCGCGTCGCCGGTCTGGTAGCGCAGCACCGGGTTGAGCATCTCAGGGTTCAGCGTCGTGAAGTCGAGCAGTTCGTCGCCGCCGACGTGCACCAGCTGCTCGGGCAGCACGTGGAAAGTGTCGTCCGGGCACTCCGGCGTGTTGGTCCCGACGACCCAAGTCTCGGTGCTGCCGAACATGCCCCAGCGGCGCGCTTCCGGCGCGACCGCCGCCATGTCCGCCTCCAGCTGCGGTTGCCATGCCTCCCCGAGCCACAGCACCTTGCGCAGCGCGGGAAGCGTGATCCCGGCGGCGCGCGCGTTCGCGAACCACAGTCGCAGCACGCTCGGCGTGCCGCCGATCGCGGTCACCTTGCGCGCGGCGAAGAACCCCAGCCAGTCGGTGTACTCCTCGGCGGTCACCGAGCCGACCGCGATCACCTGGCAGCCGCACAGGTCGGCGAGGGCCGCGGCGAGAAAGTGCGCGCCCCACATGCGGCCAGCGCCCCAGGCGTTGACGAACACGTCGTCGCGGTCCAGCGGGGCCCACTGGGCATGGACTCCGGCCATGTAGAAGCCGGTCGGCGCGTAGCCGACCTTCGGTGCGCCGGTGCTGCCGCCGCTCTGGAACAGCCAGGTGGCGCCGACGTCGGCCTTGGGCTCCAGATGTGCCAGGGCCACGTTGAGATCGTCCTTGACCAGCGGCGGAACCGCGGCGATGGCGTCGAGGGCGAGGATCTTGTCGTGGCCGTCGTAGCGCGCCGCCAGCGCCGGCACCGTCTTCAGCCGGTCGAGCGAATGCTGGGCCACGGCCAGCCGGGACTCGGCCGCCTCTGGAGACTGCGAAAACGTCATCGTGCCGCCTCCGATTCTTCCAACCACGCGGCGTGGGCGTCGCGGTAGGCGGCGAATCGCGCGCGGGCGACGTCCTTTTGGATCGAGCGATCGTCGTCGGCCGCGCCGTCGGGCAGGATGACCCCGTCCAGCTCCAGCTCGGAGAACCAGTACCGCTCCCCGTCGTGGAGGAAGTCGACGCAGAAGAAGGGGATCGGGAGCTTCTCGGCGAAGTAGGCCGCCGCCTCCGCGAGCTCGTCCGGGACGGTGGCGAACATCTCCGTCTTCCCGGCCCGGCTGGCGTTGGCCACCAGTGAGCCGGCCTCGGGGGTCCGCTTGGCCATGGCGTACGGCTTGCCGCCGATGACGTAGACGCGGTAATCGATCGTCCCCTCGCCGAGGTAGGGCTGGACCACCAGCGTGGTGTCGCCGCCCTGGGCCAGGCTCGCCAGGCCCCTGAGATCCTCGGAGTCGCGCGCCAGGTTGATACCGCCTCCGCCGCACCAGCCGGTCGGCTTGACGATGGCCGGGAAGCTCACGTTCGGCAGGACCACCTCGTACAGGTGCTTGCCGATGTCCCGGCCGGAGCCGACGCGGATGGTCGGGATCGGCGGGATCGGGGAGCCGTCGAGGTACAGGACGGTGGCCAGCTTGTCGTTGCCGATCATCGACGTCCAGGCCGGGAACGGCAGATAGAAGCCGCACTGCTCCAGCACCGCGTACAGCGCATACTGGTTGAAGATGTCAGCCGACTGATACGGCAGCGAGTACAGGGCCGTGATGAACAGCGTGTCCTGCGGGGTCACCAACTGGTCATCCACATAGACCCGAGGCTCACCGCGGACCGTGGCGTCCACGGTCACCGCGTCGGGAGAGTGCCTGGTCCAGGTCATACCCAGCGCTTCGGCGGCCTCCGCGTACAGGTCCCAGAAGAACGGTTGCCAGAAGGCCTGTCCCCGGGTGGACTCCCGGTCCGGGAACACCCAGCACATGCGGCGCAGCGTGGAGGCGGTCATGGGGTCGAGCGTTCCAACCAGCGCTCCGAGACCGCCCCGGATCGGCTGCAGATCCGCTGCAAATCCGCTGTGACCGGGCCCCGCCGCGCGGTGCACGGCGTCGAGCGGATCTGAAGCGCTCTTGAAGCGCGGGTTGGAACGCTCGACGCAGTCCTCGTCCGCAGCCAGATCGGGGTATGCCGCCTATGTTGCCCGAGTTCCCCTCCACGGAGCCCGACGCACTCGACACCGTGCGCTCCACCCTGGCCAGGCTGCGCTCCGTCCCGGCGCTGGCCGACCGCTACTGCGACGTCGTCTCGCTGGACAGCCTCGAAGACCTGATCCACGTCCCGGTCACCGGCCGGGACGAGCTGAGCGTCGCGCTGGCGCATCTCAAGCCGAAGGCGCGCTCCGGCGCGACGTGGTCGTTCCAGCGGGACTGCGGCACCGGTCTGCCAGAGCTCGGATACGCGCCGACCGGCCTGTACATGAACGAGGTGTACGAGCGCTGGAAGCCGCTGGGGCCGGCCGACGTCTTCGTCAACGGCTGGGCCGCGGGCCGACTGTGGGACGCGCACTACCTCATGGGCGTCTACGCCGACCTGGCCGGCTGCACGGTTCTCGGGCTCGGCGCGGTTGAGCAAGGCGAGATCGGCTACTGGCTGGAGTTCTGCGCCGACCGCGACGTCACCTCCTTCGGCGGCGCCCCCGGCGCGTTGCGGCCGATCTTCGCCCGGGCCCGCGAGCTCGGCCTGAAACTGCCCACGCTGCGCAGCATCATCTGGCTCGGCGAGGAGTGGGACCCGACGATCGACGACGACCTGGCGTACGTGGCCCCGGACGCGCAGCGCTGGGGTCTGTTCGGCGGCGCCGAGACCCTGGTGATCGGCACCAACACCCCCGAGTGTGCGGCCGACATCTGGCATCCGCTGCCGTCTCAGCTGGTGCATGTCGGACGGGACCAGATGCTCGACGTCACCTCGCTCAAGCCGCACGGCCTCAACCCGGTCCTGCGCTTCCGGACCGGCGACGCGGGGCAGTGGGTCTCCTGCCCCTGCGGCCAGGCCGGACCCGCGCTGCGGGTGTTGGGCCGGCGGATGGGCGAGGTGAAGTTCCGCGGCCTGCTGCTCGACGTGGACGGCCTGGTCGCGGACGTCGCCGGGCAGCCCGGGGTGTCGCGGGTGCAGATGGTGATCACCGAGCACGCCGCCCGGGGGGCGACGGCCGAGGTGTTGGTGGTGCCGTCGCGCGATGCGGCGGGGGATCTGGCCGCGCGGGTGCGCGCGCACATCCTCGTCTCGGCGATCGGGCGGGCCTGCACGGCGTTCCGGAACGACCCGGACGCATTGGCGGTGCGATTGGTGGACAGCGTGATCAGCAACGAGCGGACCGGCCGAGCCGCCGATCTCGTGATGCGGCGGCACTCGTGACAGACGTGAACCTGAATCCAAGCCGGTATCTGATGAGGGCTTTCAGCGACGCGGTGCGCAGGCATCCGGACCGGCCGGCGATCGTGCACAACGGCGAGCCGCTCAGCTACGCGGATCTCAATGCACTGGTCCACGCGAAGACACAGGCCCTGGGACCCGACCCCGGGGTTGTCGGCGTCCCGGCGACGCGCTCGCCGGACACGGTGATCGGCCTGCTCGGCGTGCTCGCGGCCGGCGGCGCGTACATGCCGATCGATCCGTCGTTCCCTGCGGAGCGCGTCGAGGCCATGAATGCGGCGGCGCAGGGCCGACCGGTGATCGGTCCGGCCTATGTGCTGTTCACCTCCGGATCGACCGGCGAGCCGAAGCCGGTGCTCACTCCCGGCGAGGCGATCGGCGTCACGGTCGCCGCGCTGGCCGAGTTGTTCGAGCTGACCCCGGACGACCGCGTCCTGCAGTTCGCGTCACTGAACTGGGACACCTGCTTCGAGGAGATCCTGCCGACGCTCACCGTCGGCGCGGCGCTCGTCTTCGACGACGAGGCGCACACCGGTTCGTTCCGGCGCTTCCTGCGGATGGTGGACGAGCGGCGGATCAGTGTCCTGGATCTGCCGACCGCGTTCTGGCACGAGCTGGTGCGGCACCTGGTCGAGGACGACGCTTCGCTGCCGGACTGTCTGCGGCTGGTGGTGATCGGCGGTGAGGCGGCAGCACCGGCCCGGCTGGCCGACTGGCACCGGCTGGACACCGGCGCGGTCAGGCTGCTGAACACCTACGGCTGCACCGAGACCACGATGATCACGCATGCCGTGGAGCTCGACGCTTCCATGATCGAGCGGGTGCCGATCGGCCGGGCGCTGCCTCATGTCAGGGAGCTGATCGAGGACACCGGCGAACTGCTCATCGGCGGTCCCGCGCTGGCTTCCGGCTACCTCGGCAGGCCCGAGGCCACCGCCGAACGCTTCGTCGAGCGCGAGGACGGCCGCTGGTTCCGCACCGGCGACCGCGTCAGCCGGCGTCCCGACGGCGTGGTCTTCCATGAGGGCCGCATCGACCACCAGGTCAAGATCCGCGGCGTCCGGGTCGATCCCGGCGAGGTCGAGGCGCACCTGACGCGGCACCCTGCCGTGGTCGCCGCGGCGGTGACCGGTGTGACGCTCGCGGGCCGGACCGCCTTGGTGGGCTACGTCGCCGCTCCCGACTCAGGGCTCGAAGCCGGCGCCGACCTGCTCGGCTGGCTGCGGCAGCGGGTGCCCGCGCACCTGGTCCCCAGCCGCATCACGTTCGTCCCCGAACTCGTGCACACCGCGAGCGGGAAAGTCGACCGGGCGGGCACGCACCGGCGCTACGCACCCGGAGAAAGGCAGTGAACCCGCGATGACCGTCGACGACACGCTTGAGATCTTCCGGCGAGTGTTGGAGACCCCGGACGTGACCCCGGACAGCGACTTCTTCGACCTCGGCGGCGACTCCCTGCTCGGCACCCGCGTGCTGAGCGCGGTGGCGCGCACCACCGGCGTCGAGCTGACCTTCGACGACTTCCTGCTCGCCGCCACGCCCGGCGCCCTGGCCAAGCGCGTCGCCGAGATCGCGGAGCGGGGATGAGGGTCCTGATCATCGGTGCGGGGCTCGCCGGCCTCACCGCCGCGCGCCGCCTGGCCGACGCCGGGGTAGAGGTCACGGTGCTGGAGGCGCGCGACCGGGTCGGCGGCCGCACGCACGGCATCGAGGTAGCGCCGGGCGCCTGGGTCGATGCCGGCGCGGCGTATCTCGGCGACCGCCACACCGAGCTGAACGCGTTGCTCGCCGCGCTGGACCTGAAGACCTGTCCCACCGGGATGGTCGGGGACAGCCGGTTCGAGCTCGGCACCACTGAGAACGGTGTTGCCGAAAGCCGACCCGGCCGATTCCCGCCGTTGAACGCGGTCGCGCTCGGCGAGCTCTTCGACCTGCTGTCCGACCTCACCGCGCGGATACGGCCCGACGCGCCCTGGCTTACCCCGGACGCCGCCGAGCTCGACGGGACAACCGTCGCGCAGTGGGTCGACAGGAATCTGCGACACCCGGACGCCCGGCGTTTCTTCCCGCTGTTCCTCGGCGAGATGATGGCCGCGGATCCCGCCGATATCAGCGTCCTGCACATGGCCTTCTATCTGCGCTCCGGCGGCGGTCTCCGCTACCTCAACGCGTTCGAGGGCGGCGCTCAGCAGGACCGCGTCGACGGCGGCGCACACCAGTTGTGCGAACGGATGGCCACCGACCTCGACGTCCGCTGCGGCGTAGTCGTCCGCAGGATCCACGCCACCGACACCGGCGTCACCGTCTGGACCGCCGGCGGCGAACACCATGCCGATGCCGTCATCGTCGCCATCCCCCCGGTGCTCGCCGACGCGATCGACTTCGATCCGGTCCTGCCCGCGCCGCGCGCCACCGCGCACACCGCGCCGGGCTGCGCGGTGAAGGTCCACCTCGTCTATCCCGCACCGATCTGGCGCGAACACGGACTGTCCGGCTGGTCGGTCAACGCGAACGGCCCGCTGCTGTCCACCGTCGACGACTCGCCGGGCGAGGGTACCGTCGGCGTCCTGACCGGCTTCGTCACCGGCGCCGAAGCGCATCGCTATGCGGCGCTTCCGGCATCGGAGCAGCGGGCCTCAGCCGTCTCCCAGGCTGCGCGCCTGTTCCCGTTCCTGCCCACCCCACTCGGCTTCCACCTCACCGACTGGGTCACCGAGCCCTACAGCCGCGGCTGCTACGCCGCCCTGTTCGGACCCGGCGACTGGATGTCTCTCGGCCCCACCCTGACCGTTCCACACGGCCGCATCCACTGGGCCGGCACTGAAACCAGCACTGAGTTCTTCGGCCTGATGGAGGGCGCGATCCGCTCCGGCCATCGGGCTGCCACCGAAATCCTGTCCCGCACACCGGAAACGCCCTCCAGGAGGTCGCGATGAGCGACGAAAACACCGCCGCAGCGCCGAGCCCCATCGCCCCGATGGCGGTTCGCGAGCAGTTCATGACCGAGCCCGATCTGGGCGCCGGCAACTTCCTGGACTACGCCCTGGCGGCGAACCCGAACCGCGATGTGCCGTTCGCGTTCAGCCACAGCACCGACCACCGCGGCCGGGTGGTCCTGCGCGGCCACAGCCTCACCGACCTGGCGGCGCTGCGCGACCGCTACGCCAAGTGGTACCACGCCAACGGCGTGCGCCCCGGCGACCCGGTCGGCATCGTCGTGCCGGAGGGTCTGGAGCCGATCATCCACTTCCTGGCGTTGTCGGCGCTCGGCGCGATCCCGGCGATGATCAACGACGCGATGCGCCCGGACATCATGGTCCGCTACCTGGACCACGTCGGCGTGGTCGGCGTCGTGGCCTTCGACACCACCGGCCTGGCCGCCGCCTACCGCAAGGACCCGCAGCGCCGGCCGGGGTTCCTGGCGCTGGCCGCCGAGGTCCAGGCCTTCGACGCCGAGCACGCGGCGCTGCCGGATCAGTACCCGTACAAGCACCGGCACGAGGATGTCGTGGCCCTGATCCACTCCTCGGGCACCACTGGCACGCCGAAGTCGACGATCCTGGCGCACCGCCAGTTCTGGGACGGCAAGCAGCCCCGGATGACCCGCTTCCCGGCCGAGCCGTACGACAAGCTCATGTCGCTGATGCCGCACACCCACGCCGGCGGCCTGAGCTACTTCCTCACCGCGACGCTGCTCGGCCTGCCCACCGTCGTGATGGGCAGCTGGACCCGCGAGGGCGTCGAGCCGGTGATGGAGGCGTTCCAGCCCACGATGATCTCCTCCTTCCCGCGCACGTTCGTCGAGCTGGCGACCGGCGAGCTGCCGGTCAAGGGCGCGGCGAAGGTGCACTCCTGGTTCAACACCGGCGACAGCGCGCACTACGGGCACATCAGGAGGCTGATCACGCTCGGCGAGCGCCCGGCCGGCCTGATCAAGCCCTGGCTGCTGCCCTCGCAGGCGGCCGCCGAAGCGGCGCTGCCCGGCTCACAGTACGTCGACGGCCTCGGGTCCTCCGAGATGGGCATGGCGAACTTCGGCCAGGTGTGGACCCCGGAGGTGCCGCGCAACGACCGCTGCGTCGGCAAGAAGCTGGAGACCGTGACCCGGGCGGCGGTGCTGGACCAGGACGGCCAGGAGGTCCCGGACGGCACCGTCGGGCTGCTCGCGATCCAGTCGCCGTCCCTGACCCCGGGCTACTGGAACAACGAGGCTCTGACGAAGTCTTTCATGCTGAACGGGTACTGGCTCACCGGCGACGTCGCTTCCAAGGACGCCGACGGGAACTTCTACCACCTCGACCGCACAGTCGATGTCATCGACACCCTGTCAGGGCCCGCATATACCCTGCAGATCGAGGAGATCCTGCTGGCCGACTGCGACGAGCTGGTCCAGGACTGCTCGGTGTTCGGCGTGCCGGGCCCGTCGGGCCACGGCCAGGTCCCGGCCGCGATGGTCCGGCTCCAGGCCGGCGCCGCGGACGTGACCGAGGAGTCGTTGCTGGAGACCGCGAACAAGGCGCTCGCCGAGGCGGGCCTGACGGAACTCGCCGCGGTGCGCATCGCACGGGAGCCGCGGGACTACCCGCTCGGCCCCACCGGCAAGGTGCTCAAGCGGGAGCTGCGAACCCGGTTCGCGACCCTGTTCACCGCACAGACTTCCCGATGAGCACTGACTTCCCGGTGAACGCAGACCCCGTCATGGCCGCCGATTCCGGCGACCAGGGCTACCGCTACGTCCGGTCCGCGTTAGCGGAACCGGACTGGCGGCGGCTCCCCGGCTGGCGCGAGGTGACCGAGGCCGAGTGGCGCAGCGCCACGTGGCAGCGGGCGCACAGCGTCAAGAACGCCGGGCAGCTGCGCACCGTCCTCGGCGGCCTGCTGACCGACCGGTTCTACGCCGACCTCGCCGCCGACCAGACCCGGTACGCGACGATGGCGATGCTGATCCCGCCGCAGATGCTGAACACGATGGTCCCGGGCGCGCCGCCGGACGACGAGTCCTTCCTGGCCGACCCGGTCCGCCGCTACCTGCTGCCGGTGGCCTCGGACCGGGACCCGGACTGGCCGAGCCACCCGCACGCCGAGCGCGACTCGCTGCACGAGGCGGACATGTGGGTGGTGGAGGGCCTGACCCGCCGGTACCCGACCAAGGCGCTGGCCGAGCTGGTGTCCACCTGCCCGCAGTACTGCGGGCACTGCACCCGTATGGACCTGGTCGGTGCCTCCACGCCGCAGGTGGCGAAGACCAAGCTGGCGCTGCGGTCGGCGGACCGCCAGGAGGCGATGCTGGACTACCTCAAGCGCACGCCGAGCGTGCGGGACGTGGTGGTCTCCGGCGGCGACGTCGCGAACGTGCCCTGGCCCCGGCTGGAGTCGTTCCTGTTCCGGCTGCTGGAGGTGGAGTCGGTGCGCGACATCCGGCTGGCCACCAAGGCGGTGGTCGGCCTGCCACAGCACTGGCTCCAACCGGAGGTGCTGGCCGGCATGGCACGGGTGGCGGGCGTCGCGGCCGCGCGGTCGGTCAACCTCGCCGTGCACACCCACGCCAACCATGCGGCGTCGGTGACGCCGCTGGTCGCGGCGGCGGCGCGGGCGCTACTCGACGCCGGTGTGCGGGACGTGCGCAATCAGGGAGTCCTGATGCGCGGGGTGAACGCGACCGGCGCGGAGCTGCTGGATCTGTGCTTCGCGTTGCAGGACGAGGCGAACATCCTGCCGTACTACTTCTACATGTGCGACATGGTCCCCAACGCGGAGCACTGGCGGGTCTCAGTGGCCTGCGCCCAGGAGCTTCAGGACTCGATCATGGGCTGGCTGCCCGGGTACGCCACGCCGAGGATTGTGTGTGACGTGCCCTTCGTCGGTAAGCGTTGGGTGCACATGGTCGGCGAGTACGACCGCGAGATGGGTGTCTCGCGGTGGGACAAGAAGTACCCCATCGACGACGACGCCGCTGAGCGAGGCGGCGTCTACTACGACCCGATCCACTCCCTCCCGGAGTCCGGCCGCCGACGATGGTCGGAAAGCTATCCCTCCGACTGAGCGGCGAATGGCTTGCCGCTCAGCATGACGCTGTGGCCGCGGAACTCCGCGACCACGGCGCCGTCGTCCCGCCGGGTGACGGTCACGTCGTAGAGCCCGGTACGACCCTGCCGGGACCGCTCCACGGCCTCGGCGGCCAGCAGGTCGCCGGGCCGGACCGCCTGCAGGAAGGTCACCTGCGCGGCCTGCGCGACGGTGACCGGGCCATAGGAGTTGCACGCGTAGGCGAACGCCGAGTCGGCAAGGAGGAACACGTAGCCGCCGTGCCCGATGCCGTGGCAGTTCACCATGTCGTCGGCGACCTGCATGGTGAGCACGGCACGGCCCGGTTCGACCTCCTCCAGAGCGATGCCGAGCGCCTTGCAGGTCAGGTCTCTGGCATGCATCGCCTCGGCGTGCGCGAGTACCACGTCGTCGTCTCCTGTCGGATGTCGCTGAGCAGTCTGAGCCGTCATATCCGCGAGTCCAGCCGCAACGTCTCGGCGTTGCGATCGACCTCGACCAGTTCCGCGGCCCATAACCGCAGCCTGAGCCCGAGCCTGATCAGGGTCCCGGCCAAGACCCGGTCCGGGACGGCCGGCCGCAGCGACTCCAACGCGCGGCTCAGCTCGGCCGCGAGCAATCCGTCGTTGAACGGCCGGTCGAGCAGGACCCTGCCTTGGTCGAAGCCGCCGCCCAGGGCGACCTCGCACAGGATCAGCGCCTGCGCGAACCGTTCGCGGCCGCGTTCCTCGGCTCCGCTGCGCACCAGCACGTCGGCGTAGCCGAGCAGGACGATCGCGTACGCCAAAGGTTCGCGGCCCGAGGACAGAGTCCGCAGCGCGCGCTCCAGAGCGGCACCGGCTTCCCTGAGCCGGGACTGCCGGGCCCGCAGCGCGCCCAGGCCGAACGCGGCGGCGCAGGCGAGCCCGCCGGAGTCGGACGCGAGCAGCTCGGTAGCCCGGGTCAGATGGATGTCGGCCTGGCCCCACTGCAACGGGTCGGCCAGCAGGGCGGTGCCGAGCTGCGCGTGCGCCTCGCCCAGCACCCGCGGATCGCCCAGGGACACGGCCGCCTCCAGCCCGACCGCGCACACCTGCGCCGGGACGGCCGGGTCGGAGGCGTAGGCCGCCGCCGCGAGCCGCCAGGCCGACTCCCCGTCGCCGGTGTCGACGACCCAGCGCGCCACCGCCGGCAGGCTCGGGGCCTCGGCCGCCAGGAACCCGGACGGGTCGTCGCCGCGGAACGGCAGCCAGTCGTCCGGGCCGGTGGAGGCGGGCCAGTCCCGCTCCGGCGCCATCAGGTTCGCGCAGGCCTCGTACGCCTGCAGGTACCAGCGGACGATCCGGCCCTGGACCACCTCCCGGTCCGGGAGCGTCGCGCCGCACTGCCGGGCGTATCGCAGGACCATGTCATGGAACCAGTAGCGGTCCGAGCCGGTCTCCACCACCAGGTTGGCCGAGATCAGCTGGTCCAGCAGCTGCCGGGCGCGCACCGCCGAAACGCCGGCCACCGCCGCCGCCAGCTGCAGGCAGGCCGACGCCCCGGGCAGCAGGCCGAGCTGGCCGAACAGCCGCATCGCGGCCGGGTCGAGGCCGGCGTGCGCCTCGGCCAGCGCGGCGCGCACGGTGCGCGCGTCGTCGGCCACCGACAGCACGTCCACGCCCTCGGCCAGCTCGTCGGCGAAGGAGACCAGCGACTGCCGCGACCGGGACGCCAGGGTCGCCCCGGCGATCCGGATCGCCAGGGGCCAGCCGCCGCACAGCCGGACCACCTCGTCCGCGCCCTCGCCGCTGAGCCGGTCCGCGCCGACGATCGCGCGCATCAGCTGGGACGCGGCGGCCGGGGCCAGCGGCTCGACGGTCAGGGTGCGCACCGCGTGCTGGATGGCCAGCGCCGTGAGCCTGGTGCGGGACGTGGCGACCAGCAGGCTTCCGGGCGTCGGCGGCACCAGCGGCAGCAGCTGGCCGACCGTCTGGACGTCGTCGGCCACGATCAGGATCCGCTTGCCGTGGGCCAGCGTCCGGTACGTCGCGGCCCGCTCCTCGGCGCTGACCGGGAGCCGGTCGGCGCCGACGCCGAGGGCCAGCAGGATGGTGCCGAGGACGGAGCCCGCGGAGGGGATCTCAGTGGAGTCAGCACCCTGACCCGCGCTCTGGCTCGCACCGCCGAGGCGGATGAAGATCTGCCCGTCCGGGAAGCGGCGCGCGACGCTGTGCGCCCAGCGCACGACCAGCGCGGTCTTGCCCAAGCCGCCGGCGCCGGACACCACCAGGATCTGGGGCTCGTCGTCGGGTCCGGGCAGCGCGGCGGTGAGCGTCGCCAGATCGGCTTCGCGGCCGAAGAAGTGCCCGGCGCCGGCGGGCATCTGCGCGGGGTGGTGTTCCTGGACCGGTTCCGGGGTCTTCGGCGTCTCGGGGATCGCCGGATGCTCGGGGATCGCCGAGTATTCGGGTACCACCGGGTTCTCCGATGCCCGGGGACGGGGGACGAAGGCTGCCAGGAGTTCGGCGTCGCTCGCGGTGGTGGAGGGTTGTTCTGCGCGCTCTTCGCTGTGGCCGCGCTCGCCGCGTCCGCCTCGCAGTATCCGCATATGCAGCTCGCGCAGCTCCAGGCACGGATCCGCGCCGAGCTCGTCGGCCAGCCGCTCCCGGACGACCTGATAGGCGCGGATGGCGTCGGCCTGCCGGTTGCACCGGTACAGCGCGGTCATGAACTGGATGACCAGCCGCTCGCGCAGCGGATCGGCCGACACCGCGGCGGCCAGGTCGCCGACCACCTCGGCGTGCCGGCCCAGCCCGAGCTCGGCCTCGAAGTACTGCTCCAGCAAGCCGATCCGCAGCTCGGACAGCCGCACCCGGTCCGCGGCGGTGCCGGGCGCCCAGACCCCGTCCAGCGGCGCGCCCCGCCACAGATCCAGCGCCTGCCGCAGCCAGCGCGCGCCGTCCGCCCCGTTCTCGGCCCGCCGCGCGCGCCGTGCGTACTCCTCGCACATGCCAAGGTCGCTCGCCTCCCTGGGGAGATCGAGCAGATACCCGGGGTGCCGCGTGACGAGCGCGCCGCCGAGTTTGCGGCGCACCGTCGACACCAGCCCCTGCACCCGCGACCGCGGTCCGACCGGCGGCCGCCCACCCCACAGACCGTCGATGATCCGGTCCGTGGACAGCACCGTCCCGCAGGACAGCGCCAGGATGGCGACCAGGTCCCGCTCAAGTGGCGCGAGCGGCACACAGTCGCCACCGGCCCAAGCCTCCACCGGCCCGAGCAGGCGTATCTCCAACAAAGCAGCACCTTCCCGAGAACGCCGAGGCCCGGGATCGGAAAACGGCGAAGACGGTGAAGGCGACGATGATCAGCCCCACACCGCACCCACTGGTTTCGACCCGAGCGTCCGCGCGCCGACGCCGAACGAGTTCCCGCCCGCCGGACCCCTCCGACGCCTCGTTGTCGGGATGCTACAGCTGTTCGATGCACCTGGGCAGTCTGTGCGCGAAGCCCGCGTCACAGTACACTGACGCAGGTCAGAGTGCCCCCTCGGCGTGACCGCCCGGTGACGGGAGGTGGTCGGCGATCAGGGCTCTGGCTCGCCTGCCCCGGCCCAGTCCGAGGGTTGTCCGCGCCTCGGGCCGAGTTGACGCGCGCCGCGGCCGTACACAACGCTGCTCCTGTGAACGACCGCATCGTCGTCCCCTTCGCCGGACCCGGTTCCGGAACCGGGGGTCTGACCTGGGGACAGCGGCAGATCTGGGACGCGATGGTGGCTACCGACACCTCGCAGAGCCTGCGCGCCGTCGTGCCCCTGGACGGCGCCAAGACCGTCGACGATCTGGCCGGCGAGCTCCGCTTCTTCCTCAGCCGCTACCCGTCGATGCGCAGCAGGCTGGTGTTCGACGAGCAGGGTCGGCCGACGCAGGTGGTCGCAGAGTCCGGACAGGCCGAGCTGTTCGTGCTCGACGTGCCGGACGCCGACGATCCGGCGCGCGCCGCCGAGGAGTTGGCCGACCGCTGGGAGGGCACGAAGTTCGACTACGAGAACGAATGGCCCATGCGGCTCGCGGCGGTCCGGCACGGCGGTGCGGTGACGCACGTCGTGGTGGTCCTGAACCACCTGGCCGCCGACGCCGGCGGCGTCGCGGTGATGATGGAGGACCTCAGCGCCTGGGACCCGGCCACCGACGAGCAGGCGAATCCGCCGGCCGGGGTCCCGCCGACGGACCTCGCCGACTGGCAGGACGGGCCGGGCGGACAGCGGCAGAGTGACAGCGCCCTGCGGTACTGGGAGCGGCTGCTGCGCGCGGCCGAGCCCGAGCGCTTCGGCCCGGCGGTCCCCGACGAAGGCCCCCGCTTCCGCCAACTGACCTTCCGCTCCCCCGCGCTGCTCGCGGCGGCCCGCACGGTCGCGGCCCGCACCGGCGGCGGCACCGCGCCGGTCCTGCTCGCCGCCTACGCCGTGGCGCTGGCCCGGACGACCGGCGTGCACCCGGTGCTCAGCCAGACCATCGTCAGCAACCGCTTCCGCCCCGGCCTGGCCGCCGCGGTCCACCCGGTCAGCCAGAACGGCCTGCTCCAACTCGACGTCGCCGAGGTGCCGTTCGACGTCGCCGTCGAACGCGCCGCCCGCGCATCGGTCCTGGGTTCGAAGCACGCCTACTACGACCCGGTCCAGTGGGAGGCGCTGAAGGAGCGCGTCGACCGGGAGCGCGGCGTCGTCGTCGACATCGGATGCGTGCTCAACGACCGGCGCCTCGGCTCGGAGCCCGCTCCGGACGCCATCGAGTCCTCGCCGGGGCCGAGCACCCTGGTCTGGGGCGAGCCGCTGCCGCTGTTCAACGAGCGGCTGATGGTGACCATCGAGGACGCACCGGACGCGATCGAACTCCTGGTCGAGGTCGACACGCACGCGATGCCCGCGCCGATGGTGGAGGCTTTCGTGCTCGCGCTGGAGTCCGTCGTCCTGGACGCGGCGCGAGTCGGCAGCGAGCAGCGTCCTACCGACGCGCAGCCTGCGGGCATTCGAGACGGAAGGCCGCGCCTGGTACGTACTGAGCCCACAACGACGGTGTGACGGCCTCGCCGACCGTCCCACATCCAGATCTGAGCCGTCGCCCGACCGAGACCGGGTGGTGCGGATCGGTGATGTCCCAGAGGCCGACGGTGCTGTCCGCGCCGCCGCCGCGCCGTGCTGCTGGCCGCACCGGCCCTCGCGGTCCTCGCCACCGCCGGAACCGTCGCCGCCCGGCGGCAGGCACGCGTGGCGCCTGGCGTCCGGGCGGCTCTCTGAGGAGTCAGCAATAACTGGCGCCTGGCGCCGATCAATGCGATTGATCGCCGCCCGACGCCCGACACCGATCAGGCCCCCGCACCTCACGAGCAGGTGATCTGCGCCCCTCCCCAGTCCCCGTGGTCGTGCGCGTTGCCGTCGCCGCCGTCGCCGACCACCAGGTCGAGGACCTGCGCGCCGGTCACGTCGACGGACAGGCTCGTGGCCGCCTGGTGTCCGTGGATCACCGGGGTGGTGGTCCGGGTCGCGCCGTCGGCCAGCACGCTGAAGGTGACGGTGCCGGCGCCGGCGGTCTCGTCGTCCACGCCCACCGAGGCGGTGAAGGTGGTGCAGTGGCCGCCGAGGTAGACCTTCACGTCGCTGACCGCGTTGGTGCCCAGGCCCTTGGCGGAGGTCGCGCCGTTGATGGTGATGGTGTGCCCGTCCCCCGCCGCCTGCTCGCCGTTGCTCATGTCGCGCTCGACCGGTCCCCAGCCGTTGGTGGCGCCGATGAACGACAGGTCGCTGATGTAGTCCCGGCCTGTCGGGGGCGGCACGTAGTAGCCGATGATGCGTTCGTCCTTCGCCGTGCCGGCCTTGCCCCTCTGCGTGTAGCCGACCGTCGCGGTGAGCGCGGAGGCTGAAGGTTGGCTGCCTGCCGACGGCGTCACGGTCCAGGTGAACGTCGCCGACTGCCCCGGTTTCAGGGAACTGATCGAAGCCGGGCTCGGCGTACTGGCCGTCCAGCCGGCCGGAAGGTTCAGCGCCGGGGTGAGGCCGGTCGCGCGGGACCGTCCGGCCGGGACCGAGACCGTCGCGGTGGCGGTGAAGGCGGTCGCGGGCTGAGCGGTGTCGGGGACCTTGAGGCTCGCGGTCACGCCGGGCGCCTCGGGCATCGCGTACGTCGCCTTGTTGTAACGCGGGCTGTCGACCGGGTCGACCTTCAGCGAGGACGCGTAGCTGCCGTAGTCGGTGAGCGAGATCTTGCCGAGCCCGCCGGTGCTGCCGTCGAGGTTCCACACCGCGACCGCGATCGTGTTGTTCCCGTCGGTCTTCAGGATCCCGTTGGGAATCGGGAAGCTGTGCTGCGGACCGAGATAGTTGACGTAGTTGCCGACCATCCAGCCGTTGACGTACAGCTCCGCGCGGTACTGCCGCGACGGATCGTCGGCGATGGTGAGACCGATCGACGTGTCCTGCCCCTTCGGCAGATCGAGGTTCACGTTCGTCCGGTACCAGGCGACCCCCGGCGTGGTGTCCTTCGCGGGCAGGTTCACCGGCTTCCACGAGGCGTCGTCGAAACCGGGCAGCTGCCAGCCGGCACGCTCGCCGTACAGGCCGCCGGCCGACAGCGGACCGCGCACGGGGTCGATCTCCTGCTCGCCACCGCGGACGCCCTGCAGCCGCCACGTCACCGACGTCAGCGCGGAGCCGATGAGCGAGGCACCGGTCAGGCCGCGCGCGGAGGTGTTGTTGTTGCTGGAGTTGTAGTCCTCCTCGTGCCCCATGTTCACGGTGAGCACCGAGACGATGTTGTCCCCGCTCTGCTTCAACGACCCGGCGGGGAAGGTGAAGTCGCCGCTGCCATTGGTGGAACTGCCGAGGAAGGTCCCGTTGAGCCAGACCGAGAAGGCCTGCGCGCCGCCTCCCGAATCAGAGACCAGATGGATGCCGGTGGCCGCCGCGGAGTAGCTGAACCTGCCGCGGTACCAGGTGCTGCCGGTGTGGAACCCGTAGTCGTCGGCGTACAGAACCGGCAGCGAGCCGATGCCGGTGACGCTGTTGGTGGTGGTCTTGTCCGCGACCTGCCACGTCGAGTCGTCGAAGCCGGGCTGGGCCTCCGGAGACTCGGCCTGGACCTTCCAGTCGGTGAGCGCGGGCAGGGTGACCGCCGCCGCCGTGGCTATTGTGCCGACAAGGCTGCCGGTGGACGAGGCCTCGGCGTGGACGTCATGCCCGTTCCAGACCACCGATCGGGCCGAGCTGAACACCTCAATGTCGGGGTCGGTGCCGTTGTCGCCGGTCAGGCTGAGGACGCGGCCGCCGTCGAGGCTGGTCGCGGTGCGCAGCAGATGCGTGCCGCGCACGAGGACCGGCCCAGCGGCGGTGGTCTGCGTCCAGAAGGTCTCGGCGGTCGGCTTGTCGGCGAGCAGGAGCAGCAACGGCCGCGAGCCGCCGCCGCTGACGGTCACCCGGGTCAGGCCGTCGTGCTTGTAGTTCAGCCGCAGGTCGCCGCTGGCGGCGTCCCACGTCACCTTGACCGCGCCGCCGCTGCTCTGGACGTTCGGCTGGCTGGTGTACCGCAGCACCGTCTCGCCGTCAGTGCCCTGATCTCCGTAGAGCACGGCGACATCACGGCCGCCGATGGTCTGCGAACTCATCAGCTGCGAGGTCGAGTACTGCAACCGCGAGTCGCCGAGCTTGGTGTCCGCGAGCAGCAGATCCGACTCGCGGCCGTTGAGGGTGATCGCGGTGCCGGGCTCCTGGGGGACGCTCGGGTACGTCGGACTGGTCGCCGCCGGCGGCAGGTCGATGGCGTCCACGGAGACGAAGTTGTCGGTCGAGCCGGAGGCGTGGCTGCCGTCCACGACGATCTTGAGCGTGTGCGGCCCCGCGCTCAGGCCGGTGGCCTGGTAGAGCACGGCCTGGCTCTGGCCTCCGGAGCAGTCGACGGTGGCCTGCTTGACGCCGTCGAGGTAGACGTCGACGTAGCCGTGGTTGTTGGTCTTCGAGCCGATCCAGCGGATCGCGGTACCGGTGAACGGAACCGTGAGCGAGTCGCCAGCGGTGTTGGAGAACGACTCAGTGTTCTTGTAGTCGCTGCCGGTGTAGCTCTGGTTGGCGACGTGCGACCAGGAGCCGGTGTACTGCAGGGCCGGATCGGCGTCGTCGTATGTGTACTGGCCGGCCAGGCGCGCGTTGAAGTCGATGGCGATGTGCGTGTTGTCCAGCGCGGTCGAGGTCGAGTCCGAGTGCCGCAGCACGTGGAACTGGGCACCGGTGTCGGGGTTGCGCCGCGCGGTGTCGACGATCGCGCTGTCGCTCGGCGCGGCGGTCTCGATGCGGTCGGTCTTGGTCAGGTCCGGCGTCGAGGCGAGCATGTCGCCGATCAGCTTGTCCTCGTAGTACTTCGGGTCGAGCTGCCGGGTCTCCCGGATCGCCGCGCCGTAGTCGTAGGAGGTGTAGTTCTCGGGCTCGCCGAGCCAGCCCCAGTTGGTGCCGCCGTAGGTCATGTAAAAGCTCTGCGCGGTGGCGCCGTTGGCGATGTTGTTCTTGTAGAAGACGTCAGCGAACTGATCGTTGATCAGCTGGGCGCACTTGTCGTAGCCCGGGCCGCCCCAGGGGTCGAAGGCGCCGCCCTGGAACTCCGGGGAGTACAGCGGCTTGCCGGCCGGGTGGTCGTAGCTGATGTCCGGGACGCCGTTCCACGAGCTCGGGTTCGAGCAGTCGAAGCCCTGCGGGTAGGAGTCGGGGCCGTCGACGTCCAAGGCGCCGGTGCCGCTGGTGAACGTGCCGTTGTTGTTGCCGGTCAGCGGCACGGTGATGCCGTCGGCGCGCGCCTTGTCCTCAAGGTGCTGCATGTAGGCGTGGCCGGTCGTCGAGCCGTTGTAGTACTCGTTCTCGACCTGGTAGGCGATGACGGTGCCGGTGCCGTTGGTGAGCTGGTGCCGGGCCAGGATCGCGTCGATCTGGGTGAGCCACTGGTCGGCGTAGGACAGGAACGCCGGGTCGTCGGTGCGGTTGTGCACGTTCTTCGTACCCAGCCACGCCGGCAGCCCGCCGCCGTCGACCTCGGCGTTGATGTAGGGCGCGGGCCGCGCGATCACGTACAGCCCGGCCTGCTGCGCCATGTCCAGCAGCTCGTCGACGTTCCGCACACCGGTGAAGTCGTACACCCCCGGCGCCGGCGAGTGGTATCCCCAGTCGAAGTACAGGGAGGTGGCGTTGAAGCCGGCGGCCTTCATCTTCTGGAAAATGTCCAGCCAGAGGCTGGGGCTGGGGAGGCGGAAGTAGTGGAACTCGCCCGACCACAGGGCGGTGCGGGTGCCGTCGACGAGGAAGGAGTAGCCGTCGTAGGTGACCGTGTGGGGGGTCTCGGCGGGCGGTGTGGCCGGCGGGGACGCTGTGGTCGCTGCGGTCGTCGCCTGCGCGAGATCAGCGTTCTGTGTCGGCGTGGCGTGCGCACCACCGACGGACCCGAATATCAGGGCCATGACAGTGCCGGCTGCTGCCAGCGTCCGGCCTGTGCGCCGAAGGCGCGACGGACTGTTCACCCGAAGTCTCATGCGTCATTCCCGCCCAAGAAGCGTGTCGCGCGGTTGTGAAGAAAGTTGATGAGTTATGTGATCGAGCGTTCCCTTGTGTTGGGTATGTATAGTGCGCCGCAGAGCCGCTGTCCAGAGCATGACGCCGATGTTTCAGGGCGCTCATGGGGATAATTCGGGCACATGCCAACTGACTACTCGCCGACCTGTCACTCGTCGTCGGCCAGCAGATGCTTGAACCGCGCGTACTCCCGGCGGGCGGCACCGCGGAAGCCGCCTTCGACGGTGAGGTAGGTGACGGCGTGCAACTTGTCCGGGGTGAGGCCGTAGGCGCGGGCCAGACCGCCGGTCGGGTCCGCCAGAACGTCCACTGCACGTTCGCCGATCCGGCCAGAACTGGCGGTGTTCGGATGGACGCCGAGAACCAGCAGGTCTGGCAGCTCTGCAACTTCGTTCACGACCCGCTCGGGCAGTGCGTGCACCGGTTGGTCGGCGCAGTCGATCAGGACCACGGCGCGGCTGCTTCGCGCGAGTTCGGCGAGCGTGGTCGGTGCGCCGTCCTCGCGGACTAGGCGGACGGTGTCGAACGCCAGCGGCGGTACTGACCAGTCGACCGGCACGCCCTGGTCGTATTCGACATGCGCCGCTTCGGCCAGTCCTACGGTCGCCGCCGGATGGACGGTCCAGCGGCCTTGCGGCCAGCCGTATTCGTACTCGCCTTCCTGCAGCAGGCTGCCCCGCTCGTCGAAGAAGCGGAAGAGACCGTGCGCGGCACCGTCGACGTAGGCGCCTTCCCGTTCGAGATGGCCCTGCTGGTCTATGGAGGAGTCGTGCCACCGGGTCGCGGGACCCCAGTCGGGCCGAGGCTCCGGCAACCCGAGGTCACCCTCGATCGACGACCACTGACTCGCCCCCTTTTCACGCCACTCATCGATCAGCTGTGCCCGCTGTGCTGGATCGGCCGCGCCTGCGGTGAATTTGCGCAACGGCGCCACGAATTCGATCAGCCACTCGGCCACCGAACCCCACTCGGTCTCCTGATACGAACCACCCTCGCTGTAGCCCCAGACCGCCAGTCCGGGCCGCCAATCACTGGGAGCCAGCGCATACCCGTTGACCCCGTTGGTCCACCGACCCGCGGCGAAGATGCGGTAGACCTGACCGCCGCGCACGCAGTTGAACCGCCGCTCGGGCGGCAGGATCGCGATGCCGTCCCGTGTGAGCAAACGTGGCCCACACGCGCCGAGCACCGGCGCGAGATCCGGGTCGTCGTCGACCGAAGGGGCGGATATCAGCGCCGGAAACAGCGCCTCGGTCAGGCCCTCCTGCTCCAGATGCGCCAACGTCTCCCGCACAACTCCGGCCGCGTCCTCAACCGAGTACACCGCCCTACGCGAACCCGGCGCCGACACAATCCGGTTCGCCTCATGCAACGAGAACACAGCCATCACCCACCCGATCACCAGAGAAGCGGCATCATCGGAGCGACAAGCTACCGGCCTGTGCCCACGGCGTTCGTTCGGCGCGGGTCCGTCAGGAGCATGCATGGCAACGCATCAGGACCCACCGATCGACCCGACCGACCCGATCGCGCTCGCCCAGGAAGCTGTCCGGCTGGATGCGGAGTATCAAGTCAACGGTCGGACCGAGATCGCCGAGCAGGCGGCCGAATACTTCCGTGCGTCGATTGCCGCAATGCCCCACGACTTCGCGGAGCGCGCCCTGGTACAGACCCTTGCTGGGATCTGCATCAATCAACTGTTCGATCGCACCGGCCAGGTCCAGCTACTCGACGAGGCGGAACATCTCGGCCGCGACGCCTTGGCACGTGCGCTCCCAGGAGACCCCTGCTACGCATCGGTATTGACGCTGCTGGGGAATGTGTCGTTGACACGCTATGACTCCACCGGCCGAATGAAAGCGCTCGATGAAGCGCTAGCGATGCACCGACGCTCTGAAAGTATCGCCACTAAGGATCCTGTGGATCGTGCGGCGCGATTGACCAATCTCGGGAACGTGCTGCAGCTGCTGTTCAAACGCACCGGGGAGTTGTCGGTGCTGCACGAAGCGATCGAAGCGAGCCGGAACGCCGTTGCCGTCGTACCGGCGGACCATCCGGATCGGGCGCGGTGGCAGACCAATCTCGTGAATGTGCTCCGGAACCTCTTTGAGCGGACTGGGGACATGACAGTGTTGCGGGAGGCGGTCGAAGCTGGCCGGGCGGCGGTGGCGGCCACACCCGAGGACCACCCGGAACGCGGTATCCGGCTGAGCACCCTGGCAACCGCGCTGCATCGGTTGGGCGAGTCCACGGGAGATGTGGAGCTGCTGACTGAGTCATTGGATCTGGGCCGAGCCGGCCTTGCGGCTATCCCCGCGGACCATCCTCGCCGCACCTCGATGCTCAGCGACTTCGGCGCGATGGCGCGCCTGCTCTACAAGTACACGGGGCAGACCGAGCTACTCGCCGAAGCGGTGGACGCCGGCCGGGCCGCCGTGGCCGCGACGCCCATCGGCGACACGCTGCGGCCCGACCATCTCAGCAATCTGAGCATCGCGTTGCGAGAGGCCTTCGAACGCACCGGGGACCGGGAATTACTCACCGAGGCGGTCAAGGCGGGCCACGACTCGGTCGCGGCGACGCCTGCGGGCCATCCCGCGCTCGTTGTTCGGGCCACGAATCTCGTGACCGCCCTGCAACGCCAGTTCGAGACCACGGGGCGCTCGGACGCGATACTGGAAGCGGTCGCGCAGGCACGGGCAGCGGTGGAGGCGATGCCCGAAGAGATGGCCAACCGTGGCGCCGTACTGGTCACACTGGGCAATATATTGCGGACGGCATATCAGAGCACTGGCCTGGAGACCGCGCTGGGCGAGGCAGGCCGCGTACTGGTCAAAGCACTAGAGGCAACGCCGGAAGGGCACCCTGACCGCGCCGGAAGACTCAACGACCTCGCCTATGCGACCATGCTGTTGGCCGAACACACTGGCATTCGGGAAGGATTCGCGCTCGCGTACTCCTATCTCGAACAAGCAGAAGCTCTCGTTCCTCCCGACCATCCCAGTCGTCTGCTCATCCTGAGCAACCGCGCGGCGATGGCACTGGCCATCTTCAAGTTCGACAAGCGCCCAGAAATCGGAGAAACCGCTGTCGCGGCGCTGCGGGCCGTGGCTCTCAACACACCGGAAAACGACCCGTTTCGTGCCGTCCGGCTATGCAATCTCGGACTCGCCTTGCAGACCCTCGCGGCAGAGCGCGACACGAACGCAGATCTCCTTGAGGAGGCGCGAAACCGTTTCCGAGAGGCTACGCACCTTGCCTCCGCCTCCACACTTGTGCGGATCCAAGCCGGACGCGAGCAAGCCCGCTTGGACCTCGCTGCGGGCGCGTTCGAGGCCGCGTTGGAGGCGATTGAGCGTGTGGTGGAGTTGATCGACCAACTCGCACCGGCCAGTCTGGTCCGCTCGGACCGGGAATCCCGCATGGCACTTCTCGACGGGTTGCCCGCGCAGGCTGCCGCCATCGCGCTCGCTGCCGGACGGGCCGAGCGGGCGGTGGAACTGCTCGAACGCGCCCGCGGGGTACTGGTCGCCGAGGCTCTGGCCCTGCGCGGCGGCGAGTCGGCCCGGCTGCGTGCCGCGCACCCCGAACTGGCACAGAGCCTTGATTCGGCGCGCGGGACACTGGCCGCCCTCGATCAGGGTCCCGAATCCGCGTCGGTCACGGAGATACAGGTACTCGCGACTGCGGCTGCCAAGCAGCACCTAGCTCAGCAGCGCGATGAGACTCGCGCGAAGATCGAGGACGTCCTCAGCCGAATTCGAGCCCTGCCGACCTTCGAAGACTTCCTGCGGCCCGGCCTGACCGAACTGGCCACGTGCGCTCAGGCGGGCCCGGTCGTCCTCGTGGTCTGCACTCCCGAACGTTGTGACGCGCTGATTATCACCGGAGACGGGACGGAGATCATCCGGCACGTTCCACTGCCTGACATGCACCACGCCGCAGTGGTCGAGCACAGCGTGGTGCTCTGGAACGCCAGGCAGAGGGCGGTCAGTCGGGATCTGAGCCCCGCGCAGCGCGCTGACCCAGAGCAGGAGATCATGCAGGTGCTGGCCTGGCAGTGGGACGCGATCGCCGAGCCGGTGCTGACCGCGCTCGGCTTTCGAGCCACCCCTGACCGCGGCGAGCACGAAACGGCGGATGACCACGCCGAGTGGCCGAGGATCTGGTGGTGCCCGGTCGGTGTGACCGCGGAACTGCCGTTGCACGCCGCGGGCCACCATGACGACCCCGCCGACCGTCCCGGGGGCCGACGTACCGTCCTCGACCGCGTCGTCTCCTCGTACACTCCGACGCTGCTCGCGCTGCGCGCCGCGGCGACCGCTGATGCTTCCGCCGACCCGACCGGCCAAACCGGCGGCGCCCCCGTCGCCACGCCCCTGATCATCGCTGTTCCGGACACCCCCGGAGCCCCGCTGCCGGGAGCCGAGCGCGAAGCCAGTGCTCTCATATCCCTGCTCCCCGATGCGCACGTGCTGTCCAGCCCCACACGCGCCGAAGCCCTCGACGCGTTGCCGAAGTACCGGATCGCGCACTTCGCGTGTCACGGCGATGCCGACCGCAAGCGTCCCAGACAGAGCCGGCTGCTCCTGGCCGACCACGAGACCGCTCCCCTGACCGTGGCCGACCTGGTCCAGCTCGAATTCAGTGCGGACCTCGCCTATCTGTCCGCCTGCAACACCAGCGTCACCGCACCCCAACTCGCCGACGAGGCGCTGCACCTGACCGGCGCGTTCCACCTCCTCGGCTACCGCCACGTCATCGGCAGCCTCTGGCCGGTCGACGACCTCATTGCCGCCGACCTGGCCGTCGATGTCTACACCCGGCTTGCGGAAGAAGGCACCACGCTGAACACGAAGCGCGCGGCTGAAGCCCTGCACCACGCGGTCCGCACCGTGCGTGCCAAGCATCCGACCAGCCCGAGCCTGTGGGCGCCCTACACCCACACCGGCCCCTGAGCCGAAGAGGCGGCCCCATCACCCCAGCCCAGACACCTGACCAGCCGTCAGCGCCGTCGGAAAGACCTGCACGTCGTCCAGGCTCCCCGGCCAGAAGTCCACCTGTTGCGCGCCGAACTTCGCGCGCCCGATAGCCAGGCCGCCGGTGGCCATGTCTGCCGGTGCGACGGTTGTCGTGCCGGCGAGGGTGCCGTTGACGTAGATGGACATGGTGTTCGCCGTCGCGTCGCGGACGCCGACGAGGTGGTACCACGTGCCCGTCGTCGGGGATGTGCCGTTGGGGCCGCTGTTGGCGACTGCGCGGGCGTTCGCGTTGCTGAACGCGAAGCGGTCGTCGGCGGCGTCGTATTGGAGGAAGAACACGCTGTTCACCGTGCCGTCCTCGCTGACGGCGGTGGCGAAGGCGCCCTTCTTGGTCAGGTTGACCCAGGCCGCGACGGTGTAGCTGCCGGTGCTGTTGAGTAGCGGTCCCTGCGTCTGCGCGTACTGGTCGGTGCCGTTCAGTTGCAGGCCGCCGCCGTTCGGGCCGGAGGTGGTCCAGGTGCCGCCGTTCGGGAGGGTCGCGTCGTCGCCGTTGCCGGACGTGTCTTTGGCGACGCTTCCGGATCCGTCGGCGAGCGGCCAGTGGCCGGCCTTGCTGACGACGTTCTGGCCGCAGTCGCCAGCGGTGCTGCCGGCCGCGATCACCTTGGCGTTGGCGGCCGCGAGCTGGGACACGTCCATCTTCGGTTCGCGGCGGTCGTAGGTCCACAGGCCGTTGACTTCGCCCTCCACGTCGGTCAGCTGGGTGTAGACGCTGCCGGACAGCTGGCACTGCGCCTCCACGCGGACCGCGTCGGCCGTCTGCACGAACTTCTGGGTCAGCTGGGTGCTGTCGGCGGCGCCCGCGTAGTTGATGAAGCCCTGGTCCCAGTCGTGGGCCGGGATCGCGAGGCCCCAGCCACCGTGCTCGCCGTCGATGGCGGCGCGGTTGTCTGCGGTGTCGGGCTGCGGGTCGGCCGGGCCGGTGTAGGTGTGCCAGTCGATGACGTCGCCGGCGCCGGTGTCGGTGTTCACGCTGCCGCAGCAGTTGAAGCCCGACTCGGCGTCCACGAGCCGGCTCGGGTCGTCGGCGTGCACCTGCGCGGCGGCGAGCTTGACCTCGCCGACCGCGGTGGACACCGTGTTCCGGTCCAGGCCCCAGCCCTCGTTGTAGGGCTCGAACGAGATGATCGACGTCTCCCCGCGCAGGTCCTGAACCATCTGGTGCAGCTGGGACCGGAACGCGGTGTCGTCCGCCGGGGTCGGGGTGTAGCCGGCGCTCATCGACGGCATGTCCTGGAGCACGAGCATCCCGGTGGTGTCGGCGTCGTAGTACCACCGCGCCGGCTCGACCTTGATGTGCTTGCGGATGGCGTTGAAGCCCATCGCCTTGGTCTCGGTGACGTCCCACTTCAGGGCGGCGTCGGTCGGCGCGGTGTAGATGCCGTCCGGCCAGAACCCCTGGTCGAGGGTCGCGTCGACGAAGGTCGGCGTGCCGTTCAGCAGGATCTTGCTGACCCCGTTCACCGTCCCGGTGCTCACCGTGCGCTCGCCGAAGTACGAACCGACCCGGTCCCACGACCACCCGTCGGTGAGCGTCACCGTCGCGCGGTACAGGAACGGATCGGACGGGGACCACAGCCGCGGATTGGCCAACGGGATGGTGAACGGCGTGTTCGCCGTCCCGGTGCCCTCGGCCACGACCCGCCGGCCGTCAGTGATGGTCACGTGGACCCGGCCGCCGGCCGACGTGCCGCTGACGGCGTCCACGGTGACCGAGGCGTTCGCCGTACTCGGCGCGCTCGGCAGGTTCGGGGTGAACACGACCTGGTCGAGCCGCTTCGCCGAGGTCGGCTCCAGCCACACGGTCTGCCAGATGCCGCTCGACGCGGTATAGAAGATCCCTGACGGATTGAGCTGCTGCTTGCCCTGGGGCTGGTTGGGGGCGTCTGTGTTGGTGACACCCACAGTGATCTGCTGCGGCCCGAAGCCCTTGAGCGCCGCGGTGATGTCGGCGCTGAAGGGCAGGTAGCCGCCGGTGTGCGTGGCCACCTGGACGTTGTTCACCCAGACCGTCGTCTGGTAGTTGACGGCGCCGAAGTTGAGCACGACCCGCTGACCGTCGGTGCGCCACGAGGCCGGGACGGTGAACGTACGGCGGTAGAAGGAGTAGTCGTAGTGCTGCTGGACGCCGGACAGCTCCGACTCCATCGGATAGGGCACGACGATCGAACCGGTCAGGTGCACGTTGCTCGCCGGCGGCTTCTGGACGTCGGTGGCGCCGGTGCTCTCAGACAGCCCCTCGAAACCCCACTTGCCGTTGAGCGACTGCCACCGCTCCCGCGTCATCTGCGGGCGGGGGTAGTCCGGCAGCGGATTGTTCGGGTTGACCTGCGAGGCCCACGGTGTGGTCATGTTCGCCGTCGAGGTGTTCGCCAGACCGCTGTAGAACAGCGGGACAACCGAGCCGTCGGCGTAGTCGGCACCGCCGGTGCCGTCATAGCCGACCGTGAGGTCGGTCCAAGTCTTGTAGAGCGGGCCGCCGAGGACGACCACGAGCGTCGCGGGATCGGCCGGGTCCAGCGCTGCCGAGGAGATGGGGAACCCGGCGACGCTCAGGTGGCTGGTCGCCGTCGTCGGCCAGGCGGCCAGCGGCTTGCTGAACGTCATCCGGACCCGCGTGCCGTCGGTCGAGAGCGAGGCGTCGGTCAGGGTCGGGACGTAACCCGGCGGCAATGTGAAGGCCGAGGCCGGGACCGGTGTCATCGACTGGCCGGGCGGAGCCCAGGACAGCTGCGCGGACGCGCCGCCGAAGTCCTGGAAGTACTGCGCCTGCAAGGTGTGCTCGCCCGCGGTGAGGTTCACGGTCGCGGTGATCGGGACGTTCCAGTCGTCGACCCAGTGGTTGATCACGGAGCTGCCGTCGATCGTCATCCGGAAGCCGTTGTCGCCGTACCACTGGAAGGTGTAGCTGCCGGTCGTCGGCACGTGGATGACGCCGCTCCACTGGATCCCGGCGTCAGTGGGCCCGCCGGCGAACTGTTGCAGGCGCGGCAGAAGGTTCGAGAAGTCGATGTCGGGGTCGACGATGGTGTTCTTCACCGGCCCCAGAGTCCAGTCGCTGCCTCCGGGCGTGCCTGTGGCGGGGCCGTACTGGGCTTCGAGGCCCGGGTACTCCGTCGACGTGCCTGCGCTCGTCGCGGCGGAAGCCGGCAGACACAGGCCGAAGACGACGGCGAGGGCCATGAACACGGCCGACAGACGCAGTGTTCGAGGGGATGGCGTACGGGGTGGCCGATGGCTGTGGACGGGCATCAGGCTTTTCCTTCCCGAAACGATCGGGCGGCGACGCTGTCGTGATCTGTTCGCTATTACAACGTTGTACAGGACGTCAGCGAACAACTTCGAACACAAGCCGTCAAGAACTCTTTACTCAGTCTTGACTCAGCCTGCTGCGACAGCACGCCGCCCGGTCCGTGTCTCAGCTCCCGTATCAAGCCCCGGTCCCGCAAGAACGCGTCGCAGGCCCGCTCCCGTACATGTACTCCAGGAAATCGCTGGGGTCGTTGCTGGACGCGGTCCAGTCGTGGCCGCCGGTGCCGATGGAGGACGCCGCGATGGTGGTGACGGACTTCCGGGTGATGCCGTCGGCGGTCGGGATCGTCGGCGGCAGTGGTGCGGCTTGAGCTTGGGCGACCGGGTTGACGCCTGCGGCAGCCGGTGCCGCGGCGACGATGAGCGCCCGCAGGCGGCTGATGTGGTGGAATACGGTCACGGCGGTGTGCCCCTTCCGACATCGGCCGGAAGAATGGAAACTGCGATCGGCCGGTTGCCCCGAGCCCCACTCGGGACAACCGGCCGTCGGCTGGAAGCAGGCGCTGAGCAGAATGCGCTCAGCAGTAGGCGTTGTTACGCAGCTGGTACCAGGTGTTGGTGCCGACCTTGCCGTCCTGCGAAATCCCCGAGCAGCCCTGGTACCGGATCACGGCGATCCGGCTGCCGCGATCCGCGATCCGCTCGGCTATTGGAAACTCCCGTCGGGGACGGCGAGGAGGGCACGCGCGATCGATATCTCGTCAGCCTGCAGGACGCGCTGATCGCGACCGTAGGGGAACCCCTGATGCCGCCGAGTGCAGCACCGGTTCAGGCCAGCCACTCGAACCACCTGTCTGATCGCCTGTCGCGTCGGGTACTCTGTGCGCGTCAAATTTCAAAGGACCACGGGGGAATCACATGGCACGCACCCGTCGCATCACCTCCATAGCGCTGTCGACGTTGGCTGCGGCCACCGGCATGGGCCTGGTCCCGACGGCAGCGCACGCGGCGGGCAACTCCGGGACGATCCACGTCGACAACACCCCCGGACAGAACTGCACCGACACCGGCGCCGGCGCCGGCAGCCAGACGACGCCGTTCTGCACCATCGAGGCGGCGGTGGCGACCGCCGGACCGGGCGCCACGGTGCTCGTGGGCGGCGACACCGTCGGCGGCTACACCCCGACCGCGCCGATCACGCCGCCGTCGGGGACACCGGGCGCGCCGATCACCATCAAGGCCACGTCGCACAGCATCGCGATCCACACACCGTTCGGCAGCCACAACGCGATCGACCTGAACGGCGTGCACGACGTGGTCTTCCAGGGCTTCGCCCTGACCGACGGACTGACCGCCGAGAACTCCAGCCGGATCACGCTCGCCGACGACCAGTTCGGTGCGTGGGTCCAGCTGACGGCGACCACTGATTCGGTCATCACCAGGAACGTGATGTGGCCGGGACTCACCCTGTCCGCCGGCTCCGCCGACGCGACCGTCACCGACGACATCGTGACCGGTCCGGGCGGCGGTCCGGTGCTGAGCGTCTGGGACTCCCCGCGGGCCAGGATCGTCAACGACACGGTCCCGTCCGGACAACTCGAAGTGCGCGGGACCTCGACCGACGCGGTCGTGGAGAACAACATCATCGGCGAGAGCACCACCATCGCCGAGAGCGCGGCGACCGGTCTCGTCGAGGACTACAACATGTCCCCGGGGATATCCGGCACCACGTCGGTCACCCCGGGACCGCACGACCTGGCCACCAGCCCGAACCTCGGCGGGACCGGGCTCTACCCGTTCTACGTCGAGCCCATGGCCGGCTCGCCGGTGATCGACTCGGCCGACCCGAACGCGCCGGGCATTCCGGCCACTGACTTCTACGGCAACGGGCCCGTCGCGTACCCGGGCGTGTCCGGCACGAGTTCCCGGGACCGCGGCGCGATCGAGTCCAACGGGATCGGCGGCGTCGGCCTGACCGCGTCCACCGTCACCGACCACTCGGCTTACCGGACCCGGACCTTCACCGCCACGCAGAGCGGCGACCTCTGGGGAACCGGCCTGAAGTACGCCTTCGACTTCGGCGACGGCCACACGTCCGGGGTGCAGGACAGCCCGTCCGCGGCACACACCTTCGCCGCCGACGGCGACTACACCGTCACCGTCACGGTCACCGACAGTCAGGGACAGAGTCGTACCACCACGTCGGGCGTCGTGGTGGTACCCCGCTCCCGTCCCGACATCGTGATCGCTTCGCGCCCGCAGACGGGTTCCGTCGGCTTCTGGATCGAGGCACAATCTCCCGCCGGACTGAGCGACTATCCGCCGGCCGGGTCGTACTCCGTCGACTGGGGCGACGGCAGCCCGGCTTCGACGGCCGTCCCCGGAAACCACGTCGTCGGCGCGGCCCACACCTACGCCGCGGGCACCACCGACCCCAAGCCGACCATGACGCTGGTCGACCCCGGCGGCTGGGCCTGGCAGTGGGCGTACGACGGCGCCAGCGGCGTCCAGAACCCGCCGGTCGCTTCGCCGCCCTCCCCGGGCGGCTGGGAACCCACGGGCAACGGCTCGACCGGTGGGGGCACCGGCGGCGGCCCGGGCGGCGGTACGGGAGGCGGCAACGGCGGTTCGCCCGGCGGCCCGGCGGCCGCTCCGGTCGTCCAGCGCCTCGGCGGCGCGGACCGTTACGACACCGGCCGCCGCGTCTCGCAGGCGCAGTGGGGTGCCGGCAAGGCCGCAGCCGTCGTCCTGGCCCGCGGCGACCAGGCACCGGACGCCCTGGCCGGCGTCCCGCTGGCCGCGACCAAGAACGGGCCGCTGCTCCTGACCGACCCGAAGGCTCTGGACCCGGCGACCCGGGCCGAGATCGACCGCGTCCTCGGCGGCCCGGGGACGAAGAAGACCATTTACATCCTCGGCGGCGACAGTGCCGTGTCCCCGCAGATCGAGGCCCAGCTCCGCAAGGCCGGCTACACGGTCACCCGGCTCGCCGGCGCCGACCGCTACAGCACCGCCCTGACGGTGGCGGCCCAGTTCGGTGCGACCTCCTCGGCGATCGTCGCCACCGGCAAGGACTTCCCGGACGCCTTGGCCGCCGGCCCGCTCGGCGCACTGCGCGACGCGCCGATCGTCCTGTCCGGCGGCCCGGCCCTGGACGCGTCCACGGCCGCGTTCCTGAAGAGCCGGCAGACGCTGTACGCCGTCGGCGGCGCCGCGGTCAACGCGGTGGCGACGCTGGACACCCACGGCAAGACCGTGACCCGCCTGGCCGGAAGTGACCGCTTCGCCACAGCCGCCGCGGTCGCGGGCGCGGTGACCACCGCCCTGGGCCATGCCCCGACCGGGGCCGGCGTCGCCTACGCCTTCAACTTCCCCGACGCCCTCACCGGCGGGGCCTTCGCCGCCACCGCGCACCAGCCGCTGCTGCTCACCGACAAGGCGAGAGCGGATGCCGGCCTGCTGGCCGAGCTCCACGGCTTCGGGCCGACGCTGACCGGTGTGGAGATCTTCGGCGGCACCTCCGTGATCGCCCAGTCGGCGGAGGACCAGGTCGCCGCGCAGATCCACGGCGTCGAACGCTGATCAGAACCTCCGAGTGAACGGCGCAGGCTTGCGCATCCGCACCAGAAGCAGCAGCGGAACCAGGACGTAGGGAAGGTTGAAGGCCAGGAACTTGGCCGGATTCCCGGTGCGCGTCGCGGACTCGCCGAAGAACTCCACGCCGAAGACGACGATGCCGGTCAGGGTGACGATCATCGTGGCGTAGATCACCGACGGCAGTTGGATCCAGTTGCGGCCGGTGGTCAGGGCTACGACGAGCAGGATGTAGAACGGCATGTAGACGAAGGCCGAGAGTCCGGTCACGATGCGCATCCAGTCCGGCGGGTGCATGAACAGCGGGTCGGCGTCGTGGGCGTACCAGTAGTTGGAGCGGACGAAGAAGTTGCCGCCGGGGTGCGAGAAGTCGACTCCGACGGTGGGCAGCAGGTCGCTGATGCAGGACGTCACCACGAACGCCGAGAACACGACCGCGAAGAAGACGTCGATCTTGCGCTCCCGGAGGGGGAGGTTCACCGCGTCGGCCATACCTGATCGTAAGACCGGGCGGTACTGCCCTTCCAGGCTGCGGCACCTTACAGTCAGCCCATGGACGCGATCAGGATCTGCTTGTACGTATACGCGGGAGTTTGCTTCGCGACATGGCTGATGTCGGTCCTCACGAGGGAGTACTCGTGGGTCGACCGCATCTGGTCACTCGTTCCGCTCGCCTACACCGGAATCTTCGCCGGCGCGGCAGGCTTCCACGACGCGCGCCTGAACGTCATGTTCGCCCTGGTCACGCTGTGGGGCGCGCGCCTCACCTTCAACTTCGCGCGCAAGGGCGGCTACGCGCGTGGCGGCGAGGACTACCGCTGGGCGGTGCTCCGCGGCCGGATGGCGCCGTGGCAGTTCCAGCTCTTCAACATCTTCTTCATCACGCTGTACCAGAACGCGATCCTGCTGCTGATCACGCTCCCCGCCGACACCGCTCTGAAGCACCGGACGTCATTCAACGTCGCGGACGGCATTCTGACCGTGGTGTTCGCCGCGTTCCTCGTCGGCGAGACGGTGGCGGACCAGCAGCAGTGGCGGTTCCAGCAAGCGAAGCGCGCCGACCTCGACGCCGGCCGCGAGCCGGCGGCACGCTTCGTCACGACCGGCCTGTTCCGCTTCTCGCGCCACCCCAACTTCTTCTTCGAGCAGGCCCAGTGGTGGGTGATCGCCGGATTCGGCGTGGCGGCGGCGCACGCGGTGCCGTGGACGGTCGTCGGCGCGATCCTGCTGACCGCGCTGTTCATCGGCTCGACCCGCTTCACCGAGAGCATCAGCCTCTCGCGGTACCCGGAGTACGCGGACTACCAGCGGCGCACGTCGGCGGTCGTGCCGTGGCGGCCGCGCTGAACCGGATCAGGGCCGTGGCACGCGGCCGGGTGGGCAGGGGTGTACGGACTCGGACGGATTTCGGGACTCAGGGGCCGAGTCCGTGAAGGATCGTCGGAGGCGCGGCATCTACCTGAAGGAGTCCGATGCGTGCGGCCCGACTGGCCGAGATCCGGCAGGAGAAAGAAGAACCCCTTATGTCCGCAGGCCTCGATCGGTATGCCGAATTCCTCGAAAAGCGATATCGCGACGATTTCCGTAAGTCCGACGAGTATTCCATCGCCGAAGTCACCCCGGAGCTGAGGGCACGTATCGCGAGCGGCCAGTTCCGCCGCATCGTCTTCTCGGGAACGGGCTGCTCCGCCCTCGTGTCCGAGGCGATCGGATCGTTCCTCGACGCCTCGGGGGCCGAGGTGGAAGTGCTTGTCTTCAACGACTACGACTTCCCTTATCAGGTCCCTCGCTCTGTGGCGGACGACGAGGGGACTTTGTTCATTATCAGCTCCTCCAGCGAGGATTCGGAGGAGACGGTCAGGGCCTTCAGCGCCCTGGCCGGCCGGTACCACCGCACGCTGCTGCTGACCTCGGGCGGGCAACTGGCCGAGCTGGGCCGGCAGGCCGGTGTCTCGGTGGCGCGGTGGGAGCTGAGCGAACCGGACCGGGAGTATCCGCTCTTCCACGTCGGCCAGTACTTCGCGATCCTGCTGGACATGTTCCCCCGGCTGGGGCTGATCTGCCGGGACCATCAAGCCGAAGTCGCCGCTCTGACGGATGACCTGGCCACGGACTTCACCTCGGCCTGGGAACAGGCGGCCCTGGAAACCGCGCTCCGCTCGCGGGACACGAACATCATCATGCTGGCTTCCTCGACGTGGTACCTGAGTCTGCTGAAGCTCGCGAAGATGCACTTCACCGAGATGGGCATGGCCCCGGGGAGCCGCAGCTTCTTCCAGGAGTTCCGCTACAGCGAGGTGGCGACGTTGTCCGGCCCGGATCGGCGACACAGTGTCCTGCTGTTCCGCGACTCCGACGACGACGCGTACACGCGGAACAAGATGGACGACCTGGTCGGGCTGCTGACTCGCGACATCCCGCAGAACCGGAACCTGACGGTCACCGAGATCACGCTCGACCAACCGACGTTCCTGCGGAAGTACTTCACGGCGCTGGAGTTCGTCCAGCACACGGCGCTGCATCTGGGCAGGTTCCACGACACCCGGCCGCGCGGCTTGATCTCCGAGTCAGCCTGACGTCCGTGTCTGAAGCCATGCCTGAAGTCGTGTCTGAAGTCCGTGCCGGCACACGGCCGTCAGTGCGCGGTCACCGTCACACTGTTCAGCACCACATTGATCTTCGGACGACCGTCGCCGGCGCCGTTGGAGTCGTCCTCGCCGCCGGCGGCGACCTTCGTCACGACGTCCAGGCCGGAGGTGATTGTGCCGAAGGGGGTGTAGTTCGGAAGCAGTGTGGTGTCTTTGTAGACGAGGAAGAACTGGCTGCCGTTGGTGCCCGGGCCGGAGTTGGCCATCGCCACGGTGCCGGCCGGGTAGGTCGCGCCGGCCAGGTTCTCGTCCTGGAACTGGTAGCCGGGGCCGCCGCTGCCGGTGCCGGTCGGGTCGCCGCACTGGAGGACGTAGATCTGCTGCGTCGTCAAGCGGTGGCACTGGCTGCCGTTGTAGAACTTCTGGGCGGCCAGGAAGTTGAAGGAGTTGACCGTATGCGGTGCCTTGGCCGCGTTGAGCGCGATGACGATGTCGCCCTCGCTCGTGTTCAGGGTCATGGTGTACGACTTCTTCGCGTCGATGGTCATCGGCGGCTCGGTGGGCCAGCTCTTGGACCCGCCCGACGCGGCGGGGGCCGACGTCGAGGCGCTGTCCGGGGCGGAGGCGGTATCCGAGCCGGTGTCCGAGGCCGAAGCCGAGGTCGACGCCGTGCCGGAAGCAGGGCTCCCGGTGGACGTCGAGGACCCGGCAGCAGCGGCACCGGCAGCGGAGCCGATCGTGCCGGAGGAGGCACAGCCCGACAGCAGGAACCCGGCCACCGCGGCGAACGCGCCGATCCCAGCTATGTGGCGTCGAGGAGTCTTCACGCGGGCAGGCTACTCCACGGTTTCACGCGCTCACCCGACGAGCCCCGAAACGTGCCGCCGCAGCCGGTCCGCGTGATCGGCGAGATCGGCGTCCACCCGCGGGGGCGGCGCGCCCGCGTCGGCGTCCACGCGGCAGTGCAGGAAGGTGGGACTGCTGACGTCCGCGTGGCGCGCGAGCGCCGTACACAGCGCGTGCTCGTCGTCGGCGCGGAGCGCTTCATCGAAACCGGAACCGCGGGCCCACGCGCCGAAGTCCACGCCGGCGGACGGGGTCGGCTGGCCGCCGGTGGAGTCGTAGACGCCGTCGTCGAGCAGGACGTGCAGCAGCGGAAGGTCCCGGATCGGTCCGGCGATCAGCAGCCCGACGGGATTCATCATGAGGCTGCCGTCGCCGTCCACCACCACCGCGGGTTTCCCGGTCTGGAGCGCGATGCCGACGGCGATCGACGGCGCCAGGCCCATCGAGCCCACCATGTAGAAGTGGTTCGGGCTGTCGCGCAGGTGCCTGGCGATGCGGCAGGTGTAGCCGGTGGTGAAGACGATCGGCGCTTCGGGGAAGGCTTCGATGACGGCCGCGACCGCCGTGGTCTTGTTCACGCCGCCCACCCGAAGGCGTCGGGGGCCACGGTCAGGACCGCGGACCGGTGCTTCGCGGTGGTCAGCTCCGCCAGCTCGGAGATCTGCGCGCGGGCCGGAACCGACGGTTCGAACATCCTGGACTCCAGCCCGAGGACGTCGAGCACCGGCTGGGTGAGCCGGCCCATGGCGGCGTTCTCCGGAGTCATGTCAGGATGCTGACCTCGAAGGCTGACCACGAACAGCACCCGGATCCCGTAGGGCACGACGAGCGAGGCCAGGGCGTTCACCGACTGGCCGAGCCCGGAGTTCTGCATGAGGACCACGGGGCGCGCGCCGGCCAGTTCCGCGCCGGCCGCCAGCCCCACCGCGTTGTCCTCGCGGGGCACCGTGATCAGGCCCGCGCGGCGGGAGAGTTCGGAGTACAGCGGGGCCAGGACGCCGCAGGGGGTGCCGAAGAAGGGCGAGTAGCCCGCGTCGATCATGGCATCGGCGAGATCGGCGGCGAGACCCGTGCCGGGAGCGGTGGCGAGCTCCACCGGATCCGCCGTCGGGATGGGCGTGGTCTGATCGGCCATCAGTCGTCCTTCTTCTCGGTGAGTCGCGTGCCGCGGCGGGCGGCGTTCCGTCCGCGCCCGGCGTCGCGCCGCATGCGGGCCCGTTCCGCGGCCCGGTCCTGCGCCCCGGTGTCCGAACCGTTGTCCAGGAAGGCCGCGTACGACCTGATCGTCGGGAGATGGAAGAGGTCCACGACCCGGACCTCGCGGTCGAGGAGGGCGCCGAGCCGGGACCGCACCGCGACGATGGCCAGCGAATCCCCTCCGGCCTCGAAGAAGTTCTCAGTCAGTCCGACGTCCGAGCGGCCCAGCACCTCGCGCCAGACGGTCGCGACCAGGCCTTCGGTCGCGGTCGCCGGGAGCTGCTCGGCTCCGGTGCGCGGCCGGGCGTCCGGCCGGGCCGGTTCGGAGCCGATGATCCGGGGCGGGTCGGACGAGCCCGCGGTGAGGACGTCCGCATCCGGGAGCGGCGCGGCGGCGAGGGCGGCGTACGGGTCGTCCGTGAACGCGGCGAGCAGATGCTGGTATCCGGAGATCAGCCTGCTGATGCGGTCGGCGTCGTACAGGTCGGGGTTGTAGACGAAGGTCAGCGTGCAGCCGTCGTCCTCGTCGACGAGGTAGACGGTGAGGTCGAACAACGAGCCCGGCAGCGACGGCACGACCGGCTCGCTGCGGGTCCCGGCCAGCTCCAGCCGGGGCTGGGAGAAGTTGAAGACGTTGAACAGCACCTGGATCAGCGGCCCGCGCGCCGGGTCCCGGGGCAGTCGCAGATCCCTGACGAGCTCGTCGAGGGTCGCGCCCGGGTGGGCCAGAGCGGCCTGGAGTTCGCCGCGGCATTCCCGGACCGCCGCGGCGAAGTCCGCGTCGGCGTCCAGGCGCATCCGGAGCGGGACGATGTCCACGAAGAAGCCGATCAGGTCCTCGAACGCGGCGTGCCGGCGGTCCGAGACCGGAGTGCCGATCACCAGGTCGCGGCGGTCCGCCACCCGGGACATGAGCTCGGCGAACGCGGTCAGCAGGATGGTCGCCGGGGTGGTGCCCAGGCGGGCCGACAGCGCGCGGACCCCGCGGTGCACGCCGATCGGCAGCCTGGCCGAGACCCGGGCGCCGCGCCAGGTCTGCTCCGCCGGACGCGGCCGGTCGCGCGGCAGGTCCAGGTGGGACGGCGCGCCGGCCAGGTGCTCGTGCCACCACGCGAGATCAGCGGCGCCACGGCCGCGCTCGCGCCACGCGACGTAGTCGGCGAAGCTCGCGCGCAGCACCGGCGGCTCGGCTCCGGCGTAGATCCGGCCCAGGTCCCGGTACAGGAGGTCCTGGGACCAGCCGTCGAAGACCGCGTGGTGCACGGTCATCAGCAGGTAGTGGTCGTCGTCGGCGACCCGCAGCAGCCGGGCCCGCCACAACGGTCCGGTCGCCAGGTCGAAGCGGGTCCGGGCCTCGCTGGTCAGGGCACTGTCGATGCGCGCGCGCTGCTCAGACTCGGGCAGTCCGGCCAAGTCCTGCACCGGCACCCGCACGTCCGCGGGCGGATCGACGCTCACCGAAGGCTGTCCCTGGAGCACCGGGAAGCGCCAGCGCAGGGGCTCGTGGCGTTCGGTCACGGCCCGCAGCGCGCGGCCCAGCGCGGGGACGTCGAGCGGACCGCGGATCCGCTCGGACATGGTGATGTTGTAGGCGGCGCTGTCCGGGGCGAACTGGTCGATGAACCAGACCCGGCGCTGCCCCGCCGACAACGCCGGCGGATGACCGGTGCTGATCTGCTCGACCACCGCGCCCGGTGCTTCGGCCACGACGGTCGCGAGGCCCGCCGGGGTCCGGGCGTCGAAGACCGCTTCGACGGCCACCTCCCGGCCGAGCTCCTCGCGGATCGCCGCCACCAGCCGCATGGCGGTGAGCGAGTGGCCGCCGGCGTCGAAGAAGTCGTCGTCGGGGGCCGCGCGGGGCACGTCAAGGGCGCGGCACCACAGGTCGCGGATGATGTCGAGCAGCTCCGGCTCGCCGAGGTCGAGCTCGGTGACGGTCTCGACGACGGGGATTGTTTCGGTGATCGTCTCAGCCTCGCCCCGCTCCAGCGCCGCGATCCGCGCGGTGTCCACCTTGCCCGAAGCCGTCGCCGGCAGCCGGTCCAGCACCACCACCCGCGACGGCACGAACGCCGTCGGCAGCCGGTCGGCGCACCAGGCCCGCACGTCGGCAGCCGACAGCGCGTCGGCCGGCGCGATCGCGGCGAGCAGCTCATACCCGCCTGCCGCCGGAACGGCGAAGGCCGCCGCCTGAATCACCGCCGGATGCGCCCGCAGCACCGTCTCGACCTCGCCCGGCTCGACCCGCTGACCGCGGATCTTGATCTGCCGGTCGATCCGGCCCAGGTGCGTCAGCGTGCCGTCAGGGTCCTGAACCACCCGATCGCCGGTCCGGTAGAGCCGGGCGCCGGGCCGGGAGCCGAACGGATCGGGGACGAACCGGTCGGCGGTCGCCCCGGCGGCGCCCAGATAGCCGCGCGCCAGCCCCGGACCGCCGATCAGCAGCTCGCCGGGCGTTCCGGGCGGGACGGGGTCCAGCGCCTCGTCGACGACGTGGACCCGGTGGCCGGCCAGCGGACGGCCGATCGGCAGCGGACCCGGGTGGTCGCCGGCCCCCTCGAACGCCGTGACCTGGACCGTCGTCTCGGTGGGGCCGTAGCAGTTGAAGAACCTGCGGCCGCCGGCGCTCCAGCGGCCCAGCTGTTCCGGCGGCGGCGCCTCATCCCCGGTCATCAGGGTCCTGAATTCCGGGTAGTCGGCCGGGTCGAGCAGCGGCAACAGCATCGGCGGCAGCGACCCGAAGGTGACGCGGTGGCCGATCAGGAAGCGCCGCAGGCGCGCGGGGTCGGTGCGGTCCGGTTCGGCCGCGAGCTGGACCGCGGCGCCGACCCCGAGTGGGACCCACAGATCGAGCACCGACACGTCGAACCCGAAGGAGGCGTAGGCCAGCGTCCGGTCGTGCTCGGTGAGCCCGAAGTCCTCGACCGTCGCAGCGACGAGCGCCGCCACGGCGCGCTGGGTGACCACGACGCCCTTGGGCTCGCCGGTGGATCCGGACGTGTGGATGACGTACGCGGCGTGGTCCGGTCCGGCCGGTCCCGGCGCGATGTCCTCGATCGCTACCGACAACGGCTGGATGCCGGTCAGGTCCAGCCTCCGGGCGCCGATGCCGCCACTGCCGCCGATGCCCTCGGATCCCGGCGCGTCGTCCAGCGCCAGAGCACCCGCCGAATCGACCAGAACGGCCGCCGGGGCGGCGCGCCGAGACAGCCTGAGCAGGCGCTCCGGCGGCTGCGCGGGATCCAGCGGCACGTACGCCGCACCGGCCAGCATCACCCCGAGCATCGCCGCGACCGTCCCCGGCCGGCGGTCGGCGCAGACGACCACCCGGTCCTCCGGGCCGACGCCGACGGCCGCGAGCGCCGCCGCCACACCCGCCGCGGTGCGGACGAGGTCGCCGTACGAAATCCGTAGATCGCCTTGGCTCACCGCGGCCGCGGCCGGTCTGCGCAACGCCGCGGCGAGCACCAGCGCGGGCACCGTGGCGGACTGCCCCCCGGCTCCGGATCGCGCGATCATCTCGGTGAAAACGGCATGCGTCATCGCTTCACTGTCCAACGGACCAGCCAACCCCGTGTCCTCTCTCGGCTGTCGTTGCGCCCTTCCTATCAGGCCGGGACCCGGCGGGAAAGGGGGGTTGCCCGGCTGCGTACCCACGAGTATTCTCGGCGCCGTTCGAGCTCTGAGTTCGAACACTATTGCGATTTGTGGTGTCCGCATGACATATCCGGACACCTCGCACACGGGGCAGGGGCATGAGTGACAAGGGTTTTGTCGTCGTGCTCGGAAGCGGTTCCTTGGCCAGAGCTACGGTGTACGCCTTGGCGACCGCGAACGGGGCACCATTCGAAGTACGCGTCGTGGCGCGCGACAACGCCGCGATCGCAGAGATCTGCGAGGTCGCGGCCGCCCGGGCCGCGCTCGCCGGGTCACCTGCGACTTTCCGGCCGGTACCGGTGCCGGAGTTCACCGAGTCAGTGCTTTACGACACCTTTCGGGAGCTGCGCCCGGACGGGGTCTTCCTGTGTGCGTCCCGGCAGTCGCCGTGGGAGCGGACCACGGATCCGTCGCCGTGGACCGAGTTCGTCCAGCACGCCGGCTACGGCGTCACCGTGCCGTTGCAGGCGCAGTTCGCGCTGGCCGTCGGCCGGGCGGCCGATCGGCCGGGCGTTCGCGGCCGGGACGGCCGGGCCCCGTGGTTCGTGAACGCCTGCCTGCCCGACATCGTCAATCCACTGATAGCGGCGCTGGACGTCCCGGTGCTCTGCGGCATCGGCAACGTCGCGATCCTCGCGGCGTTCCTGCAGGCCGCCGTCGGAGCCCCGGACCAGACGGCGCTGAAGCTCCTGGCCCACCACTACCACCTGCACGCGCCGCACGATCCGGCCGAGGAGGCGCCGGCCTGGCAGGACGAGACCGCGCTGCCGGACGTCGGCACGCTCCTGGCCGCCGGCCGCCGCGTGGAGCGCCGCGAGCTCAACCAGGTCACCGGGCTCGGGGCCGCGACACTGATCGCCGACCTGCTGACCGGCGCCGAACGCGCGACGCACCTGCCGGGGCCGGCCGGGCTGCCCGGCGGCTATCCGGTCCTGGTCCGGGACGGCGAGGTGAGTCTGCGCCTGCCCGCCGGGCTGGACCGCGAGACCGCGATCGCCGCCAACCACCGGGCCTCGATATCGGACGGCGCCGCACTTGATGGAAAGCACCTAAGTTTCTCCCCCGCTGCGTCGGCCGCTCTGCGGCCGCTCGCGCCGGAGCTCGCCGACGGTTTCGGAGTCGACCGGCTCGACACCGCCTGCGAGCAGCTGGCCGGGCTGCGGGCCCGCCTGCGCACGTGACGAGATCCGCACCGGCGCGAGGCACACAACAGCAGTTCTCAGCAGTCCACATCACGCGCGAAACGACACGATCGAATCCGCACTTCGAGGAGCCCTGATGGTCGCCACCCCACGGGCCGGTTCACCGAACCGCTCCCAGCACGCCAACTTGCTGCTGGACTATCCCGACCTGCTGCCGCCGGCGATAGCCGCCTGCACCGACGACCCGGAGCCCCGGGTGGGGAGCGGTCCGTTCAGCCCCGGCTTCCACCTGCCGGAGGCCGGCGACGACGTCCGCGAGTTCTTCAGCGCCGCCACCGCGCGCTGGCAGGAGCTGGGCCACTACCAGGACCACCGCGTCACGCTGCTGGACCTGACCGGGAATCCGGGCACCCAGACCACCAAGACCTTCGCCTCCCTGCTGATCGTCGCCCGGGCCGTGGAGTACATCCGCCGCAGCGGCGAGTCGGTGATGATCTTCTCGCCGACCTCGGCGAACAAGGGCACGGCGCTGCGCGACGCGGTGCTGCGCGCGCTCGACGCCGGACTGGCCGAGCCCGAGCAGCTCCGCGTCGCCACCGTCGCGCCCCGCGGCTGTCTGCCCAAGCTGCGCGGCAGCCGGCTCTCGACCGATCCCGAGCTGCGGGCGCTCAATCCGGTGCTGGTGTATCCGGGCGCCGAGCCCGAAGGGGTCAAGGCGATCGGGCGCGAGTTCGCCGACCGCGACGCCGACCGCCTGTTCGCCGAGCAGGGCTGCCGGCTGTGGTTCTCGCTGGAGTTGGCCAACTACCTGGTCGCCGACACCGCCCGCGCCTTCTTCGAGCAGGCCGTCGACCCGATCCGCGCCGACGGCCCGCAGCGGCTGCACGCGCACGCCGTCTCCAGCGCCTTCGGCCTGCTCGGCTACCACAAGGGCCTGGACGTCCTGGAGTCGGTCGGCCGGTTCGACCCCGCGCTGCGCCCGGCCAGCCTGCTGGTCCAGCACCTGGGGACGCCGGACATGGTCCTGAACCTGCGCCACGGGGACTTCGACCGCGCGAGCCTGCCCGCCTACACCATGGACGGCGGCCTGTACCGACAGGACAGCGACCTCCGGTTCCCGCAGACCACGTTCGACCCGGACGAGGTCCTGGACCCGACCTTCTACACCCACTCCCCCGCGACCTCGCCGGCGATGAACGCCATCATCAAGGGGCACGGCGGCGACGGGATCGTGGTCTCGCTGCACGAGTGCCTGGAGCGGTATCCGTTCGTGCGCCAGTGGCTGGCCCCGACCGGGCGGCCGCTGCCCGCCGACCCGCGGACCCTGCGCGAGTGGTCGCTGACCATGGCGCTCACCGGTGTACTGAACGCCGTCGACCGCGACCTGGTCGACCCCGGCCGCGACCTGGTGGTGCACGGCTCCGGGAGCTACACCACCGCCGACTACGAGCCGCTGGCCGCCGACGCGGTGACCGAGGTGCGCGACGCCGGCGACATCGCGGCGGCGCTGCTGGGCAGCCGATGACGTCCGAACTGCGGGGGGCAGTCGAGGACGAGGCGAGCCTGAAGCTGGACCTGCCAGGCGATGTCACGGTCGGCGAGGCGATTCCGAGGCCGCGCAACAGTGTCCGGACAGCAGGCCTGGTCCTGGATCCGGCGAGCGCCCATCGCGAATCGCCGGACTTCGTGCCCTTCGAAGCCTGCGACGAGACCATCGCGCAGCGCTTCGCCCGCCAGGTCGCGCTCGGCCCGGACCGCCCCGCGGTCCTCGGCGACGACCGCGGACTCAGCTACGCCGAGCTGGCCGCCGAGGCCGGCGGGATCGCCGCGCTCATCGCAGGGCACGGACGCCCCGGCGACCGCGTGGGTCTGCTGATCGAGCACGGCCCGGCGATGATCGCCGCGGTCCTGGGCTCGCTCGGCGCGGGCCGCTGCTACGTGCCGCTGGACCCGGAGTTCCCCGCCGACCGCCTGGCGTACATGGTCGAGCGCTGCGAGATCTCGCTGGTCGTCGCCGACGGGGCCAACGCCGCCAAGGCCGCGGAACTCGGGCAGCCGGTGGTGCTGACCGAGCAGGCCCGGCCCGCGCCCTACCGGCCCGTGGACGCCGATCCGCGCGATCCGGCCTACGTGCTGTTCACTTCCGGTTCGACCGGGCAGCCGAAGGGCGTGGTGCAGAACCACCGCAACGTCCTGCACGGCGTGCGCAACCACATCACCAACCTGCGCATCGCCCCCTCCGACCGCGTCAGCCTCCTGACGTCGTTCGGCTTCGACATGGCCGTCACCGACCTGTTCTCGGCGATCCTGTCCGGCGCCGCGGTGGTCCCGGTCGGCGTCCACCGGCACGGGCTCGCGCGGCTGGCGGCGGCGATCGCCGAGCGCGAGGTGAGCGTCTACCACTCCACACCGACCGTCTTCCGCTACCTGACGGCGGAGCTCGGCGCGGGCCGGCGCCTGCCCTCGGTGCGGGCCGTGGTCCTCGGCGGCGAGGCCGTGACCGCGTTGGACCTGGCCGCGGTGCGCCGCTGCTTCGCCCGGGACTGCGTTCTGGTCAACGGCTACGGCGCGACGGAGGCCAGCTTCGCGGTCCAGAACCATGTGCCACCCGGCGTCCCCGCCGCTGAAGCGGTCCACCACGAAGTGGTGCCGATCGGCAGGAGCCTGCCGGGCTACGAGATAGTGCTGCTGGACGAGCAGGACCGGCCCGCCGAGGCCGGGCAGATCGTGATCCGGAGCCGGTATCTCGCGCTCGGCTACTGGCGGGAGCCGGAGCTGACCGCTGAGAAGTTCGCTGATGAGAGTAGCGGCGGCGAGGGCTTGCGGCTCTACCGCACCGGCGACCTGGCGCGGCGCCTGCCGGACGGACGGATCGTCTATGCCGGGCGCGGCGACCGACAGGTCAAGGTGCGCGGGCATCGGGTGGAGCTCGGCGAGGTCGAGGCACACCTGGCCGCGCTGACCGGGGTGGTCCGGGCGGTCGCGGTGTCCCGGACCGACGCGGCCGGGGCGGTGGAGGTCATCGGCTACGTGCAGGCGACCCGCGGGGGGACCGACCTGGAACCGGCCACCCTGCGGACCGAACTCGCCGAACGGGTGCCCGCCTACCTCGTGCCCGCACGCTTCGTCGTCCTCGAAGAGTTCCCCCTCACCTCGACCGGCAAGGTGGACGTGGCCGCACTGCCCCGGCCGGCGCACCCCGGCACCGGTCCGGCCCCGACGACTCCCACCGAGCGGATCGTCGCGCAGGTGTGGTGCGCCGTCCTCGGCCTGGAAGGCGTCGGGACCACCGACAACTTCTTCGACCTCGGCGGCAACTCGCTGCACCTGGCCCGGGTCCGGCAGCGGCTGGACCGCGACCACGGTCTGTCCGTCCCCACGATCAGCCTGTTCGAGTACCCGTCCGTGGGCACGCTGGCCGCGCATCTGGACGCCGGCGAGGTCCCCGACACCGACGACACCGCCCGGATCGCCGACCGCCTCGCCCGGCGGCGCACCGCCCGGACCCGGTCGGCCGACACCCGCCGCACCGAGGCGGCGGGATGAGCGCCGTGACCGGCGAGGAGATCGCCGTGATCGGGCTGGCCTGCCGGCTCCCGGGGGCGCCGGACGTATCAGCGTTCTGGCAGAACCTGGTCGCCGGTGTCGACTCAGTCCACGATTACACCCGCGAAGAGCTGCTGGAGCTGGGCGTCGGCCCGGGCCTGCTGGACGATCCCGCGCACGTGCCGGCCGGCGGCCGGCTGCCGGGCGTGGAGGACTTCGACGCCGAGTTCTTCGGCTTCGGCCCGGGCGAGGCCGCGCTCACCGACCCGCAGCACCGGCTGTTCCTGGAGGCCGGCTGGACCGCGCTGGAGGACGCCGGATACGACCCGGGCACGTACCCGGGGCCGGTCGGCGTGTTCGGCTCGGCGTCGGTGAACCGGTACTTCCAGTTCCACCTGTTCGGGAACCCGGCGGTGTCCCGGGCCGACCGGGACGACTGGGAGGGCCGGCTGCTGGAGCATCAGGCCGCTGACTACCTGCCGGCGCAGACCGCCTACCGGCTCGGGCTGTCCGGACCGGCGTTGGCCGTGCAGTCGGCGTGCTCGGGATCGCTGACCGCGGTGTGCCTCGCGGCGCAGAGCCTGGGCGACTTCCGGTGCGATCTGGCCCTGGCCGGCGGGGTGAGCGTGACCTGGCCCAGGTACCGGCACACCGTCGGCGGGCTGGTCGCGCGAGACGGGCGCTGCCGCTCCTACGACGCCTCGGGCACCGGAGCCGTCTACGGCAGCGGCGTCGGCGTCGTGGTCCTGAAGCGGCTGGCCGACGCCGAGGCCGACGGCGACCACGTGCACGCGGTCCTGCGCGGCTGGGCGCTGTCCAACGACGGCGCGCAGCGGGCCGGATTCGCCGCACCCGGGCTGTCCGGCCAGACCGCCGCGGCCGCGGAGGCGCTGGCCGTGGCCGAGGTCGGCGCGGACGAGATCGGCCTGGTCGAGGGCAACGGCGGCGGAACCGGCTGGGGCGACGCGATCGAGGTCCAGGCCCTGACCCGGGCCTGGCGGGCGGCCGGCGCCCAGGCGACGGCGGCCTGCGCGCTGGGCTCGGTGAAGACCAACGTGGGGCACCTCGACGCGGCCTCCGGCGTGGCCGGTCTGATCAAGGCGGTGCTGGCCGTCCGGGAAGGGATGATCCCGGCGAGTCTGCACTTCGACAAGCCGAACCCGGAAGCCGGTCTGGAGGACAGCCCCTTCTTCGTGCCCACCGAGACGATCGCGTGGCCGGCCGATTCAGCGAATCTGCGACTGGCCGCCGTCTGCGCGGCCGGGCTCGGCGGTTCCAACGCGCACGTGATCGTCGAACAGCCGCCCGCGCGCCCGGCGGCCGAACGTCGGCCGGGACCGTGGCCGCTGCCGCTGTCGGCGGCCTCACCGCAAGCCCTCGCCGAACAGATCGAGCGCTTGCGCACATACCTGGCCGACCATCCCGACGTCGATCTCGCCGACGTCTCCTTCACTCTGGCCATGGGACGCAGAGCCTTGCGACACCGCTTCGCAGTGGTCTGTGACGACGTCGCCGAGGCCATCGCAATGCTCGACCCGGAGTCGGCCCCGAACCCCGGGCCCGGAACCGTGGCGGAGCTGACCCGGCAGTGGATGCTCGGCACCGACGTGGACTGGCGCGGCGTGGTCTCGGGTCGCCGCATTCCGTTGCCCGGCTACCCCTTCCAGCGGGTCCGGCACTGGATCGACGCGCCCGCCGCGACCGCCGACCGTCCCGGAGTGAACGCGTGACGCCGCCGATGTGGTTCTCCGAAGCAGGCGCCCATGACACCGGCCAGGCCGCCGACCTGTTCTGCCTCCCCTACGCCGGCGGCGGCGCCTCGGTGTTCCGGCGCTGGCCGGCGTCGTTCATCCCGGACGTCAGGGTCCTGCCGGTGCAGCTCCCGGGCCGGGAGACCCGGATCGCCGAGCCGCCGGAGTTCGACGCCGCCACGGTCGCGGCGGCGATCGCGGACCGAGTGGACCGGCCGTTCGCGCTGTTCGGGCACTCCCTCGGCGGCCGGCTGGCCTTCGAGGTGGTGCGCGAGTTCCGCCGCACCGGCGCTCCGTTGCCGTCCGCGGTCTACGTCTCGGGGTGTCGTCCGCCGGATGTGCGCGTCGACGGACCGTTCGACAAGCTGTCGCGGCTCGATGACGCGGAACTGCTGGACCGGGTCGTCGAGGGCGGCGGTGTATCGGCCGAAGTACGGGCCGAACCGGAGCTGCTGGATCTGCTCCTGCCGACCCTGCGCGCCGACTTCGCGTGGCTGGACGACTACGTCTACCAGTCCGAATCCCCGCTTCCCGTCCGGATCACCGCCTTCGCCGGTCAGGCCGATCGAGCCGCCGCCCCGGACGCGATGGCCGGCTGGGCCCGCCACACCACCGCCGGGTTCGCCCTGCATCCGTTGGCCGGCGGGCACTTCTTCCTCCACGACCAGATCCCCCGGATCGCCTCGGTGATCCGCGCCGATCTGCGAACCCTGACTCACGCGGGAGGCCGCTGATGACCGGCGCCCACAGCGTCCCGCTCGGCGACACCGGATGGTCGGTGTGGCGCGAGGTCCTGCTGCGGACCACCGGGTTCCCGGCGGACGGCCTGGACCGGTTCGGCGCAACCGCCGCTGCGAAAGCCGCCGACGCCCTGCTGGCCGGCCCCGGCCCAGACGCCGACGCCGACGCCGCGCTGCGCGCCGGCCTCGACCGGGAGCTGGCGGCCGCCGCCGCGGCCGAGTCGGCGCGGATCGCCGAGATCGTCGCCGATCCGCTCTTCCGCGAGGCCCTGGCCTGGCAGAACAGCTCGATGCAGACCTGCCTGGACAGCCTGTCGTCCGGCCGCCCGATGAAACGCAGGATCCTGCGAAGGCGGGAGCGGGCCATCGCCCGGTACTGGCAGCGGTACTGCGCCAAGAACGAGACCATCGGCTTCTTCGGGCCGGTGTGCTGGGGATCGATCGGCGCGGACGAGGCCGCCGTGGTGCGGGCTGACCCCGGGCCGGCCCTGGTGCGGGACCGGAAGGTCTTCTTCGAGCACTGGGCCCTGGACGCCTACGCGCAGACCCTCGTCGCGGATCCGGAGGTCCGCGCCTTCCTGCCTCCGGCGCTGCTTTCGCACTTCACCCTGGACGGCGACACGGTGCTGCGTCCCGCGCAGCCGCCGCTGACGCTCCTGCCCGCCGAGGCCGAGCTGGTCCGGCGGTGCACCGGCGCCCCGGCCGCGACCGTCGTCGCGGGCCTGGTCGAAGACAGGGTTCTGCGACGGGCCGAGGACGGCTCGGCGATGCTCGGCCGACTCGTCGAGCGCGGCGTCCTGACCTGGGACGCCGACCTGCCGATCGGCCCCGGCGCCGAGGACGTCCTGGCCGGCCGGATCGCCGCGGTCGCCGACGAGGCGGCGCGCGCCCGGGCACTGGCCGGCTTCCAGCGGCTGCAGGACGCCCGGGACAAGGTCGCCACGGCAGCCGGGGACGCCGAGGCCGTGCGCTCGGCGCTGGAATTCCTGGCCGCCGAGTTCGTCGCCCTGACCGGCCGGGACGCCACCCGGAGCGCGGGCCAGACCTACGCCGGCCGGACGCTGTGCGTCGAGGACACCGTCCGCGACCTCGACGTGGTGGTGGGCCGGCGGCTGCTCGACGACATCGCGGCGCCGCTGGAACCGCTGCTGCTGGCCGCGCGCTGGCTCAGCGCGGAGTTGGCGCGGACGCACTCGGAGGCGTTGCGCGCGCTGTTCGACGACTTGGCCGCGGCCGAGCCGGAGAAGCCGGTGAGCCTGGCCGATCTGTGGTTCCTGGCGCAGGGGCTCTGGTACGGCAGCGGGCCGCGGCCGGTGGACGTGGTCGCCGCCGACTTCGCCCGGCGCTGGTCGGCGCTGTTCGGGCTGGATGGATCGGACCAGGCCGACATCGTCCTGTCCGCCGCCGAGGTGCGCGCCCGCGTGGCGGAACTGTTCCCGGCCGAGCACCCGGGCTGGTCCGCCGGCCGGCTGCACAGCCCGGACCTGCAGATCTGCGCGCCGGACCTGGAAGCCGTCAACCGCGGCGAATACCTGGTCGTGCTCGGCGAACTGCACGTGGCCTGGGCCACGTTCGACTGCTCCGCGCTCACGGTGTGCCATCCCCGGCCCGAGGACCTGGCCGCCGCGCTGGCCGAGGATCTCGGCGAGCACCGGATCCGGCTGCTCTACCCGGCCGACTGGCCGCGCACCACCTCGCGGCTCGTCGACAGCCTGGACGGTCCGACGGACTACCGGCTCGGCATCGCCGCCGCGCCCGGCGCCGACCGGGAGCACCTGCTCCCCGTCACCTCGGTCACCGTAGCCGACGTCGGCGGCACGTTGGTCGCGAGCGCGGCCGACGGTCGCACGTGGCCGCTGCTGGAGATCTTCTCCACTCTGTTGGCGACGCACGCCGTGGACGGGTTCAAGACCACGGCGGCCGGCAACACCCCGCGGATCACCGTGGACCGGCTCGTCGTGGCCCGGCGGACCTGGCGGACCACGGTCGGCCGAACCGGGTTGGCCGAGGCGTCCGGAGAAGCCGACCAGTACCTGGCCGCGCGCGGCTGGCGCGCGGCCCTGGGGCTGCCGGACCGGGCGTTCGTCAAGGTCGGTACCGAGGTGAAGCCCTTCTACGTCGATCTGACCAGTCCGACCGTCGTCTCCATGCTCTGCCAGACGGTCCGCCGCGCGCAGGAGGTCGCCGGGCCCGAGGTGTCTGTCACGGTCAGCGAGATGCTGCCGGACACGGACCAGGCGTGGGTCCCGGACCGGGCCGGCCGCCGCTATTTCAGTGAACTGCGTTTGCACATCACCGACCCAGAACCAGCGCCGCCCTCGGGCGCCGAGCGATCGGAGGACCGCGATGCCGGCCACCGTTGATGCCATAGACGTTGATGACACAGACGTTGATGACACAGACGTTGATGACAAAGACTTCGACGACTTCTCGGAGGGCGTCGAACCGATCGCGATCGTGGGGATGGCCGCCCGGGTCCCCGGCGCGGACAACATCGACGCCTTCTGGCGGAACCTCGTCGACGGCGTCGAGTCGATCACCTTCTTCTCCCGCGACGAACTGCTGGCGGCCGGCGTCGATCCGGACGAGCTCGACGATCCCGGCTACGTCCCGGCCGCGCCGATCTGCGACCACATGACGGACTTCGACCACGACCTGTTCGGCATGTCGCCGCGCGAGGCCGACATCGCCGACCCGCAGCACCGGATGTTCCTGGAGACGGCGCACAGCGCGCTGGAGGACAGCGGCTACGACCCGGCCCGCTACCCCGGGACGATCGGCGTCTACGCCGGAACCGGCGCGGACGCCTACATGTGGCTGAACCTGAAGGCCGACCCCCAGCTGTGGTCGGCGATCGCCGGCGGGCTGTCGATCGCGACGTCCAACCAGCCGGACTACGTCGCGACGTCGGTCTCCTACAAGCTGAACCTGCGCGGTCCGAGCATGACGGTGCACACCGCCTGCTCGACCTCGATGGTCGCGATCCACCTGGCGGCCGAGGCGCTGCGCAACGGCGAGTGCGACATGGCGCTGGCCGGCGGGGTGTGCGTGGAGCTGCCCTACATCACCGGTTACCAGGCGGTCGAGGGCTACACCTCGCCCGACGGCCACTGCCGGCCGTTCGAGGCCCGGGCCGCCGGCACGCTGTGGGGCAGCGGCGCCGGGGTGGTCCTGCTCAAGCGGCTCGACCAGGCGCTCGCCGACGGCGACCACATCAGGGCCGTGATCCGCGGCGAGGCGGTGAACAACGACGGGTCGGCGAAGGTGGGCTTCTCCGCGCCGAGCGTCGAGGGCCAGACCGAGGCGGTGGCCCAGGCGGTCGCGGTGTCCGGGGTGGACCCGCGGAGCATCGGCTACGTCGAGGCGCACGGCACCGGCACGGCGCTCGGCGACCCGATCGAGGTGGCGGCGCTGACCGCGGCCTACGGGCACGGCAGCGCCGAACGCGGCTGGTGCGCCCTGGGCTCGGTCAAGTCGAACATCGGCCACCTGAGCCAGGCCGCGGGCGTGGTCGGGGTCATCAAGGCCACGCTGGCGTTACAGCACCGGCTGATCCCGCCGACGGTCAACTTCCAGACACCGAATCCGGCGATCGACTTCGACGACACCCCGTTCCACGTGGTGTCGAACCTGACCGCATGGGACGGCGACGGCGGGCCGCGGCGGGCCGGCGTCAGCTCGTTCGGGATCGGCGGCACCAACGCGCATTTGATCCTGCAGGAGGCGCCGGCCGCCGGGGCCACCAGCACCACCGGGACCACCGAGCGCGCGGCGGACCGGCCGCCCCGGCTGCTGACCCTGTCGGCCCGCACCGCGCCGGCCCTGGCGGCGGCGGTCACCCGGCTCGCCGACCATCTGGCCGCGAACCCCGAGCTCGACCTGAACGACGTGGTCCACACCCTGCGGGTCGGCCGGGCTCGGCATCCGCAGCGGGCCGCGGTCGTCGCCGCCGACGCCGCGGACGCCGTCGCCGCCCTGCGCGACCAGTCCCGGCTGCTCACCGCGCGGGCCGAGGGCACCGCGCCGTCGGTCGCGTTCTTGTTCTCCGGCCAGGGTTCGCAGTCCGCCGGGGTCGGCGCGCGGCTGTATCGCAGCGAGCCGGTGTTCGCCGCCGCCGTCGACGAGTGCTGCGAACTGCTGCGGCCGCACCTGGACGTGGATCTGCGGGACCTGATCTGCGCCGAGGGCGAGGCGTTGGCGGCGGCGCAGGACGCGCTGCGCGAGACCCGCGTCACCCAGCCGGCGCTGTTCGTGCTCGAATACGCCCTGGCCGAGCTGTGGCGCAGCCGCGGCGTCCGGCCGGGCGCGATGATCGGCCACTCCATCGGCGAATACGTGGCGGCCACCTTGTCCGGGGTCTTCGAGCTGCCGGACGCGCTGCGGCTGGTGGCCGGGCGCGGCGCGCTGATGCAGTCGGTGCGCCCCGGCGCGATGCTCGCGGTGACCTTGGACGAGGCCGAGCTGCGCGACCTGCTCCCGCCGGAGCTGTCGCTGGCGGCCGTGAACGGGCCGCGCGCCTGCGTGGTGGCCGGCCCGACCGAGGCCGTCGAGGCGTTCGCCAAGCAGCTGGCCGCCGGGCCGGCCAAGGTCCAGACCCGGATGCTGCGGACCTCCCACGCGTTCCACTCGGCGATGATGGACCCGGTTGTCGAGAAGTTCGCCGCGCTCGTGGAATCGGTTCCGCGCCGGGCGCCGCAGACTCCGTTCCTGTCCAACGTGACCGGGGACTGGATCACCGCCGAGCAGGCCGAGGACCCCGGGTACTGGGCCGGGCACCTGCGCGGGACGGTACGGTTCGGCGACTGCGTCGCCCGGCTGCTGTCCGAGGGCACCTGGACGCTCGTCGAGTGCGGTCCGGGCCGCCAGCTCGCCGGTCTGGCCCGGATGCAGACCGACCGGACGTCCCCGCCGCTGGCGAGCCTGCCGGGCAAGCCCGAGACCGAGTTGGCGGACTTCGAGCGGACCGCCGGCGCGCTGTGGATCGCCGGTGTCCCGGTCGAGCTGCCGGAAGTCGGCCGCCGGATTCCGCTGCCGACGTATCCCTACCAGCGGGTGCGGCACTGGATCGATCCGGTGCCCGAGGCGGTCGGCGCGCACCCCGGTCCGAGCCGGTCCAAGCCGGGCAAGACGGCGCCGGTCAGCCGGTGGTTCGCGGTGCCGACCCGGCGCCAGCTGCCGCCGGACCCCCGGATCGCGGACTTCGACAGTGCCCTGGCTTTCGTGGCCGGGCCGCTCGGCGAAGCGCTGGTCGCCGAGCTGCGGCGGCGCGGCGTGGCGGTGACCGAGGTCCGGCCGGGCACCGGGTTCGACCGCGACGGCGCGGTGGTCACCGTGCGCGCCACGGAACCGGAGGACTACCGGGCCTTAGTGGCCGACGGGCTGCCGGGGCGGATCGTGCACGCGTGGGCCCTGGACGGCGAGGCGGCCGGGTCCGATCTGGCCGCCGCCGCACTGGCCCAGGACCACGGCTTCCTCAGCGTTCTGACACTGGTCCAGGCGCTCGCCGCGGACGAGCAGAGCGCCGGTGTGCACCTCGACGTGGTGTCGGCCGGAGCCGAGGACGTGCTCGGCGGCGACCTGACCCGGCCGGAGCACGCGACGCTGGCCGGCATCACGCGAGTGCTGCCGCTGGAGATGCCTGAGCGCACGGTCCGGCGGATCGACGCCGATCCGGCCGGCTCGGCTAGTGAACTGGTCGCCGAACTACGACGGCCCGCAGGAGCGGAAACCGTGGCCCTGCGCGGTGGAAGGCGCTGGGTTGTCGACTACGAACAGGTCGAGGTGCCGGACACCCCACAAAATCAGGAGCCTGAAACAGCCGAAGGCGCGCGCTGGCTGATCACCGGCGGTACCGGCGGCATCGGCATCACCCTGGCCGAGGACCTGGTCAATCGGACCCGGGCGCGGGTCGCGCTGCTGGCCCGCTCCCCGCTGCCGGATCGGGCCGCGTGGGACGACCACCTCGCCGTGTACGGGACCGGCGACCGGACCGGCCGCACCATCGCGGCCGTCCGCCGCATGGAAGCGCTCGGCGGCGAGGTCCTGGTGCTGGCCGGCGACGTCGCGGATCCGGCGGACCTGCGCCGGGTCCGGGAGCAGATCATCGAGCGCTTCGGCGGGCTGGACGGCATCGTGCACGCGGCCGGCGTGGCCGGCGGCGGCATGCTGGAGATCAAGGAGCGCGCCACCGCGCTGTCGGTGCTCGAACCCAAGATCTCCGGAACGCTCGCGCTGTTCCAGGCCTTCGGCGACCTCGACCTGGACACCGTGGCGCTGTGTTCCTCGGTGACCTCGGTGGCCGGCGGCTTCGGGCAGGTCGACTACTGCGCGGCCAACGCCTTCCTCGACGCCTACGCCCGCAGCGAGCACGGCTGGAAGGCCCGGGTCGTCTCGCTGAACTGGGGCGGCTGGCTGGAGGTCGGCATGGCGGTGGAGACACCGCAGCCGGGCGCGGCGGCGACCGCGACAGCCACCGCCGCCGGCCGGCTCGCGGGCCCGGGCGTCGCGATGGACCACCCGGTGCTGACCGAACGCGGCGCGGGCTGGGCCCGCGGCCGGGTGTCGGCGGCGACGCAGTGGGTCCTGGACGAGCACCGGATCGACGGCGTCCCGGTCCTGCCCGGCACCGGCCATCTGGAGTGCGCGCGGGCCGCGATCGGCGGGGATCCGGAACGCCCGGCCGATCGCGTGCTGGAGCTGCGCGACGTGGCCTTCGTCGAGCCCTTCGCCGTCCCGGACGGCACCCTCGCGGAGTATCGCGTGCAGTGGTCGGACGGCACGTTCCGCACGGTCAGCGTCTCCGGCGGCCGCACCCGGATGCACGTCCGGGGCGCCTACGGCTGGATCGACCCGGGCCCGGCGCCGCGCCACGACCCGGCGGCGATGGCCGAGCGGTTCACGAAGGCCGACGCGGCGGTCGCCGAGACCGAGTCCGGGCGGACCAGCATCCTGACGTTCGGCCCGCGCTGGGAGTCCCTGGCCGAGCACCGCGTCGGCGACGGCGAGGAACTGGCGCTGATCGCGGCGCCGGAGGCCGCCGCCGGCGACCTGTCCCGGTGGGACCTGCACCCGGCGCTGCTCGACGTCGCGACCTCGTTCGGCTCCTCCCGGGGCGAGGGCTCCTACCTGCCGCTCGGCTACGGCAGCCTGCTCGTGCGGGCCCCGCTGCCGGCCCGGTTCCACGCACACATGACCTACCGCGGCGACGCCGGCACCGAGGTGCTGGCCTGCGACGTCACGCTGTTCGACGAGACCGGCCGGGAACTGGCCGCGATCGGCGACTTCGTGCTGCGCCGCGTCGACCCCGGCGCGGTCGCCGCCGACCTGGCCGGCACCGCGACCGAGACCCGCGTCGTGGAGCAGGGCCCTGACACCGGCGGCGGCATCGCACCCGCCGACGGCGCGGAGGCGTTCGTCCGCGTCCTGACCACCGACCTCGGAGCCCAGGTCGTCATCCATCCCCGGCCGGTCGCGGAGATCATCGCGCGGGTGCGGCAGGAGCGGCCCGAGACCATGGCCGACGGCGTCCAGTCCTCGGCCGCGGCCGACGGCTCGGACGGCGCGGCGCGGGCCCTGGACACGGACGCGGCCGGCTACGTCGCCCCGCGCACCGAGGTGGAGCGGGCGCTGGTGGAGAGCTGGACGGAGGTGCTGGGCGTGCCCCGGGTCGGGGTCGAGGACGACTTCTTCGAACTCGGCGGCAACTCCCTGATCGCGGTCCAACTGGTCACGCGGATGCGCAAGGCCGTCGGCGTCCGGCTGCCGATGCGCAGCCTGTTCGAGACCCCGACCGTCGCCGGGCTCGCCGCCCGGGTGGAGCAGATGCGGGCGGACGAGAGCCCGGCGCCGACCACCATCCCGCGCGTCCGGCGCGCCTGAGGCCTGAAGGAGGCAACCGACATGGACGACTACACGGTCGTGGTGAACGACGAGGAGCAGTACTCGATCTGGGCGGCCGGCCGCTCGCTGCCCGCGGGGTGGCGCGAAGCCGGATTCGCCGGGCCGAAGGAAGCGTGCCTGGCCCACATCGACGAGGTCTGGACCGACATGCGGCCGCTGAGCCTGCGCGAGGCGATGGCCGCCGATGACTGAGCCGAGCACGGGATCGAGCATGGTGTCCGGCACGGGACCGAGCGCCCCGGGACACGGAGACCTCGCCGGCGCCGACCCCGAATGGGCTCCGGGCGGCGCGGCGTGGCGGACCGCCGTCATCGTCCTGCGCGAGGCCGGGATCGCCTGGATCCCGCCGTTCGCGGACGCGATCCGGGCCTGCGGCGGCCGTCCGGTGCTGCTCACCGGCGCCGTGACCGACGCCGAGCACGCCGCGCTGGCCGCGCTGGTGGACCGGATCGTGACCGTCGCAGACCCCTACGACGTCCAGGAGTCGGTCGCGGCGATCACCGCCGCGTCCGGCCCGGGCAACCCGCCGACCGGCGTCATCACCTGGTCCGACGCGGCCATCGTGACCGCCGCGCGGACGGCGGCGGCCCTGGGGGTGGCCCGCACCGACCCCAACGTGCTGGAGCTGGCCCGGAACAAGTACGCGGTGCGGCGCGCGCTGCACGAGGCCGGCCTGCCGACTCCGGGCTTCGCCCTGATCTCCGGCGCCGACCAGGCCGAGGCGGTGGCCCGCGAAGTGGGGCTGCCGGCCATCGTCAAGCCGGTCAACGGCTCCGGCAGCCACCTGGTGCGCTGCGTGCACTCAGCCGCCGAACTGGCCGCCGCCTACGAAGAGCTCGCCGCCCGGATCCCGGCCAGCTTACTGGCCGACAGCTACAAGGTCGCGCTGGGCTCCATCGATCCGGCCCGGCAGTTCCTGGTCGAGGGCCAGCTGCGGGGGCCGGAGGCCAGCGTGGACGTGGTGATCCGGGACGGCGTCGTCGAAGACTTCGGGCTGGTCGGGAAGTTCCTGATGGACGAGAAGTTCTTCGAACTCGGCCTGGTGAAGCCGCCGCTGGACGTGCCCGAGGACCGGACGGAGCCGATGGTGGCGGCCGCCTGCGCCGCCGCCAGAGCGCTCGGCCTGGACCAGACCGTCGCGCACATCGAGATCATGGACGACGAGGTGCTCGGTCCGGTCGTCGTGGAGGTGAACCCGGGCCGGCCCGGCGGCGCGCTGGTCGGCCAGATGCTCTCGCTGACCACCGGCGTGCACATGGCCGAGGAGGCGGTCTCGGCGGCCACCGGGCTGCCCCGCCCGGAGCGCGAGGATCCGCGGCTGCCGATCCCGATGGCGCTGTGCATGTTCTACCCGACGGGCTCGGGGCGGCTGACCGCGCTGGACGGCGTCGCGGAACTCGAAGCCCACCCGGACGTGCTGTCGGTGGTCACCACGGTGGCCCCCGGCGACGTCCTGAGCGACGAGTACGAGATCTTCGCGGTGAACGCGCTGGTCGCCGGCTACGCCGACCACGAGGACCTGCTGGAGGTCTACGACACGGCCCGGAACCTGCTGCGCTTCGAGTTCGAGCCGGTGGGCGAGTCCGAGCCGGTGACAGCTGGGGTGTGCGATGTCTGAGGTGTGCGATGTCTGAGGTGTGGACCGGGCCGGCGTCCTTCGGCCAGGAGCGGCTGTGGCTGGCGACCCGGCTGGGATCGGATGAGACGATCTACAACCTGTCGGCCTGGGTCCGGCTGCCGGCCGGCGCGGATCAGGAGATCGTCACCGGTGCGCTGGCAGCCACGGCCGCGCGGCACGAAACCCTGCGCACCAGCCTGCGTCTGGACGGCGAGCGCCTGCTCCAGACGGTCCACCCCGCCGTCGCGGTGAAGCTGGCGACGGTGGACCTGTCCGGCCGTGCCGACGCGTGGCAGGGGATCGCGGACACCGACGACGCCGACCTGCGGGCGCCGTTCCGGTTGGACGAGGCACCCCTGTGGCGGGCGACTCTGGCGCACACCGACGAGGGACCGGTGCTGATCTTCGCGGCCCACCACACCGTCTTCGACGCCGGGTCGGTGCACCTGCTGCAGGCCGAGATCCGCGAGCAGTGCATCGCCGCGATCGAGGGCCGGCCGGCCGTGCTGCCCGACCTGGAGATCCAGTACGCCGACTACGCGGCCTGGCAACGCGACACGATGACCGGCCCCAAGGCGCGCGCCGAGGCCGACTTCTGGCGCGGGCGTCTCAGTGGTCTGCCCCGGGTCCACAGCCTGCCGACCGACCGGCCGCGCGCCGCCGGGGCCGGCCAGCCCGGGGCGGACTGGCAGTTCAGGCTGCCGGCCGGCACCGCGGCGGCGGCCGCACGGCTGGGTTCCTCGCGCCGGGCCAGCGCGTTCATGGTCTTCTTCGCCGCCTACACCGCGTTGCTGCACCGGCTCTCCGCCGCCGACGACATCGTGGTCGGCGTCCAGGTGGCCGGGCGGGACCTGCCGGAGCTGGCGCCGCTGATCGGCATGTTCGTCAACGCCCTGGCGGTGCGGATCGACGCCTCCGGCGATCCGACGTTCGCCGAGCTCCTCGACCGGGTGCGCGAGCGGACGCTGGAGTCCTGGGAGCACCAGGACCTGCCGATCCACCACGTCTCCGAGGCCCTGGGCGTCCGCCCCGACGCCGATGTGCAGCCGCTGTACCAGATCGGGATCAACGATATCGGCGATGTCGGGCTCAACCGGTCCAACGGAGTCGCGCGCAATGAGCTCACGCTGGAGTTCTCCGAGGACGACGCCCGGCTGGAGTACCGGACCGACCTGTTCGACGCCGCGACGGCGGAGCGGATCTGCGAACAGTTCACCCGGCTGACCGCCGCCGCGCTCGCCGACCCGGACACCCGCCTGTCGCGGTTGCCGGTCGCGGACGAGGCGGAGCGCGGCCTGGTCCTTCACGAGTGGAACGACACGGCGGTCGACTGGGCCCGGACAGGGTCCGAATCCGCCGACGCGAAAACGGTGTCGGAGCTGATCCGGCGCCGGATGGCCGCGAACCCGCAGGCCCTCGCGGTCGTCGACGGGGATCTCCGCCTCACGTACGGGGAGCTGTGGGAACGCGTCGAGGACCTGGCCCGGCGGCTGCGAGCCTGCGGGGTCGGGCCGGAGCGGCCGGTCGCCGTCGCGCTGCCGCGTTCGGCGGACCTGGTGGTCGCGTTCCTGGCCACGCTGAGGGCCGGCGGGGCGTACGTGCCGCTCGATCCGGGGTATCCGCCGGCACGGCTGGCGATGATGCTCCACGACAGCGGGGCCGAGGTGCTGATCACCTCGCGCGCCCACCAGGACGCCTGCCCGCCGGGAGCCGCCCGGGTGGTGCTCATCGACGAGCCGCGGACGGCCGAGGCGGACCCGACGGCGACCGGAAGTCAGAACACTGACGAGCGCCTGGATCAGAACCCTGATCACCTCGCCTACGTGATCTACACGTCGGGATCGACCGGCCGGCCCAAGGGCGTGATGGTCGAGCATCGCAGCCTGCTGAATTACGTCCTGTGGTTCAACCGGGAGTACGGGATCGGCGCGGAGGACCGCATGCTGGTCTCCTCCTCCCCCAGTTTCGACGCCTTCGGCATCGAGCTCTACCCGGTGCTCGCCGGCGGCGGGACGCTGGTCGTCGCGCCGTCGGCCGGAATGCTGGAGCCGGCCCGGCTGCTCGCGGTGGCCGCCGAGGAGAAGGTGACCGCGCTCGCGCTGGTGCCGACCACCCTCAGGCTGCTGCTGGAGCGGCCCGAGCTGGACGGATGCAGTGCCCTGCGACAGGTCTTCTGCGGCGGAGAGCAGCTGACCGGCGATCTGGCCGCCGCGCTGTCCGCCCGGACGTCGGCGGTGCTGCACAATCTCTACGGCCCGACCGAGGCGACGATCGACGTCGCCAGCCGGCGTGCGGATCCGGAGCAGGCCGGGGCCGTCCCGATCGGGCGTCCGCTGGCCAACACGCGGCTCTACGTCCTGGCCGAGGACGGCGAACCGACGCCGATCGGCGTCCCGGGGCACCTGCACGCCGGCGGCGTCCCGCTGGCCAGGGGCTATCTGAACCGTCCGGGCCTGACCGCCGAGGCGTTCGTCCCGGATCCGTTCGGACCGCCGGGCTCCCGGCTCTACCGGACCGGGGACCTGGCGCGCTGGCGAGCTGACGGCGCCCTGGAGTATCTGGGGCGAGTGGACGGCCAGGTGAAACTCAATGGTCTGCGAATCGAGCCCGGCGAGGTCGAGGCCGTGCTGCGGGCCCGGCCCGATGTGCGCGACGCGGCTGTGCTGGTGCGGGACGGGGCCCTGGTCGCGTACGTCGCCGGCGACGCCGATCCGGCACGGCTGCGCTCGGATCTGCGCGCCGCGCTGCCGGCGCATCTCGTCCCGGCCGCTTTCGTGTCCGTGCCCGCGCTACCGATGACGCCCAACGGCAAGCTGGACACGGCCGCGCTGCCGGCTCCGGCCGCGCCGGGCGCGTCCGGCGGGACGGATCGGGAATCCGTGCCGCCGAGCACGGCCGCCGAGGAGTTGGTAGCGGAAGGCTGGACCGAAGTCCTGGGCGTGACCCGCGTCGGAGTCGATGACGACTTCTTCGATCTGGGCGGCAACTCGTTGTCCGCCGCGCGGTTCGTGGCCTGGCTTTCGGCGGCCGTGGAGGCGGACATCCCGATCCACGCGGTGTTCCAGCACCCGACCGTCGCGGACCTGGCGGCCGAGGTCGAGAAGCTGCTCGCCGCCGAGATCGACACCCTGTCCGACGCCGAGGCCGACCGCCTCCTTCATGAAACGGGCAGGTGAGACCTCGTGTCCACGACCACTCCCGCGGCCGGGCTGTCCGCCGACAAGCGGGCCCTGCTGGACCAGCGGCTGCGCCGGCGGGCGAACACCGCGATCGGCCCGCGCCCCGAAGGTGCCGCGCCGCCTTTGTCGTTCGCGCAGGAGCGCCTGTGGTTCATGGACCAGTTCGCTCCCGGAACCGCCGCGTATCACGTGACGGTCGCCGTGGACGTCGATGGCCCGCTCGATGTTGGAGTGCTGGAACGCGCGCTCGCCACGGTGATCGGGCGGCACGAGAGCCTGCGGATGCGGTTCCCGGTGGGGGACGACGGTCTGCCGACGGTGGTCGTGGACGCCGATCCGCTGGTTTCGCTGCCGGTCCACGTTGCCGACGACGACACCGACGCCGCCGATCTGGCCCGCTCGCTGGCCGGGCAGCCCTTCGACCTCGCGGCCGGACCGCTGTTGCGTGCCTTTCTGGTCCAACGCGACGCCCGCTCGCACATCCTGGTGTTGGAAGCCCATCACGCGGTGAGCGACGGCTGGTCCAGCGACCTGTTGGTCGGCGAGATCCTGGACGCCTACGCGGCGCTGAGCGCCGGCGGCACGTGGGCGCCCGAACCGCTGCCAGTGCAGTACGGCGACTACGCCACGTGGCAGCGCGCGCAGACGGCGACGCTCGCCCGCGACGTTTCCTACTGGCGAACGCAGCTGGCCGACCTGCCGGCGTTGGAGCTGCCCCTGGACCGGGCGCGGCCCGCCGCCCAGACCTTCACCGGCGGCACGTTCCGGTTCCATATCGACGGGGCCTTGACCGACCGGGTGTCCGCGCTCGGCCGAGACCACGGCGCGACCCTGTACATGACCCTGCTCGCCGGCTTCCAGGCCGTGCTGGCCCGCTACAGCGGGCAGCGGGACTTCGCCGTCGGCACCCCGGTCGCCGGACGCTCCCGGGCGGAGCTCGAAGGGCTGATCGGCATGTTCGTCAACATGCTGACCATGCGGTTCACCGCCGGGGACGACGGCGATGACGATCCCAGCGTGGCCGATCTGCTCGACCGCACCCGCCGTACCGTGCTCGACGCGCTGGCGCACCAGGACGTCCCGTTCGAGCAGATCGTCAACGAGCTCGGGGTGGCGCGCGACGTCAGCCGGCCGCCGTTGTTCCAGGCGGTGTTCGCGCTCCAGAACTTCCAGATCCGCGACCACGCGCCGGAGCGGTCCGATCTGCCGACGCTGAGCTGGATGCCGTTGGAGCTGCCCGCTTCCCGCTGGGATCTGGAACTGCACGCCGCCGAGTCCGCGAACGGCCTGTGGTGCGAGTTCATCTACAACACCGCGTTGTTCGACGCCGCGACCGTCGAACGGCTCAGCACGCACCTGATCGCCCTGTTGGCGGACGCCGTCGAGCGGCCCGGGACCCGGATCTCGGAGCTCGGTCTGCTTCCCGCCGCCGAACGGGAGCTGACCACGGCGGATTGGAACGACACGGACACGCCGTTCCCGTCGGAGGCGACACTCCACGGGCTGATATCCGCACGCTATCTCGCGAATCCCGGCGCCGTCGCGGTGTCCTTCGAGGGCGCCAACCTGACGTATCGGGAGCTGGACGAGCGGTCCGGCCGGCTGGCCGAGCGGCTGCGCGAGCTCGGCGTCGGCGCGGAGACGCTGGTCGCGGTGTGCGCCGAGCGTTCGCTGGAACTGGTCGTCGGGTTGCTGGCCGTGCTGCGGGCCGGCGGCGCGTACCTTCCGCTGGACCCGGAGTACCCGGCTCACCGGCTGGCTTTCATGACCGAGGACGCCGGGGCGTCCGTGGTGCTGACCCAGCGCCGGCTGCTCGGGCTGGTGCCTGACTCCGGCGTGCAGGTCATCGTGCTCGATGATCCGGAGCCGGATTCGGGGTCGGTACCCGCGGCCGTCGGCGCCGGTGCCGTGAGGTGGGAGACCGGGCCCGACAACGCCGCGTACGTGATCTATACCTCCGGTTCCACCGGCAAGCCCAAGGGCGTGGTCAACAGCCACCGGGGCGTGGTGAACCGGCTCGACTGGATGCAGCGCGCGTTCCCACTGGGCCCGGACGACGTGGTGCTGCAGAAGACGCCGGCCGGCTTCGACGTGTCGGTCTGGGAGTTCTTCTGGCCCCTGATCGCCGGCGCGCGCCTGGTCCTGGCCAAGCCCGGGGGCCATAAGGACGCCGGATATCTCAGGGAGCTGATCGTCGGGGCCGGCGTCACGACGGCGCACTTCGTGCCGTCGATGCTGGGCGTCTTCCTGGACCAGGACGGTGTGCAGGACTGCACGTCGCTGCGCCGAGTGGTGTGCAGCGGCGAGGAGTTGCCGCGTGCGGCGGCCTCGGAATTCCTGTCCCGGCTGCCCGGCTGCGAGCTGCACAACCTCTATGGCCCGACCGAGGCGGCGATCGACGTCAGCTCCTGGCGGTGCTCGCCGGAAGGGCTGGCCGACCGCACGAGCGTGCCGATCGGGGCCCCGATCCAGAACCTGCGGCTGTATGTATTGGACGCGCACGGCGAGCCGATGCCGATCGGGGTTCCGGGCGAGCTGCACATCGGCGGCGTCGGGGTCGCGCGCGGGTACCTGAAGCGGCCGGGGCTGACCGCGGACCGGTTCGTCCCGGATCCGTTCGGGCCGCCCGGATCCCGGCTCTATCGGACCGGCGACTCGGCGCGGTGGCGGCCGGACGGCGTCATCGAGTTCCTGGGCCGCCTGGACCACCAGGTGAAGCTGCGCGGGCTGCGCATCGAGCTCGGGGAGATCGAGGCGGCGCTGCGGGCGCAGCCCGGCGTGCGGGACGCCGCGGTGTTGGTGCGCGCGGACGTTCCGGGCGACCAGCGGCTGGTCGGGTATGTGGTCGGCGAGGCCGATCCGGCCGAGTTGCGGCGGGCGTTGAAGGAGACGCTACCGGACTACATGGTGCCCTCGGCGTTCGTCACGCTGGACGCGCTCCCGCTCAGCCCGAACGGCAAGCTCGACCGCGCGGCGCTGCCGGCCCCGGAGCGCGGGGGCACGTCGCAGGCCGCTTATGTCGAACCTCGCGAGGGGCTGGAACGCGATATCGCCTCGATCTGGTGTGCCGTCCTCGGCGTCGACCGGGTCGGTGCCGATGACGATTTCTTCGAACTCGGCGGGCATTCCCTGTCCGCGACCCAGGTCGTCGCCAAGCTGCGCAATCTACCGTCGGCGCAGCGCCAGGCCGGGGTCATGGACCTGTTCGCCGAGCGCACGGTGCGCGGGCTCGCGGCGCTGATGGCCCGGCCGCAGACCGACGACGGCCCGCGCCGGCTGCTGCACGAGCTGACCCGCCGGAACCGGGCCACGCCGGCCACCGCGACGTTCTTGTGCGTCCCGTACGGCGGCGGCAGCGCGGCGGTGTACCAGCCGCTGGCCGACGCCCTGCCGGGCGACCACGCGCTGTTCGCGCTGGCGATCCCGGGCCACGACGTCGGGCTCGACGAGGACGGGCTGGCGCTGGACGAACTGGCCGACCGGTGCGTGAAGGAGGCGCTGGAGCGTATCGCCGGGCCGGTCATCGTCTACGGCCACTGCGGTGTCGGCAGCGCGCTGGCGGTGGAGATCGCCTTGCGCCTGGCGGCGGCCGGGCGCGCGCCGGAGGCCGTCTACATCGGGGCGATGTTCCCGTTCGCCAAGCCGAAGGGGCCGCTGGGCCTGGTGGGCCGGATGGAGGGCCGGTTCGGCGCCAACCGCAACCACGCGTCCTGGCTGCGCTCGATGGGCGTCGACATGGACGACGTCGAGCCGGAGCAGGCCGATCGGATCATCCGCAACATGCGGCGGGACGGCACGGCCGCGCAGGAGTACTTCACCGCGCTGCTGGACTCGGCGGTGGAGAAGCTGGCGGCGCCGGTGATCAGCGTGGTCGGCAGTGCCGACCCGGTCACCGAGTACCACCGCGAGCGCTATCGGGAGTGGGGGTTCCTGAGCGAGACGACGGCGTTGGCGGTGCTGGACGAGGCCGGGCACTTCTTCTTGAAGTACCGGGCCGGGGAGCTCGCCTCGATCGTCACCTCGGCGCATGTCGAGGTCGCGGGGCGGGGTGGTGCTGAGAAGGCGTTCGAATCCGGCTCGGATGCGGCCGACCCGCTGCCGCCCGGCGCGGCCGGTGCCGCGGCGTCGTCGAGCCCTGCGACCGCAAGCCCGGCACCGCTGCTCGAAGTGCATCACGACACCGGAGCGGACTCCGCCGACCGCGCCGCCGCACCCAGCGTCCGCCGCTTCCTCGCGGTCGCCGCCGGCCAGCTGGTGTCCCTCACCGGATCGGCGCTGACCGGGTGGGCCATCCCGATCTACGTCTACCTCGCGACCGGGTCCATCGGCCGGATGGCGGCGCTGTCCGTCCTGGCGCTGGTCCCGAACCTGCTCGTCGGCCCCATCGCCGGCGCGGTCGTGGACCGGGCGGACCGCCGGCGGCTGATGCTCGTCTGCTCCGCGGCCTCCGCGAGCGGCGAGCTGATCCTCAGTACCCTGCTATGGAGCCACCACCTCGCCGTGTGGCACCTGTACGTGCTGGTGGTCTGGCTGTCGGTGTCGTCGGCGTTCCAGCGCCTGTCGTACCTCTCGGCGATCCCCCAGCTGGTACCCAAGCGCTTCCTGGGCCACGCCAACGGGGTCGCCCAGCTCACCAACGGCTTCGCGGCCCTGGTCGTCCCGATGCTCGCGGCCGGGCTGATGGCCGCGATCCACCTGTCCGGCATCCTGGTCATCGACATGGTCAGCTACGGGGCCGCCCTCAGCGTCCTGGCCCTGGTCCGCTTCCCGGCCACCCTCGGCGCGCACCGCCGCGAACCCCTGCTCACCGAGGTCCGGCACGGCCTGAACTACTCCTGGGGAAACAAGAAGCTGCGGTCCATGCTGCTGTTCTCGGCCGTGCTGAACATCTTCCTGGCACCGGTCTTCATCCTGGTCGTCCCCCTTGTCCTGGCCTTCGGCAGCCTCACCCAAGTCGGCGTGGTCTCCCTCCTGGAAGCCCTCGGCGCGGTAGGCGGCGCCGCCCTGATCACAGTCTGGGGCGGCCCGCGCCGCCGCCGCATGGCCGGCGCGATGCTGACCACCCTGATCCTGTCAGCGTTCTTCCTGCTCACCGGCCTGCACGCGAGCGTGCTGATCATCGGCCTGGGCGTCTTCGGCACCGCCTTCTGCCTGGAGGTGATCCAGGCGATCTACACCACGATCGTCCAGGTCAGCGTCCCCCAGCGCTACCACGGCCGCGTCTTCTCCCTGAACATGATGATCGCCTGGTCCACCCTCCCCCTCGGCTGGATCCTCGCCCCGGCGGTCGCAGACCGCTTCGAATCCCTGATGGCCCCCCACGGCACCCTGGCAGGCTCCCTCGGCACCATCCTCGGCACCGGCAAAGGCCGCGGCATAGGGCTGATGTTCGTGGCGATGGCGGTCGCGGTCCTGGTCGCCACGCTGATCGCGATGCGCCTGCGAGTGTTCGCGCACTTCGACGACGACGAGGCCGAAGCGGTCCCGGACGACTTGGTCGGGCTCCGGGAACGGGAGCGCAGGGCGGCGGAGGTGGAAGGCTCTGCTGCCGCCACGCCAGAAGCCCCTCAACTCATCGCGTAAGTGACTCCGGTCAGTTCCTCGGAGCGCTCCCACAGTCGACGCTGAAGTTCGCTGTCATGGGACAACGGCGTCGACGTGATGAGTCCCGGGTCGCCCTTGAACTCGAAGCGGCCGGTCGGTCCGTAGTACTGGCCGCCGCGCGCGGAGGGGTCGACGGCTGCGCGCAGGATCGCCAGGGCGCCACGGTCCGCGCTGTGGGTGATGGGGCGGGCGAGTCCCCACGATGCGCCTCGGAAGGCGCGGGGCATGGTGCGGTTGAGTTCGCTGCGGGCGCCGCCCGGGTGTGCGGCCAGTGCGATGGTCGGTGCACCGGCGGCCTGGAGGCGGCGGTTGAGTTCGTAGGCGAACAGCAGGTTCGCCAGCTTCGACTGCGCATATGCCTTCATCGGCCGATAGCCGCGGGTGGATTGCAGATCCTCGAAGTCGATCACGCCTCTCCGGTGCGCGGGGCTGCTGAGGACGACGACGCGCGAGCCGGGCGTCGCCGTCAGCGCGGGCAGGATCAGGCCGGTCAGGGCGAAGTGGCCGAGGTGGTTGACGGCCAGGTGCCGCTCGAAGCCGTCCTCGGTGACCTGACGCGGGAGCCACATGACTCCGGCGTTGTCGATGAGCAGGTCGATGTGCGGGAAGTCCTCCTTCAGCAGCGCGGCGGCCCGGCGGACCGAGTCGAGGGAGGCGAGGTCGAGGTGCTGGATCCGGACCTCCGCTCGCGGTGCTTCGGCGATTATCCGACCGGACGCGTGCTGGGCGCGGTCGAGGTCGCGGCAGGCCAGCACGACGGTGGCGCCGCTGCGGGCCAGCGCCGTCGCGACCTCGAAGCCGACACCGGTGTTCGCGCCGGTGACCACCGCGACACGACCGCTCTGGTCCCCGATGCGGTCGGTCGTCCACACGCCGTCGCGAGTCGAGGCATTCGTCGAGGCATTCGTCCTGGGCATGGTGCTCTACTCCGCTTCCGAGTCGTGTGAGAACGCCGAGCAGCCTGGATGTTTGCGCAGGTCCTCGGTGATGTGCTGGAGTAAGCGGGACGCATGTCCCGCTTGAAATATACGGGATGGCCGTCCCGTTTGTCGATGCCGAGGAGGTACGTCGTGGTGGAGACAGCTGGTTCCGCAGGTTCGGGCACCCCGAAAGCAATGCGCGCGGACGGCAGGCGCAATCGCGCGCTGGTGCTGGACGCGGCGATCGCCGCCTTCGCCGAGGCCGGTCTGGCGGTCCCGGTCCACGAGATCGCCCGGCGCGCGGGGGTCGGCACCGGCACCGTCTCCCGGCACTTCCCGACCAAGGAGGCGCTGTTCGAGGCGATCGTGCTCGAACGCGTCGAGCGGCTCCTGACACAGAGCCGCGAACTCGCCGAGAAACTGGAACCCGGCCCGGCGTTCTTCGAGTTCTTCTCCGTGTGGGTACGCGAGGGCGCGCTGAACCTCGGACTGGCCCAGGCCCTCTGCGGAGTCGGGTACGACATGGAGGCTGCGGCCCTGCGATCCGGTCTGGACTTCGGCGGAGCGCTCAAGGAACTGTTGGCCGCGGCCCAAAGCGCCGGTTCGGTGCACGCCGACATCGAGGTCGGAGACGTGAAGGCCCTCATGGCCGGCTGCCTGACCAGATCGGACGCCGACGAGCCCGCCCGGGAGCGGATGATCCGGATCGTCTGCGAGGGGATGCGGACGTCTGAACCGCGCACGTGACGACGCCGGAAACCGCCGGACACGGTCACCGAATCACCGCAGCGGCAGGTTCTCGACGGTGAACACCGGGCTCCTGAGCGGGTTGCCGTACAGGAAGGCGTCCAACTGCGAGTTGGTCACCAACAACCGGTCCCCGCTGATCGCGACACCAGTCGTGGTGTCGGCTCCCGGGTAGGTGCGTTCAGCCACGACCGCACCCCGGGTGTCGTGATGCGACAGCCGCACCTCGGTGACCTCGTTGTTCACGGAGCGCGCGATGTAGAGGGCGTTCCCACGCAGCACCATTCCGTCGTCGCTGGGCAGCGGCGGGGCGTCGATCTTGCGGACCGTGCCGTCGGCCAGAGTGAGCCGGTAGAGCGCGCCGCTGTACCAGTACCCGATGATCAGGGACTTGCCGTCCGGGGTGGCGACGATGCCGTTGCCGTTGGACTGCCCTGCCACATAGTCCGGCAGCCGGTAGGCGACCCGCAGAGTCCGGTGCGGCACCGCCCCGGCCACCGGGGCCCGGACTTCGGCAGCCGGGATCCGGTAGACCACCGCACGCAGGGAATCGGTGATGTAGACGTCGCCGTCGGGGGTGATCGCCTCATCGTTGACGAGCGTCTTCTCGCCGGTGTCGGGGACGGTGTACGAGGCGACGAGCTTGCCGGTCTCGGTATAGACGAAGAAGCGTCCGGTGAAGGCGCCGGCGAGCAGCAGCCGGTCGCCGGCGATCTTGACGCCGGTCACTTCGGTGCGACCGTCCTGGCCGGCCGGCAGGAAGGGCTCCAGCGTCTTCGCTCCCAGCCGCCCGCGGTAGACGGTGCCGTCGTCGATGCTGCCGGTGTAGATGTGGTCGCCGTCGGTCGCGATGCTTTCCGGGAAGGCGTTCTCGCCGTGGATCGTGAGCGTGTAAGCACCCTGCTTATGGTTTTGGGATGTCGTGGTCATGGTTGTTGCCTTGGCCGGAACCGTGACGGCGGCCAGCGCGACGGCGGTCGCGGCGAGGGTGGTCGTCGTGCGTCGCATCATCACCGCACCGCCTCGGCGATCGCGGCGGCCAGGGAGGTCGTGGGCCGGCCGATCAGGCGGCTCAGGTCGCCGGAGTCGCTGAACATCTCGTCGCGGCCCAGGCCGAGGTCAGCGTCGGCGAGGACGTGCGCGAGGTCCGCGGGTACGCCCGAGCCGACCAGCGTCTTCGCGAACGCCTCGGCCGACAGGTCGGTATAGCTGATCGGCCGGCCGAGGACGACGGAGACCGTCGAGGCGAGCTCGGGCAGGCTGAACGCCTCGTCGCCGCCCAGCTCGTACACCTTGCCGGCGTGGCCCTCGGTGGTCAGCACGACCGCGGCGGCCTCGGCGTAGTCGGCGCGCGACGCCGCACTGATCCGGCCCCGGCCCGCCGCCCCGATGAAGGCGCCGTGCTGGAGGACCACCGGCAACTGGGAGGTGTAGTTCTCCAGATACCAGCTGTTGCGCAGCAGCACGCTGGGAATCCCGCGCTCGCGCAGGTACTCCTCGGTCTCGCGGTGCGTGCCGCCGATGATCGTGGCGGCCGAGTCGGCGCGCGTCGTACTCGTGTACGCCACCAGCGAGACGCCCGCGGCCTGGGCCGCGTCGACGGCCCGACGATGATTGGCCAGGCGCTCCTCCACGGGAACGGAGGCCGAGATCAGCAGCAGCTTCTCGGCCCCGGCGAAGGCCGCCGCGAGGCTGTCCGGGTCGGCGAAATCGGCCCGGCGCACCACCACCCCGCGATCGGCCAGATCCTTGATCCCGGCGACCTCCCGCCCGGTCGCGATGATCCGCGAGGCCGGCACCCCGCGCCGCAGCAACGCCTCGACGGCGAGCCGGCCCAGTTGTCCGGTGGCTCCGGTGACGACGACTGACATGGATCCGATCCTCTTTTCCGCCGCGGCCTCCCGCGGCACGCCTTCATGCTGACCTGGGGACTAACCACCGGGAAGGAGCCACTTTTTGGTAAGGAAGCCACCCGGAGGAAAGAAAACAGGTGAGTACGATGCGCTCCGCCGCGATCGTGACGGAGGCAACACCGTCCCCTGCGCGGCCGCGGAGAGATCCGGCGACGCCGCGCTTCTCAACGATGTTGATCCCGGCTCATCGCTGCCTCCGAGCCGGGCACCCGTGGACGACGATCGCCGCCGATCCGGCGCAATTCCGGCCTATGAGCAAGGTCACGGCCGTCGATACTCTGACACCGTGAACCGGCGCACGGCGGAGGATGAACAGCAGGCTGACGTTTCGCACCCGGCCCGGATCGGCACGCCGCGCTTCGTCGGTCGCGAAGCCGAACTCGCCCGAGTCGTCCGCGCGCTGACCACCCCTCCCGCGTTGGTCCTCGTCGAGGGCGAAGCCGGTATCGGCAAGAGCCGGATGGTCCGCGAAGCACAGGCTGTCCTCCGGACGCACTCAATCGCTACAGCCGACCCGAGCACCGCACTCACCACCGCACTCGCCACCACACCGACCACCGAGCCGCTGATCGCCGTGTGCCCGCCGTTCCGCGAGCCGCTCACCCTCGGACCGATCGTCGACGCCGCGCGGGAACGATGCTCCGACGTCGCCGGGCTGGGACTCAGCGCACTGGCAGGCACTCTGCGTCCGCTGTTCCCCGAGTGGGGCGAAGCACTGCCGCCGGCTCCCGATCCGCTGATCGATCCGGGAGCGGCGCGCCACCGGCTGATCCGCGCGCTGGCCGAGCTGCTGGACCGGCTCGGGGTACGCGTGCTCGTGGTCGAAGACGTGCACTGGGCCGATGAGGCCACCATGGATTTCCTGCTCTTCCTGGCCACGCGCCCCACGCGGCGCATCAGCCTCCTGCTGACCTACCGGGCCGAGGATCTTCCCGCCGACTCGCTGCTACCGCGGCTGTCGGCCGGCGTGCGGCAGGTCGCGGACTCCTCGGGCGGCCAGGGGAGCGTCCGCATCACGCTCGGCGGGCTGGAGCCGCCGGAGGTCGCGCAGCTGGTCTCCTCGATGCTGGACGACGAACTGGTCTCCCCGGCCTTCGCCGAGCTGCTGCACGCGCGCACCGAAGGCGTGCCGCTCGCCCTCGAAGAGTCGGTGCGGCTGCTGCACGCCCGCTCCGACCTGATCCGGCGGGACGGCGAGTGGATCCGGCGCACCCTCGACGAGATCGACGTGCCGCCCTCGATCCGGGACGCGGTCACCGACCGCGTCGGCCGGCTCAGCGCCGAGGCACAACACATGCTGCTGGCCGCGGCGGTGCTCGTGGACGCCGAGGCGGAACCGGTGCTGGCCCACGTCAGCGGCCTGGCCCCGCACGAGGTCGGCCCCGCACTGCGCGAGGCGGTTCTCAGTGGCCTGATCAGTGAGGACGAGGCAGGACGCATAGCCTTCCGGCACGTCCTGGCCGCACGCGCCGTCTACCATCGTGCCACCGGGCCGGATCGCCGTGCGGCGCATCGGCGGGCTGCGGCGGCGCTGGAGGACAGGCGCCCGGCACCCGTCGCGCGGCTGGCCTACCACTACCGGGCCGCGAACGAGATGACGCAGTGGTGCCGGTACGCCGAGCAGGCCGCCGATCTCGCGCTGGCCGCGGGCGACCATCCGACCGCGGTCTCCTTGCTGCACGAACTCCTCACCGACGGCGGTCTGCCCGCGAGCGGCGTCGCGCGCATCGCGCAGAAGCTCCCGCTGCTCTCGGTCACCGGCTACCTGCGCCGAGCCGATCTCGTCAGCACCCTGCGATCCGTACTGGACGACGAGCGGATCCAGCCGGCCGACCGGGGCCGCATCCGCGAACAGCTCGGCAGGATACTGATCCACGTCGGGGAGCACGCGGACGGCGTCGACCAGCTCCAGCGCGCCATCCCGGACCTGGCGGACAGCCCGTCGCAAGTGGCGCGCGCGATGGCCACCCTCGGCGGCCCGGTCGGCTCGCTGTGGACCGCCGCCGAGCACCGGCGCTGGATCGACCGGGCCGCATCGGTCGCCGAATCCCAACTGCCGGAGGCGGAACGGCGCATCCTGCTGATCGACCGGATCACCGCCCTGCTCGACCTCGGTGACCCCTCCGGCTGGGACCTGGCCGCGGGCTTCCCCGATCAGCAGGAGGCCACGTCACAAGGCGCGCTGGACCTGGCGCGGCTCTCGCTGAACACCGGCGACGCCGCGATGCAGTGGGGTCTGTACCAGGACGCCCGGCGGCGGCTGGCGATCGCCGGCGACATCTCACGCCGTCACCACCATCAGCGGCTGCGCGACATGACGCTGGTGACGATCGCGCACCTGGACTGGTTCACCGGGTCGTGGAGCGGCCTGGCGGACCGCACCCGACACTGGACTCAGCTCGACGACGAACCGGTCATGCAGCTCGACAGCCAGCTGGTCTTCGGGCTGCTGGGCGCGGCCACGGATGACAACCCGACCGCCGAGGACGCGGTGCGCGCAGTCCACGACGACTCCGCCCGGCGGGGCATCGCCGACATGTCGATGGAATCGACCGGAGCTCTCGCCCGGCTCCGCCTGGCCGCCGGCGATGTCGAGGAGGCGCTGTCACTCACCGACGACGCCGTCAAAGTGGTCCTGGGTAAGGAAATGTGGCTGTGGGCCACAGAAACCGTACCGGTGCGGGTAGCGGCACTGATCGCCGCCGAACGCCTCGGTGAAGCCGAGGATCTGGTGGCCGACTTTGCCCGGGGCTTCGGTGACCGGGCCATCCCGGCGACGCGTGCGGCGCTGGAGACCTGTCGTGCCCTCCTCGCCCAAGGCCGCGACGACCATGCCGAGGCTGCCGCCGCTTGGGAAGTCGCCGCCGCCGCGTGGCAGGTGCTGCCGCGTCCGTACTATGCGCTGCTGGCCCGTGAGCAGAAAGCCTGCTGCCTGCTGAAAGCCGGCGAGAGCGAAGCCGCGCTGTCGCAGTGGACCGAGGCCGCGCAAGGGCTGGCCGTGCTCGGCGCGGAGAAGGACGCCGATCGGGTCGCCACCACGCTTCAGGAGCACGGCGGCAAGAAGCCGGGCCGCCGCAAGGCTGGGCGCCGGGGCTACGGCAACGAGCTCTCGCCGCGCGAGCAGGAAGTCGTCGAACTGCTGCTCAGCGGTCTGACGAACCGGGAGATCGCGATCGCGCTGTCCCGCTCCCCGAAGACCGTCGCGGCGCAGCTCAACTCGGCGATGCGCAAGCACGGTGTGACCACGCGCACCGCCCTGGCCGTCATCGTGACGCAGACCCGTTTCGAGGCCACGGCGCACACGGCTCGGGACTGATTCTTTTCTTTAGGGCATCTGCCCAATCGAGCGCCGCACGATCACGCCGCATACTCGCCAAGAACACGACCCACCCGCCCCATGAAAGGCAACTGCCCGATGCACTCCTCCGGGCGCCGTCGTGCGCCCTTTCTGGGACTGATAGCCGGTCTGCTCGGCTTCAGCCTCTGCTACGCCTCCCCGGCGTCGGCGGGTACGAACTCCGTAAGCAACCCAAGCCTGGCCAAGCTCGCCGCGAACCAGCCGGACTACAGCCCGGCGGGGTGCAACGTGCCCGATCCGGCTCCCGGCCACGCGGTCTGCTTCGCTCTGCAAGCCACCACCAACGTCCGCAGTCTGATCGCCGGCACCGACGGACCGCCGGCCACCGCGCTCGGTCCGGCGCAGATCAAGGCCGCCTACAACCTGCCCGACGGCGGCCAGGGGCAGACCGTGGCGATCGTCGACGCGTTCGGCGCCTCCACCGTGGAGGCCGACCTGGCTGTCTTCCGCCAGCATTACGGTCTGCCCGCGTGCACTTCCGCCAACGGATGCTTCCGCAAGACCGACCAGACCGGCGGCACCGACTACCCGGCCGACGACAAGGGCTGGGCCGAGGAGACTTCGCTCGACGTCGACGCGGTGTCCTCGGCGTGCCCGCAGTGCCACATCCTGCTGGTCGAGGCGGCCAGCGCCGCCTCCACCGACCTGGGCACCGCTGAGAAGACCGCGGTGAGCCTGGGCGCGAAGTACGTCTCGAACTCCTACGGCATCCCCGGCGAGTTCGCGGGCGAAGTGGCCGACACCGACTACGACCACCCCGGTGTGGCGATCGTGGCCAGTTCCGGCGACACCGGCAACGTGGTCAACTGGCCGGCGGCCGCCCCGAACGTGGTCGGGGTGGGCGGCACCACGCTGACCGCCGACGCGTCGACGGCGCGCGGCTGGACCGAGACCGCCTGGGCCTCCGGCGGTTCCGGCTGCTCGGCCTACGAGCCGCAGCCGGTGTACCAGAGCGGCCTGGCCACCGACTGTGCCAAGCGGGCCACCACCGACATCTCGGCGGTCGCCGACCCGAAGACCGGGCTGGCGGTCTACGACACGCTCGGCCAGCCGGGGTGGGTGCAGGTCGGCGGCACCAGCCTGTCCGCGCCTCTGATCACCGCGATGTACGCCCTGGCCGGCACTCCGGCCGCCGGGACGTACCCGGTGACCTATCCGTACGCCTTCGGCGGCAACCACCTGTTCGACGTGACCAAGGGCTCTGACGGCAGCTGCGGCAACGTACTGTGCACCGCCGGTCCCGGCTGGGACGGCCCGACCGGCCTCGGCACGCCGAACGGCGTCACCGCGCTGACCCTGGGCAGCTTCGGTACCGCGACCGGCACCCTCACCTCTTCGGCCGGCAGCCCGATAGCGAACGCCAGCGTGGTGCTGACCGACGCGTCGCAAGGCTTGACCTTCCACGCGACGACCGACGCGCAGGGCAAGTTCACCGTCCAGGTCGCGCACGGTACCTACAGCGCGACCGCATCGGCATACGGTTTCAAGCCCGCGACGCAGACCGGCGTGCAGATCACCGAGAATCAGACCACGACGGTGAACCTCACGCTGTCCGTCATCCCGTCCAAGACGGTCTCGGGCAAGGTGCTCGACTCGACCGGCCACAAGTGGGGGCTGTACTCGAAGATCACCATCGACGGCTATCCCTACGGCGCGATCTACACCAACCCGAAGACCGGCGCGTACTCGGTGAGCCTGCCCGAGGACGCGACCTACGCACTGCACGTGACGCCGATCTATCCCGGCTACGGCACCGCCGACCAGTCGGTCGCGGTCGGCACCGCCGACGTGGCCCAGAACCTCGCGGTGGGAGCCGATCAGAACCTTTGCACGGCGCCCGGCTACGCCTACCCGGCTCAGGCAGATTTCGAAGGGTGGAACGGGACGACCGGCAAGGGCGGCTGGACCGTCGCCAACAACAACGGCGCCGCCAACACCTGGGAGTTCGACGACCCGAACTCGATGTGGAACCTCACCACGGGCTCGGGCAACTTCGGCACGGCCGACCCGTACGACCACAACGGCGCGGCCGAGGACACCGACTTCGTCTCGCCGGTCATGGACCTGTCCGGGCAGCCCGGCGCGGACCTGAAGTTCCTCACCGCGTACCTGCCGGCCGCGGGAACCGTGGCCGAGGGAGACGCGAGCGGCGACAGCGGCAAGACCTGGCACCAGGTCTGGAACGCGAACGGCAGTGTCGTCCAGGGTGCGGTCGACGTACCGCTGACCGGTCTGGCCGGTCACACGGGCGTCCGGGTGCGGTTCCACTACAGCGGCGCGGGCCTTTCGCTGTGGCAGATCGACAACGTCTACGTCGGTAGCTGCCGCATCGTGCCCGGCGGCATCGTCGAGGGTACCGTCACCGACGGCAACACGCGCCAGCCGCTCAACGGTGCGGTGACCACGGACGCGGCGAGCGCGACGACCACCGCGACCAGTCACCCGACTCCGGAGGGCACCGGGACCGCCGACGGCTTCTACTGGCTGTTCAGCCAGGGCGCCGGCCGGCACAGCTACACCACCGCGGCCAACCGGTACGCCACGGCGACCACGAGCGCCAGAACCGTCGCGGACTCGGTCGTCGAGCACGATGTCACGCTGCAGGCCGGGCGGCTTTCGGTGGGTCCGTCGTCGCTCTCGGTCGATGAGGAGCTCGGCAAGAAGACCCAGTGGGACGTCACTCTGACCAACACCGGGCGGGCGCCGCTGCACGTCACTCTCGGCGAGCAGAGTGGCGGCTCCACCGCACCGGTTGCCGGTGCTGCGACGAGCGATGCAGTGGCTCCGAACTCCGAGTCCCCGAACGGGACGGCTAGTGCGCCGGTGCCGCTGAAGAAGGTGCCGGGTAATTACCCGACCGGTCCGGCGGTCCGCTCCGCGAGCCCGGATCCATCGGCCCTGACACCGGCGAAGCAGGCTCCTGCGATCGCCCCGGTGGCAGATTCCGGCGGCTGGCAGGCCATCGCCGACCACCCCGAGCCGATCATGGACAACGCGGTCGGGTACTACCAGGGCCGGGCCTACTCCGTCGGAGGCGTGACTCAGATCGTCGGCGGCGTGCCCCACACCGATGGTTTCGTGTACGACCCGGTCAGTGCTTCCTGGACCGCGATCGCGCCACTGCCCCAGGCGCTGGAGTCTCCGTCGGCGGCGTTCCTGAACGGCACGATGTACGTGGTCGGCGGCTGGAACAGCAATGGCAAGATCCAGTCCACCGTCTACGCCTACCATCCGGGCAGCGACTCGTGGACGCAGGTCGCGGACCTGCCGCAGGGCACTTCTTCGTCCACCGTCGCGGTGCTCGACGGCAGCCTGTACGTGATCGGCGGCTGCGCCACCGACAACTGCGAGACTCTCTCGTCAGCGGTCTACCGCTATTCGCCGAACGCCGACAGTTGGACGAAGCTGGCTGACTACCCGGTGTCCATGCAGTGGGGCGCCTGCGCCGGCATCGCCGCTGAGGTGATCTGCGCCGGCGGCGACACGCACGATTCCGGCGGCCACACCGAGGGCCTGGCCTCGACGTACCTCTTCCACCCGAAGACGAATACCTGGACGCAGGCCACTGACATCCCCTACCCCGACTGGGGCATGTCGTCCAGCGGCGCCAACGGCCAGCTGCAGATCGTCGGCGGCATCACCGGCGCCGACGGTACCAACCAGGCAGAACAGTACGACCCGATCAACAACGTGTGGAGCGCGCTGCCGAACGCGGTCTACCCGACCTTCCGCAGCGGCGGCGCGAGCTGCGGCATGTACCAGATCGGCGGCTCGATCGCGGCCGGCTTCGGGTTCCCGAGCGGCAATACCGTGGCCCAGGTGCTGCCCGGGTTCGACCAGTGCGGCGGCGACACCGTCGCGTGGCTCGCCACCCAGCGGAACCGCGGCGCACTGGAGCTGGCGCCGGGCGAGAGCGTCAACGTCCGGGTAACAGTCGACGCCTCGCAGCTCACGGCGCCGGGCAAGTACACCGGCGCGCTGACGTTCACCACCGACACCCCGTACGTCACCGACGCGCTGCCGGTGAACCTGCACGCGACCGCACCCCGGTCCTGGGGCGAGGTCAAGGGCACGGTGACCTCGGCCGCCACGTCGGGCAGCGCCGCGAAACCCCTTCCCGGCGCGACGGTGCAGCTGTGCACGGCCCGCGACGCGGCCTCCGGCACCTGCACCCACCCGAAGTACACAGTCACCACCGACGCCCACGGCGCGTACTCGCTGTGGCTGCCCGGCCGGGGCGAGTCCCTGGCAGTGGTCGCCTCCACCCCGGGATACGCCTCGCAGTCCAAGGAGGTGGTGATCCGCAGAGGCGGCGTCTTCGAGCTCGACTTCACGCTGGCAGCCGCGTAACAGGCTGCGGCACTCCGGATTCCCGCCCAGGCGACAGCTTCGGCGGGAATCCGGCGCTACTGAGGACGAAGGGCCTGGTTGAATCTGCATACAGGCCCATCGATCGGAGGCTGTGTGTCGGAGAAGTCTGTGACCACACTGCTGGCACGGGCGCGCCTGGCGATCGAGGCCGGTGACTCGGTCGGTGCTCGGGCCGCTTGGGACGAGGCCGAACGCCTCGGCCGCCTCGCGGGTGTGTCCGTCAGGGACAGGCTCGATTCCATCGCGTGCCATGAGGATGGGTTGTCGTGGAGTCTGTGGGGAGCGGCGAACGGGAACCCCTCCGCCATGTTCAGCGCCGCATGCTGCTACCGCGACGGGGTGGGCACGCGCCGCGATCGGATGCAAGCGGTGCGCTGGTATCTGGTGATGGTCGCGCACGGTGACGGCGACGCGGCACATGACGCGATGGAGGTCGCCAAGCAGGGCATGACCGATGCACAGATCCTTGAGGCTGGGCGCCTGGCGGGCCAGGAGGCGTGGGCACGCAGCCTGATCAGCGCTGTGCCGGCGGGTCGGCGGCGGGGACGCTGGCTCCGCGGGCGGTAGTGAAGGATGAAAGGCTGAGTTCTACGGCGGTTTGAGGGCGAGGCCGGGTCTTGCCCAGCGCGGCCAGGGCGTCGACGCCGTGCGGGGCAAGATTCGCCAGTGATCGTTTCAGCGCCGACCACAGGCCTTCCACCGGGTTCAAGATCGGCGCGTACGCGGGGAGGTAGTACACGGTCAGCCGGAGCCGGTCGGCGATCAGCTTCTTCGTCGTCGCGTCGCGATGGCTCGCCTTCTGCCCGCTCGACGTCACCCTGGCGAACCTGAGCGAAACGTCAGCCCGAACCGTCGGCGGCGACGGCTCGGCGGCGCTCGCGGGAAGCGGCCAGATTGGTGCGGTTGCCGCAGGTGCGCACGTCGTGCCAGACGCGGCTGTTGTTGCGCGATTCGTCGTAGAACGCGACGCCGCAGACCGGGTAGCGGCAGGTCTTCAAGCGCGACCACGTTCCCGCGTGCTGGGCGAGCATGATCTCCCCGGTCGCCAAGGCGGCCACGCCGCGCCAGCCTGAAGCCGTCGTGCCGTGGCGCACCACTCCGTCGCCGTCTATGCGCAGGCTCAGGTTCGCGGCGCCGAGCTGAACGGCGGTCTGGGTCTGCTCGTCGTGGCCGGCGGCGAGCGCCCGCACGGCCTCGCGGAACCTGGTCAGCGGCGCCAGGTCGGCCTCGGACAGGTGCAGCGCGGGCGGGGTCTGACCGTTCGCGGCGGCCCACCGGGCCAATGCCCCGTCCAGCCAACGGTTCGCCGCCGCGAGGTCCGTGAGCAGGTCGCCGGGGTACGCGCGCTCGGCGTACTTCTCCAGCGTCGCGGTGTTGACCAGGTCCTGGACCAGGACAAGCCCGCCGGGCGCGCGCCCGGCGGGCTGGAGCGCCTGATCTGTCGCGACAGCCTTCATCCCTTCATGCTACCCGCCCCAGAGCCGGTCGCCGGGTTGTGCTGACGCAAGCTAAGTGCCTATGGTTATGTCCAGAAGACTGAAGCAAAATGCTTTTGACTCTGTCAGCCAAGTCTGAGAGCGGAGAGATCGCGATGGCGACGTATCTGAGCGGCACGTATCTGGGCAGCGGGGATGAGGGCAGGCAGAACCGGGACTACTGGCCGGCGTGGCTGGACAAGCTCGCCGACGACGTGACCATGGAGGCGTCCGTCATGACGGACATCGTGACCGGGGCGGAAGCGGTGCGGACGATTCTCGGCTTCGCCAGGACCCTGTACGACTACCAGGAGTTCGAGTACGCCGGCCCGTACGGCGAGCCGGGCCATGGGTTCGCGGAGGACTACAGCGCGCAGGTCAAGGGCGTCGCGCCGATCGGCAGCATCGTGGTCGTCCGCTACAACGAAGCGGGTCGGGCCCAGCACATCGTCATCAACCACCGTCCGCTGGGCTCGGTGCTGCTGTGGTCGCGGCTGATGGCCGAGCACTTCGCCGGCACCGAGTACGCCCGATACTTCTCGGCGGATCCCGGGTCGCTCGCGGCTCCGGCCCTGCAGGAAGCGCAGGTGCACGCATGAACGCGCTGCAGTACGACGTGTCCGTCTCCGGCCTGGAGCCGGTGGCCGGAGCGAGCCTTCCGGACGGCACCACGGCGAACTGGTCGCCGCTGGCGCACACCCTCGTCTACGGCGCCCGCGAGGCGGCCGTCGTCGATCCGCCGATCACGCGCGGACAAGCGACAGCGCTCGCGGACTGGATCGCCGCGCACGAGCGGGAACTCACCCACATCTACATCACGCACTGGCACGGCGACCACTGGTTCGGCACCGCCGAGCTGCTGCGCCGCTTCCCCCACGCCACCGTCCTGGCCGGCGGCGAGACCCGGCGGCGCCTTCGCGAGAGCGTGGCCGACGGAAAGGTGCCGGCGCTGTGGACCAGTCTGTTCGGGGAAAGGCTGTCGGACGGAGCCGAACTGGCGGCCGCGGCAGCAGCGGTCGAACAGGTGCCGGCCGACGGATTCGAGATCGACGGCCACCAACTGGTGTCGATCGAGGTCGGCCACAGCGACACCGACGACAGCACCGTCCTGCACGTCCCCTCACTGGGTCTCGTGGCAGCCGGCGACGTGGTCTACAACAACGTTCACCAGTACCTCGCCGAGACACCGAACGGAGGACTCGAAGCCTGGCACCGCGCCCTCGACCTGGTGGCCGCGCTGGAACCGCGCCACGTCGTCGCCGGCCACAAGGACGCCCGGCGCCCCGACGCGGTATCAGATATCGACGAGACCCACCGCTACCTGGACGCGACATCCACCCTGCTCGGGAACAACCCCACCCGGGCCGAATTCCTCGCACAAGTCCTGGAGCTCTACCCGAACCGGGTCAACCCGTACACCATCTGGCTCAGCGCCGGCCGGCTGCTCGCGGACTAGCGGACTGACCACTGGGGGACGCCATGGCGGCGATCGGAATGCCGACGGCGCCAGCGGGGTTGTGGCAGCGCCGGTCGATCATCCGCCACCGGTGTCGCCGTCCACCCTGACCGCCGATACTGGTCCCGACAAGGAGTAGTCCATGCCAGCCGACAGCAACGACCGCCCGACCCCGGAGCGCCCGCAGATGCGCGCCGTCGTCCTGGAGGAGTTCGGCGTCGAGCCGACGCTGCGCAGCGTCGAGCGGCCGACGCCCGGCCGCGGTGAGGTCCTGGTGCGGGTCGAGGCCAGCAGCGTGAATCCGCTGGACATCAAGATCAAGGGCGGGGCGGCGGGGCATGCGCAGGTCAAGCCGCCGCAGGTGCTCGGCATCGACCTCGCCGGGGTCGTCACCGAGGTCGGCGCCGGGGTGACGCGGTTCGACGTCGGGGACGAGGTCTACGGCATGGCCGGCGGCGTCGGGGAGCTGCCCGGCACGCTGGCCGAATACGCGGCCGTGGACGCCGACCTGCTGGCCCGCAAGCCCGCCCGGCTGAACATGGTCGAGGCGGCGGCGCTGCCGCTGGCCCTGATCACCGCCTGGGAAGGGCTGGTGGACCGGGCCGGAGTCGGCCCGCGCCAGCTCGTGCTGGTGCACGGCGGCGCCGGCGGCGTGGGGCACATCGCGGTGCAGCTGGCGCTCGCGAACGGCGCCACGGTCTTCGCCACCGGCAGCGAAGCGAACCTGGAGACCATTCGCGGCCTGGGTGCCGAGCCGATCGACTACCGCGCGACGTCCATGCAGGAGTACGTCCAGACGGCGACCGGCAGGGAAGGCTTCGACATCGTCTTCGACACCGTCGGCGGAGCCACCCTCGACCTCTCCTTCGCCGCGGTGCGGCCCTACACCGGCCGGGTCGTCAGCATCCTGGGCTGGGGCGAGCACAGCCTGGCGCCGCTGAGCTTCCGCGGCGCCAGCTACTCCGGCGTGTTCACCCTCTTGCCGCTGCTCACCGGAAAGCACCGCGCGCACCACGGCAACGCGCTGGCCGCCGCGGCGGACCTGGTGGACCGGGGCTTGATCACCCCCATCGTCGACCCGACGCCCTACCACCTGGGCACCGTCGGCGAGGCGCATCAGGCCGTGGCCTCGGGAAGCCGCCGAGGCAAAGTCGCCGTCGCCGTCGGCAGCGACACGGGTCCGGACAGGCCCGAAGGCGGGTCAGCTTCCTGACACCGCCGTGCCCGGCCGGAGAGTGATCCGGCCGGGCGGCGGGGTGTGCGAGGGCCGAAGCGACGCCGCCTCAGCCCTTCGCAGCGAACCGCGACGCGATCTTCGCGCCGAGGCCGGTGACCCACTGCTTGTCGGCCTGCGTGAAGGAAGACGCGCCCTCCGGGCTGTTGACGTCGACCTGGATCACGACGTCGCCGAAGCGGACGAACACGTTCCACGTCTTGCTCGGCAGCCCGGGAATGTTCTCGACGAAGCCGCCGTCCCCGATCCCGCTCGGCAGTGAGGCCACGGTCGTGGTCCCGCATCCGGTCTCCGCCTGCTTGCGGAGGTCGGCGAGCTTCTGGGCCCCGGTCCCGGACTTCACCGTCAGCCGGAGGACGTCGGCCCGGACGTTCAACCCGCTGGGCGTCGGACCGGCGAAGGTGTAGTCCGGCACGGTCGAGCCGACCAGATCCGACTGGTCGCTCGCGCACGCGTCGGTCACCAGCGTGGACGGCCGGTTGGGCGTGCCCGTCAGGTCGAGACGCCACCCCGCACCGAAGTCAGCCACCTGAAGCAGCGTCGGCGGCACCGTGACGGCGGCAGCCGCCTTCAGGCCGGGGGCGAGGCCGCCGCCGGACAGCACGCCCGTCAGGTCCCGCACGGTGATCGGCGACGGCGAGAGCACCGTGTCCGGGTTCGGCCCCACGCCGTTCGCGCCGTCCTTGATCGAGTAGTTCAGCCAAAGGGTCTCCACCGTCCCGGCACCGCCGGGGAACTGCCGCATCACGAAGATCGCCGTGAGCTTGCCGAACGACTTCGTCGTGCTCGCCAGGACCGACCCGTCCCCGAGCTGGCGGTGGTCGCACGCACCCCAAGCCACCCGGTCCGGACCGTCGAGGTTGGAGGGGTCCGCGTTGAGATTCGACCAGGTCTCCCCCAGCACGCCCGCGGCCCCGCAGCCGGGCATCGCCGGCTGGAACTTCGCCTCGTCGCCGTCCAGGAACCGCGTGAGCAGGTTGCCGCTCGGCGAGACCGGAAGCCCGGCCGAGCCGCCCCGCGCGGTCGGCTTGCCGTTCGGCGTCCAGGAGGAGTTGATCTGGAGGGTGGCGATGTTGTCGCCGCTCGCGTCACCGAACGGCACGGCCTTGGCCGGGGTTCCCTGGTTGGGCATCGGGACGATGTGCGAGGACGTCGGGTCCAGCCCCGCCAGCAGGACCCCCATGTCCGACACCGCCGGTTCGGGCACATCGATGGACGTCGGCGCGACGCCGTTGCCGAGACTCATGTCTTTGACCTCCGCGGGCAGGAAGGCGACCCGGTCCAGGACCGTCCCGTCCGACAGGGTCGGCGGCGCCGACGGCTTGGTCGGGGAGGTCGCCGGTGACGTCGTCGGCGGCGCCGTCGTCGACCGTCCGCCGCCGCCCGGCGCGGCCAGGCTCACCGCGATCGTCGCCGCCACCGCGACCACGGCGAGCGATCCGCTCCCGGCCCCGACGGTCCGCAGCCGCCGCCGGCGGTCGCCGCCGCCGATCATGGCCTGCGCGTCGGCGTACCAGATCGGCTCCTCCTCTCCCCGCGTCGTGTCGAACACTTCCCGCATCCACTCGCCGTCTTCGGTCATGACTGCTCCTTCTTCGCCGTGAGGAGTTCCTCGCCGCCGGGGCGAGCGGGGTCGGGCAGGATCGAGCGCATCGCCGCCAGACCGCGTGCGGTCTGGCTCTTGACGGTGCCGGTCGAGACGCCGAGCAGCCGGGCCGTGGCCTGGATGTCCTGGTCGTCGAAGAAGCGCAGGACGAGGACCGCGCGCTGCCCGGGCGGCAGCCGGCGCAGCGCCGCCACCACGACGTCCCGGTCGGACACCCTGGCCACCGCGCTGTCGTGGGCCGCGGCCGGGTCGGGCATGGCGTCCGACGAGGGCTGCTCGCGCCGCCAGTGCGCGCGCCGCTTCTCGTCGATGCAGGCGCGCAGCAGCGTGGTGCGCAGGTATGCGTCGACGCCCTGCTCCGAACGGACCCGCCCCCAGGCCGCGTGCAGCTTGATGAAGGCGATCTGCACCAGGTCCTCCGCCTGGGTCCAGTCCCCGCACATCAGGTACGCCATCCGCCGCAGCGCCAGTGATCTGGCCGCCACCAGTTTCGTGAACTCACCGTCATCAGGTCTGCGCATCGATCTCCTCCCCCGACTCCTCGGTATCGCCTCGCTATACGAGGACGGTGCCCGGAAAGGTTGTCATCCGGCTCGGTTCTCGCCATCAGGAAGCGGACTCAGAGTCCTGCGAGACCTACCACCTGGCTCACATCGTCTCTAGTTCATGACAGCCCATGGTTCCGGTCCGCACGTCCCGCGTCCCGGAGCCGTGGCGATGATCTGGAGGAAACGCTTGTGCTAGCACGCATCCGCCGTGTCTCGACGCTTTCGGCGGCCATCGCATTGGCTGTGGTCACCGTGGACGGCGCCGCCACGGCCACCACGGCCAGCACGGCCGCCACGTCTGCGGCCCGGCCACTCGCCGCCGCCACCACCGCCACCGCACCGCAGATCAGCACCCTGCCGAACGGCGACCGGGTTGTCATCATCGGTTCCGGCCAGGGCTCTACCGTCGCGGTGATGGCCCCCGACGGCAGCAACGTCCCCGCCGTCCGCTACGCCCCGAACGCGCAGCATTCCTACGTCATCCCCGAGTCCGTCCTGGCCGCGCCGGCCCAGTTCGTCGCGTCGCAATACGAGGTCCCGGCGCTGAGTACGTCAAACAAGCCTGCGGTGATCCCGCACTTCCCGATGGGGATCGTGCAGATCAACGGCACAGGCATGGACGGCGAAGCCGCCGCCGGCATCACCTTCCTCACCGACGTCGACGACTCCAACCGCTGGAGCAACCCGATCCCGTTGACCAACGGCGTGGCCCGGGTCGCGGTGCCGACCGGCCACTACTCGGCCACCACGCTGTTCACCGAGACCGATCCGAAGACGAACATCCCCACGCTGCGCCAGGTGGTCCAGCTCGACATCACCGTCGCCGGAGGCGGCGTGAGCACCGTGACCGCCGACGAGCGAGCCGCGACCTCCCAAGTGACGGCCACGACGCCGCGCCCGGCGGTGCACGACAACGGAATCCTGCTGGACAACCGCACCGACCTCAACGGGCAGACCAGTGTCCTGATGACCCCGGCCGTCGGGCCCACGTACACGAACGCGACCGCGCCGGCGCAGGTCGGCGGTTTCACGTACCAGGTGCTGGGCTGGGGAGCCTCCAGCCCGGCCGGGACCGTGGACCTCTACCTCTACGACGTGATGTTCCCGGCGTCCGACCACATCGCCGCGAACCAGAGCTACCGGATCGACGCCTCGACACTCGGCACGATCCACAACTCGTTCGACAACGACCCCGGCTTCACGTCCCACAAGGGCGTGTACCTGACCGGATCGGTCTTTCCCAGGGGCACGGGGATCGGCCGCGTCTACCCCGTCACGGTCCCGGGAACCCTCACCACGTACTACGGCCCGCCGGCCGGCGGCGCGGAGTACGTCCGGGACGTCATCCCCGACGCGCCGGCCGCCGGCATCGCACCGCCGATGATCGATCTGCAGACGTTCAACCCGGCCTACACCGGTCCGACCGAGTCCTGGCGGACCTGGGGCCACGGCCCCCTGACCCCGCAGGCCGGGCGCTATCAGGGTGACGCGCCGTGCCGTTCCTGCGCCGACGGCAGCGTCGTGGACCTGGGGATGGACGCGCTTCAGGACAGCAATCCGGACACCGTCGGCGGGCCGGTGGGCCCGGAGAACAGTACGTTCACCATCTACCGCGACGGTGTCCAGATCGCCTCGCAGAGCGGCTACCCCTGGACCGAACTCACCGGCCAGTCCCAGCAGCCCGGCACCTACCGCCTGGTGTTCGACCAGGACCTCAGCCAGCTCCCGCTCGCGCAGTCCACGGCGACGCACACCGACATCACCGTGCCCTACACCCCGACGCCGGACCCGGCGTGGACCTTCCCAGTCGCCGACATCTGCTACGCCCAAGGCGCCAGCACCACGCCGTGCTCGATCCTGCCGGTACTGAACCTGAACTACCAGCTGGCCACGGACGCCTCGAACACCAGCCACGGCCCGGTGGCGGCGCTGCTGCTGACGGTCGGCCACCAGTCCTACGGCACGGCCGGCGCGAACGCCGCGATCACGGCCGAGACCATTTCAGTGTCCTCCGACAAGGGTGCGACCTGGACCCCGGTCTCGGTGATCCCGGCCGGCCCGAACCACTTCGTCGCGTTGTGGAAGAACGGCGCCAAGGGCGGCACGCCCTGGCTGAAGGTGACCGCCACCGACGTACTCGGCGGATCCATCACGCAGACCGTCGCCAACGCCTACACCATCGGCTGAGGGGAATCAGAACCATGAGTCGATTCGCCAATCGCAGGGTGCTGAGCACGTTCGCGGCCGGCATTCTGACCGTCAATGTGATCGCGGTGGCCGTGGCACCGGCCGACGCCGCCACACCCTCCTACGCCGCCGCCACCGCCACCGCTGCCACCACCACGAGTAACGTGAAGGACGTGTGCGGCACACCGAAGCCCGGTTTCGACCGCTGCTTCGCCGAGATCCGCACCGACGTCCACGAGCCCGCCCACATCAGCCGCGCAACCGGCACCGCCGGCAAGCCCGCCACGGCGGCAGCCGCTCCGGTCGGTTTCGGACCGGCGGACCTGCACTCCGCGTACAACCTGCCGATGACCGGCGGGGCGAACCAGACTGTTGCGATCGTCGATGCCGGGGACGACCCACAGGCCGAGGCGGACCTCGCCGTCTACCGCTCCACCTACGGCCTACCGGCCTGCACCACCGCCAACGGCTGCTTCCACAAGGTCAACGAGCGCGGCGCGGCCTCCCCGCTGCCGGCCGACCAGAACTGGGGCGTGGAGATCGCCCTGGACCTGGACATGGTCTCGGCGGCGTGTCCGCAGTGCGAGATCTTGCTGGTGGAAACCGACCAGGCCAGCGGCGTGGACCTGGGCACGTCGGTGAACACCGCGGTCAAGCTCGGCGCCACCGAGGTCTCCAACAGCTACGGCGCCACCGAGTCCAGCGACACGCCCGCCGACGCCGCGTACTACTCACATCCCGGCGTCGCGATCACCGCCTCCTCCGGCGACCGCGGCTACGGCATCCCGAACGAGCCGGCCGTGTTCTCCTCCGTCATCTCGGTCGGCGGCACCTCGCTGACCAAGGCCGCGAACACCCGCGGCTGGTCCGAGACGGCGTGGAACGGCGCCGCCAGCGGCTGCTCGGCCTGGGTCGACAAGCCCGCCTGGCAGACCGACCCCAACTGCCCCGGCCGCATGGTCGCCGACGTCTCCGCCGACGCCGACCCGAACACCGGCCCGGCGGTGTACCTCACCGACTACGGCGCGCCCGGCTGGATCGTCGTCGGCGGCACCAGCGCCTCCTCGCCGTTCATCGCCGGCGTCATAGCCCTGGCCGGCAACCCCGCCAAGTACCCGAACGCCTCGACGCTCTACGCACCGTCCGCACAAGCGGGCCTGAACGACGTCGTCGGCGGCTCGAACGCCCCGAGCACGGTGTGCGGCGGCGACTACCAGTGCAACGCAGTTGTCGGATACGACGGGCCGACGGGGATGGGCTCGCCGAACGGGCTCTCCGCGTTCTAGTCGTGGGCCGGTGCCCTGTCACCAGGGCACCGGCCCGGCGTCGTCGAAGAATCCGCCGGTCGGTCCGTCGTCGGACAGGGTCGCGAGGCGAATCGCGATCGCCGCGCCCTGGTGCGGAGTGCGGACGCCTTGGAAGCCGTTGAGGTCGGTGGCGGTGAAGCCGGGGCAGCCGGCGTTGATCAGGATGTCGGTGTCGCTCAGTTCCTTGGCGTATTGGACGGTGACGGCGTTGAGGAAGGTCTTGGACGCCAAGTACGCGGCGGGAACCGGGCCCAGGTCGATGCCGGGCGTGGTCTGCAGGGTGAGCGAGCCGACGCTGCTGGACATGTTCACGATCCGGGGCGAGGCCGAGCCGCGCAGCATGGGCAGCATCGCGTTGGTGACGCGGACGACCCCGATCACGTTGGTCTCCACGACGTCTCGGACGGTCGCGGGATCGACCGTGGTGGGCGTCTGCGGAAAGCCGCCGGTGATCGCGGCGTTGTTGACCAGGACGTCGAGCCCGCCGACGCGGTCGGCGACCAGCCCGGCCGCGGCGGCCACGCTCGCGTCGTCCGCCACGTCGAGCGGAACACCGAACGCGTCGGTCCCGGCCGCGCGCAGCTTCTCCACCGCGGTGTCGCGGCGCTGTTGATCCCGCGCGCCGACGCCGATTCGCCAGCCGAGGGCGCCCAGGCCCGCCGCGATCTCGTATCCGATTCCCTTGTTCGCACCTGTCACCAGCGCGATTGTCTGTCCACTCATGGCATCGATCGTGGTGCGGACCCGGGTGGGACGTCCAAGACCGGCTGGGTGGGCGGCGATACCGCACGGATATCGGCGGTGGTGAGCGCCGGATACGATGACGCGGTGGAGACGCGAGAGCTGCGATACTTCGTCGCCGTCGCGGAGGAGCTGCACTTCGGGCGGGCGGCGCAGCGGCTCGCCATGGCGCAACCGCCGCTGTCGCGGGCGATCCAGCAACTTGAGCGGCGGCTCGGAGTGGTTCTGCTGCACCGCACCGCTCGCGCGGTCGCCTTGACCGAGGCCGGATCGGTGCTGCTGCGGGAGGCCCGGGCCGCGCTCGACGCGGTCGAAGCCGCCGAGCGCCGCACCCGCCGCGCGGCTGCCGAACAGCCCGGTGTGGTGCTGGCCACGAAAGCCGGAGCGTCCAGCGAACTGTTGTCGAAGCTGCTGGACGCCTACGCCGCCGAGCCCGGCGCGGTCGCCGTCGAGGTGACGCTGTGCGGGCCCGGCGAGCAGGAGCGGCGGCTGCGCGACGGGCGCGCCGACGTCGCCCTGCTCCAGCGGCCCTTCGACACCACGGCCGGACTCGACACCGAGGACCTGCACACCGAACAGCAGGTCCTGGTCCTGCCCGCGGGGCACCCCCTGGCCGACCGACCCCAGCTGTCGATGGCGGAGATCAGCACCCTGACAGACCCACCCCTGCCACGCTGGCCCCGACAGGGCGGCGGCTATCCGGACGGACCCGGCCCTCAGGTACGCGACCACACCCAACTGTTCCAGCTGATCGCTCTCGGACGAGCCTGCGCGGTCGTGCCCGAGTCGCTCCGGGCCCACCTGCGCGACGATCACGCGACGGTGCCGGTGCCGGACGCGCCGGCCGTCACGACCGTCATCGCCTGGCCACCGCACAGCAGATCGAAAGCCGTCGCCGACCTGGTCCGCACCGCGACCCGCCTCTAGCTTCTTCCATCCTGAGACGCCGGCGAACTCGCGTCATGAATCAGAACACGCGGCTCTCCCCCGCCGTCGGCGGGCACGGCCCAGACGTCCCAGTCACCGCCGGACTGACGCGGCCGGCCGTACATGACCGTCTGGTCGTCGAGCCAGGCCGCCTGATCGTCGACGCTGTGCTCCTCCGCCAGCGGCGTCTCCCGCATGGTCCGCAGGTCGAGGACGTACAGGCGCCAGGGCCGGTTCGCGCTGGCGTTGACGCGCTTCTTGAACACGATGCGCGTGCCGTCGGGTGACAAGGAGGGGCATTCGACGTTCTCCCGCAACGTCCGCGCGGTCCAGGCACGAAAGTCGCCCTGGACGAGGTAGGTGCGGCCCCCGGTCCGCACCGTGGCGTAGAAGGTGTTGTCGTCGGCGGCGAAGGTGACGCCCCAGTAGTTCACGTCCGCCGCGTGGTACGGCTTACCGTCGAGCGTGAGGGGAATGCTCTCGACGTTGTCGATGAGCCGACCGGTCCTGGTGTCCAGGATGGACGTCCGAGTGGAGAAGTCGTCGGCCAGGTAGGAATCACCCTGGACGAAGGTCGTCCAGGACACCATCGTGCCGCTGGCCGAAACCCGCGCGCGGTTGGGAAAACCGGCGGTCTTGACCTGGCGAACCTGATGCAGCGAGTGGTCCAGGACGCTGGCATAGGTGGCGGGCAGCGCACCTCCGCGCCGCAAACAGATCGCGGTGCCGTGCGCGGCATAGAAGCGATCGCACAGGGTGCTGCTGACGGTCGGCACGGCGTCCGGACGGGCAGCCGGCACAGACGCCACGTGGCCGAAGTCGGGCCCCGGCGCGGTGTCGCGGAAGAGGATCGTCCCGGCCGCCCCAGCCTTCCCAGCCCGCCCAGCCGTCCCGAGATCGATGCTGCCGGTCGGGGAATCACCGGCGGCGGCACCATGGGCGTTCACCACGTACCCGGTGATCGCAGTGGCCGCCAACAGCCCGGAGACCGTCAGTATCAGTACTCGTACACGCGTGTTCATGTATTGCTTTCCTTCGCCAACGGGAGGATCCACAGGGCCGCGAGGATCGCGGCGGCCAAAGAGACCACGGCCAGCGCGATGGCCGCGTGCAGGCCCCATCGGTCCCAGGCCGCGCCGAAGAGCACCGAGGACGCCAGCAGCGCCACCGACTGGCCGGTCTGGATCAGGGCCATGCCGCTCGCCCGCAGATGCGCGGGCAGCATCGGCCCGACTGCGGCCATCAGGACGCCGTCGGTGGCGGCGTAGAACACGCCGTGCAGCACGAGGGTGGGCAGCAGCAACACCACGCCGCCCACGGGACCGAACAACATCAGGTAGGCGCACAGCAGGGCGGCATAACCGCCGACGAACACCCGGATCCTCCCGACCCGATCGGCGAGCTGCCCGAACGGGACGGCGAGCAGCAAGTACGAGGCCGTGGTGCCGAGCGGCAGCAGCGGGAAGTACTCGGCCGAGATATCAAGGCGCTGTTGCAGGAGCAGGTACACGAAGGAGTCGCTGAGCGCCACGGCGCCCAACAGCAGGGCGGCGACGCAGACCCGGCGGAATCGCGGCAGCAGCAGAAGCCGAAGCGCGGCGCCCACAGAAACCGGGTTCTCCCGGTCGACGGCCTCCGTCCGGTCACGGACCAGCACGGCCAGCATCACAACGCCGAACGCCGCGATGCCGAAGCTGGCGACGAAGACGGTGTCGTAGCGCTCCGGGTTCGCCAGCAGCAGGCCGAACGCGACGACCGGCCCCAGGAACGCCCCGACGGTGTCCAGCGCACGATGCACGCCGAACGAACGGCCGAGGGTCTCCGGTGTGCTGCTCAAAGAGATCAGCGCGTCCCGAGGCCCGGTACGCAGCCCTTTCCCGGTGCGGTCGGCGGCGATGACGACGCCGAGCGCCGACACCGAGGAACCGGCGGTCAGCAGGCCCAGTTTGCACAGTGCGGACAACGCGTAGCCGCTGCCCGCCACGAGCTTACGGCGCTGCCACCGGTCGGCCGCGTGCCCGCCGGCCAGCCGCACCAGCGCGGTGACGCCGAAGTACAGACCGTTGAGCGCGCCGAACTGGAGCGGGCTCAGGCCCAGGGTGAAGATCACATACATCGGCAGCACCGCCGTGATCATCTCCGAGGAGATGTCGGTGACCAGGCTGACCGAGCCCAACGCCAGGACGTTGGGGGCCACGGCCGCGCGGGGGCGGGCCGGTGCGGAATCTTCAGACGCCGCGGAGCCGACCGCGATCGCCGAGTTCTCTGAGATCTGTGAAGAGATCTGCGAAGCGGCTACATCGGTGGGATTCACGCGCGCCGACGAGATGTACATGTCCGTCCTCTCAGACTGACTGCGCGAGCGGGGGCTTCCGGTGGGCACGCCTCAGCGATGTGCCCACCGGAAGCGGTAGGAGGGCGAGCCGGCGTCAGTCGGCGAGGTGGTACGCGTCGCCGTCGGTCTGCCACGTCAGGGGCGCGTTCAGGTTCAGATTGCCCTTAGCGAGGAAGACCTGCTGTTCGGTGTCGATGCGGCTGGTGTCCTCACGCGCGGCCGAGGCGTGCATCGCGGCCTTGCGAGCGCCGAGGAAGGCGTTGATGTACGTCGCCTCGTCACCGCCCTGCGCAGGCGTGCGGGCCTGCTTCAGGGCCGCGGCGCGGATCGCGGTGAAGCCGGCCGGATCCGTCCGGGAGCCGTTCGCGATCATCGCGTCGAAGTAGGCGAACTGCCCCAGCGCGTGCAGGCCGTCCGCCTTGGCCTGGGCGACCGCGGGGTTGAAGTAGAGGCGGTCCGTCTCGTCGGTCTGGGCACGCTGGAACGCCGGGTCCAAGGCGGCGGTGTGCCAGGCGGAGGTGAAGTCCGGGTCCAGCCCGAGGTGCGAGCTGCTGCCGTTGACCGCGCGCAGCGCCGGCAGGTACGCGGCGAGCACGTTGTGCGGGACCCGCTGGGTGTAGAGGTTCACCAGGTCGAGCAGCGTGCCGTTGGCGGAGCTGAATCCGGCGGTTCCGGCGGTGTAGCCGCGGCCGTCGCTGATGTCCTCGATGGACGCGTACTGCGATTTCCAGTCCAGCGAAGAGTTCTGCGCGCTGGAGACCAGTTCCATCGCGGCTTCCTTCTTACGCGGATCGGTCAGGTCGCTCGCTACTGGCGCGTTCGCCGGCGGAGCGGCCTGAGCAGCCTGAACAGCCGGGGCCGCCACGGCCGACGCCGGGCCGTAGACGCCGAACTCGTAGAGCGAGTAGCCGTAGGAGGTGCCGCGTTTGGTGCCGTACATGCGGACGTAGCGGCCGTGGCCGTTGACGGTCAGGTCCTCGGTTCCGCCGTGGCCGGTGGTCGTGGAGAAGACGGTCGTCCAGGTTTTGTCGTCGTCGGAGGTCTGGATCGTGTAGGCCTTGCCGTACGCGGCCTCCCAGCTCAGCTTGACCCGGTTGATCGCCGTGTCCGCTCCCAGATCGACGGAGATCCACTGCGGATCCGAGCCTTCCTTGCTGGCCCACCTCGTCGTCAGCTTGCCGTCGAAGGCGTTGGCCGCTCCCAGCGACGAGCTCTCCATGGAGGACGCGGTGGCCGACCGGTTCACCGCGAGGTCCGTGCCGCCGCCAGGCGGCGAGGTCGGCGAAGTCGGGGACGTCGGCGGGGGTCCACCCTGATCCCAGATGCCGGAGATATCGCCGGCCGTGGCCGCGCTGCCCAGCGCCGGCAGGCCGTAGACGTCCTCCATGGTGCGCAGCAGCGAGTAGTGGTTGTAGCGGGTGCCGCTGCTGGCGCCCAGCGTGACGTGGGCGCCGACGATCACGGTGGCGATCTGGTTGTCGGAGTCGTCGCCGTCGTTCTCGTCCCAGGTCACGATCAGCAGGCTGTTGTGCGCCTTGGCCCACTGCGCGTAGCCGTCGAGGTGGTCGCGCAGCCAGGTGTCGCCGGCCTGGACCGTGCCGTCGTGCATGTCGTCGTCGAGGTTCGGCGTCACGAACGACACGGTGGGCAGCCGGCTGAAGTCCGTCGGGAAGCGGCTGAAGCGCAGGTTCGAGCTCGCCGGGATGTCGGCGAAGTCGACCCAGCCGTTGTGCTTGCGGGCGTAGCCACCGCTTCCGTCGTCGCCGCAGTCCTTCGAGCCGTCCGCGGGCAGGCTCTCGGAGTAGCCGACGAAGCTGTGACCGCTGGTCAGCAGCTGGTTGCCGAGGTTGTCGGCGCTGAAGTTATAGGGACAGTCGTCGGAGTTGACCCCGTGCAGCGAGCCGGAGAACAAGGCCACGTAGTTGCCCTGACTCGGATGCGTCGTGCCGTGGAAGTTCGTGAACGACGCGCCCTGCGTGATCAGGGAGTTGATGTACGGCGCGGAGCTGCTGCCGACGATGTCGTCGTAATACTTGTTCTCCTCGGTGACCAGCACGATGTGGTCGTACACGGGCAGACCCGCGGCCGAGGTCGAGAACGAGGAGGACGAGGACGCCGGGGACGACCCCGCGGCAGCGGTCGACGCCACGCCGAGCGCGACGAGCGCGAAGGCCGCGCCGGCGGCCACAAGCGCGCGGCGCTTCTTCGTGGCCAAGAGGGGTTCCGCAGTCAGCGGTGGACGTGTGCGCCCGGGACGCACAAAGGGGTGCCGAGATCGCATGTCAGTCTCCTTGAGGGACGCTGCCCTCGATGCGATGGGGGAACGGCAGCGCCCAGCACATCGCCACAGGCGCTTTCCGCAACGAGAAGACGGCATGGGGCCGCAGGCAGCCGGGTCAGATTCCCTCTGAGCGTGTCCGGTTCGGAACTTTCACGCCAAGCCGCTGATATGAATACCTACATGCGCCGATACGCGCTTGTCAAGAAGGTTTACCAGAAGTCGTCCTCCGAGGTCAGCCTACTGACTCAGTGGCGGACTCATCCCATCCGGGTGGTGAACTGGCTCAGGTCGAAGTAGTCGCGCCAGGCGTCGATCCTGCCGTCGGTCACCTCGAACGTCCCCATGACCGGCAGCTCGAACGATTTGCCGGGGAGCCTGAAGACGTCCACCCGTTCGGTCATCACGATCGGCCCGTTGGCCGCGATGTTGATGACGCGGAACTCGATGTGCTCGATGCCCGGCGCACCGGGGCGGATGAACGTGGCGATGGTTTGGGCGATGGCTTCCCGGCCGTGGACCGGTGCCAGGGGGATGTTGTGGTAGGTGGCGTCGTCGGTGAAGAACGCTGCCAGCTCGGCGGCGTCGGCGTTGTCCGACCACGCCGCGCAGAACCTACGCACCACCTCGATGGGGCTCTCCATCTGACTCCTCCTGCGGTCTGCGACTGCGGTCTGCGATCGAACGTGACAGCGTGCTGCGATAGCCGCGCTACGCGGCGAGGACGAGCTTTTCGTGTGCCGTGCCGGCTTCGAGCAGGGCGTGCGCCTGCGCGGCGTCCCGCATCGGCAGCAGCCGCTGCGCGCGCAGCCGGAGTCGTCCGGAAGCCAGGAGCGGCATGGTCAGCTCGACCGCGTCGGGGGCACGGTCCGGGGTCGGGGCGGACAGGGCCACGCCGAAGTCGGCCGCGTGCTCGTCCGCGAGGGTGATCACGCGCGCCGGGCCGCCCGCGAGTTCGACGGCGTCGCGCAGGCCGCCCCTGCCCGCGGCGTCGAAGACGGCGTCCACCTTGTCGACGTGTGCGCGCATCCGCTCCAGCAGCGCCGATCCGTAGCGGACCGGGATCGCGCCGAGTTCCTCGGCGAACCGCTCGTCGCTCGGGCCGGTGGCACTGAAGACCGTGAGGCCCTGGGACACGGCCAGCTGAGTGGCGATCACGCCGACCGACCCTCCGCCGCCGAGGACGAGCAGGGTCTCGCCGGAGGTGACGCCGAGCTGGCGCAGGACGCCGACAGCGGCTTCGGCCGAAGCCGGCAGCGCTGCGGCGTCGGCCCAGCTGACGGTGGCCGGTTTGGCGGTCCAGGCCGAGGCGAGGGCGTATTCGCCGTACCCGCCGAGCGCGGGCAGTTGGGCGGCGACCTCGTCACCCACCGACACGCCGGTCACGCCCGAGCCGAGGGCGTCGACGGTGCCGGCGGCCTCGAAGCCGAGCACGGCGGGCTCGGGCAACGGGAAGACTGCCCGGAGGTCGCCGCGGCGGATCTTCAGATCGGTCGGCCCGACCCCCGCCGCGTGGACCCGCATCCTGATCTGGCCCGGTCCGGGTTCCGGCAGGGCGACCTGCGACCACACGAGCGTCTCGGGCGATCCGTATCCGGTGAGCACTGCTGCGTACGGCATGGGTACCTCCTGCTCCTGGCGGCCCGCGCGAGAATGAGGCTGGCACGGCTCCACGTTGTGCTCAACAGAAAGCATAGGTGACATGTCACGCAATGCCAACCGCGGCGCGCCGGTGCCCGAGGGCGGGTGGCTCGACGGCGAGCAGCAACGGGCCTGGCTGGCGTACATCCGGGTGCAGCTGCGGCTGACCTACGAAATGAATCGCCAGCTGCAGTCCGACAGCGACCTGTCCCTGCCGGACTACGACGTCCTGACGGCCCTGAGCGTCGCCGACGGCGGCCTGATGCCGATCACGGTGCTGGCCGCGCAGATCGGCTGGGAGCGCAGCCGGGTCTCGCACCACGTGCGGCGGATGGCCGACCGGGACCTGGTGAGCTGCGGCCCGTCCGCGAACGACCGGCGCGTGACCGAGGTGAGCCTGACCCGGCACGGCCGCGAGGTGCTCGAAGCCGCGGCGGTGGGACACGTGGACCTCGTACGCCGCCTGTTCTTCGACGGCTTGCCGCGCGAGCTGGTCGGGCCGCTCAGCCAGGCGCTGGAGAGCGTCTACGCGAACATCATCGCGCACGGCACGCTGCCGGCGCCGGTGGACTGGCCGCCGCCACCCCAGGACGAGTGACCGGGCCGGTCACCCCAACCGGCCCGGCATCCCCTCCGCAGTCGGGAACTTCAAGCAAGAACGTCAGGCGAAGCGGGCCCGCAGCCACTCGGCCATCAGGTCGACCACCTCCGGAAGCTTCGAGGCGGCGCAGTGCCCGGTGCCCGGGATCAGGTGGACCTCGGTGTCCCGGCGGCCTTCGAACACGAGGGTGTCCGCCTGGACGACGTGCACGTCGTCGGCGCCGTTCACCACCAGCATCGGGCAGTTCTCGTCGCGGGACAGCAGGTCGGAGCGCTCGAAGGGCCCGACTGCCGCCATCAGCTCGTCCAGGGTCGGGATCGCCTCGAAGCCGAACGCGTTGCCGGCGATGTCGCGCATGCCGAACATGAGGTGCTCGAAGTTGGCCGGGGTGAACGAGCCGACCATCGGTCCGCCCAGGTCGATCGCGGCATCGACCACGCCGCGCAGCCCCGAGGCACCCGACAGGTTGGCGCCGAACGAGAACCCCGCGTGCGCGACACGGCCGTCGCCCAGCTCGCGGGCCACGGCGATGAGGCCGTCGATCACGTCCACGGCGTGCTCGTCCAGCCGGGCACGGGTCTCGCCGGTGCCCGGGTGGTCGAACGCCACCACCGTCACGTCCGCCGTCCGGGCGAACGCCACCGCCAGGACGTGCAGGTCCACCTTCCAGCTGTCCAGCCCGCCGCTGAGGATCACCACCGGCCGCGCGGCCGGATCCGCGGTCGCGGACAAGATGTGCACCGGCACCGGGGTCGTGCCGCCGAGATAGGGAATATCCAACACGCGGCGCTCGAAGGCGACGGGGAACGTCGGCGCGGCCTTCACGTACTGCTCGATCTGCCGGGTCAGGGCCTCCCGCTTCGCCTCGTCGGCCAGCGTCGGGAACCGCGCCACGCCATACGCCAGAGCGGACTGATAGTGCTCGCCGGCCTCGGCATAGCGGGCCGCCAGCGCGGAGAACTCGTACGTCCAGCCTCCCGGCCGATCGGACCAGACATCGGTGACCCGGCTCATCGCCTCGTCCAGATCGGCGGCGGGCAGACCCTGGTTGATGAACTGGGGACGCCGCTCGCCGTAGAGGGCGGCGGCGTCCACCGGGAATTCGTAGCTCATGCGGATCCCTACTCGGTGACTGGCGCCGGCCGGTATCGGAGGGCGCTCGCCACCAGGGTCGCGGCAGTCGATACCCACACGGTCCCGACTCGATACCCGTCGGATCAGCACCGCACCAACGGCAGCCCGACGTCCTGTTCGATGCCCATCGCCGCATAGTGCCCGGCGGCTTCCGCGCGATGCGCACGGGCCTCCGCGGTCCGGCCGAGACCGTCCTCGGCAGCGGCCATGCCGTGCAAGGACAACGCGACACCCCGGCGAAACTCCACCTCCACGGCGCGAGCGTGGGCGTCCCGGTGATCACGCAGCGCGGACTCGTACCGGCCCCGATCACACTCGGCGGCCCCGAGCATACTCAGCATCCTGATGGCCGCGAAGGGCTCGACGGGTCCGCGCAGACACTCGCGGGCGCGGCCGAACCACCGGCTCGCCTGCTGTTCGTCCCCGAGCAGGTGATGGATGCGCCCCAAAGACGTCATGACGATCGGCCGGTCCGCCTCCGCTCCGGTACGGTCCACGACCGCGTAGGCCTCGGCGAAGCGGTCCCGCGCCGTCTCCCAGCGGCCCAGCGCGATCTCGGCGTTGCCGATGTCGAGCAGGGCCAAGGGCATGTGGGGATGGGTCCCCAGGCCTTCGTAGATCCCCAGCGCCTCGACCGCGCTGGCCAGGCTGCCTTCGTGGTCACCGATCGCGTGCTGGGCCGAGGCGAGGTTGACCAGCGTCAGGACGGATGTCGCGGCGCTGTCGCAGCTGCGGAAGATCTGTACGGCCCGCGTCAGCATCCAGATGGCCTGCGGGTAGTCGCCGAGGGTGCTGACGAAACATCCGAGGGTGGACAGACGTTGGGCCAGGGCGACGGGCGTTCCCTCCTTCTCCGCCAGGGCGAGCGCTTCTTCGGCCAGAACCCGTCCGGCCCCGGTGAGCCCGACGGACCAGTAGGCGGCCGCCGTCTGGCTGAGTGCGGCGCACAGCAGTCCCGGATCGTCGGACCGGCGGATCACGGCCAGCAGGGACTCGCAGTGCCCGGCCCACGCGGCGCGCTCGGGGCGGCGGGTGAGCCGGTTGCGGCCGATCGCGGAGAACAAAGCCACCGCCTCGCGCCCCAGCCCGTACTCGCCGGCCTTCAGCGCCGTCGCCGTCGCATTGTCCTGTTCGAGCTCCAACCACGCTGACGCCGCTTCCCCACTCTCGAAGACCGGAGGCGGACCGTCGGCCGGCGTGCTGTCGAACGCGCAGCGCCCCGGAAACAACACGCCCACGGCGGCAGCCGCCCACCGCAAGTAGTGGTCGGTCAGCCTGCCGACGGCGCCGGCGTCGCGGTCTCCGTCCGGCGACGGTAGCGATCGCGCGAAGTCGCGCACCAGATCGTGGAAGACGTAGCGCCCGGCCACATGCTGCTCCAGCAGGTTCACGTCCAGGAGCGCCTCCAGGCACCGCTCGGCCTGGTGAACGGGTGTGCCGAGCAGCGCGGCGGCTGCCCGGGCGTCCAGATCGCGGCCGGGGAACAGGCCCAGCGAGCGGAACGACTCGCGGGCGTCGGCGTCCATCACCTCGTAGGACAGGCCGATGCTCGCCGCCACGCTCCGCTGACCCGAGGCGAGCTCCGACAGCCGGCCGGGACCGTGGCTCAGGCGGTCGGCGAGATAGCCCAGGTTCCACAGCGGCCGGTCGGCCAGTCGCCGGGCCGCGATCCGCAGGGCCAGGGGCAGCCGTCCGCACTGCTCGACCAGCGCGGCCAGCGCCTCCGGATCGGCGTCCGCACGGTCCCGGCCGACGACCCGCGCCACCAGATCCTTGCTGTCGTGCTCGGTCAGCGCACCGAGCGGCAGGACCCGGGCCCCGTCCACGGCGGCCAGCCGGACCCGGCTCGTGGCCAGGACGAGGCAGCCCGGCGAGGCCGGGAGCAGAGGCCGCAGCTGCTCGGCGCCCGCGGCGTTGTCCAACAGCAGCAGGATCCTGCGATCAGCCGTGGTGATCCGCCACAGGGCGGTGCGGGCGGCCAGGTCGCCCGGGATGTCGGAGACCGGGACGGCCAGACCGCGCAGCAGGACGGCCAGCGAGCCGCCGACGTCGAGCGGCTCGCGGCCCGCGGTGAAGCCGCCGAGATCGAGGTAGAGCTGGCCGTCCGGGTACCGCTCGGCGAGGCGGTGCGCGGCGTGCACGGCCAAGGTGGTCTTCCCGGAGCCGCCCATCCCCTCGATCAGGACGATCCGCACGTGCGCGCCGTCCCGATGGTCTTGCGTCAGCTCGTGGAGTTCGGCGACCCGGCCCACGAAATCGGGAAGGTCGTACGGCAGCGAGCAGGGAGCGGAGCGACGAGGGTGGCCGGCGGAGACGTCGGGGGCGTTGCGGAGCATGTCCGTGTGAAGCCTGCGCAGCTCCGGACCCGGGTCCACGCCGAGCTCCTCGGCCAGGACCGAGCGGACGCGTTCGTACTCCTGGAGGGCTTCGACCTGCCGGCCTCCGCGATACAGCGCGGTCATCAGCTGCCCGCGCAGCCGCTCCCGCAGCGGGTGCAGGCCGACCAGCTGCCGCACCTCGCCGACGAGCTCGGACCCGGCGCCCAGCTCCAGCCGCGTCGCCAGCAGGTCCTCCACGGCGGTCAGCCGTTGTTCCTCCAAGCCCGCGGCCCACGCCTCGATCACAGTCCCCTGCGCGGGAATCGGCCCCCGCCACAGCCCCAGCGCCTCCCGCAGCAGCTCCGCGGCCTCCTTCGGACGCACAGTCCGCGCCCGATCGACGAGCGCGGCGAAGCAGCCGGCATCCACCTGCGCGTCCGCCGTCACCAGCTGATAGCCCGAGCCGACGGTCCGCAGCACCCCGGCGCCGTCAGGAATCCGACGACGCAGCGCGGCGATCATCTTCCGGATCTGATGGACAGCCGTGGCGGGCGGACGTTCGTCCCAGACCTCACGAACGAGGTCAGGCATCGGCACAGGCCTCCCGGCCGCCGAGACCAGAAGGACGACAAGCCGCTCCTGCGTCGGCCCGCCCAACGGCACCGGCACCCCGTCCCACCGGCATTCGAGCGCCCCGAGTACCCCGAATGACAACCCTTGTCCGCCGAACATCGCAGGCCCCCTCCGTGATCACCGCAGCACGACGATACTGAGAGATGCCGACGGTGGAGGAGAACAGGAGACGGCGTCATGAAGTTGGTCGGACTGCTGGGTGGAATGAGCTGGGAATCGACGCTCACCTACTACCAGGGCCTCAATCGCGGGGTCCGCGAGCGCCTGGGTGGTCTGCACTCGGCACGGTGTCTGGTCGCTTCCGTCGACTTCGCTGAAGTGGAGCGGATGCAGGAGCGCGGGGCCTGGGACGAAGCAGGCGCCTACCTCGCATCCTGGGCTCGGCGCTTGGAAGCCGGCGGGGCCGAGTGCCTGGTGCTGTGCACCAACACCATGCATCGCGTCATCGACGACATCAGCGCGGCGGTCACCATCCCGATCCTGCACATCGCCGAGGGCACCGCCGACGCGTTGCTGGCGGACGACGTCCGCACGGTCGGGCTGTTGGGCACCCGCTACACCATGGAGCAGGACTTCTACCGCTCGATCCTGGAACGTCGGGGCCTGACCGTGGTCACGCCCGATGAGCCCGGCCGCACCCTCGTACACAACGTCATCTATGACGAGCTGTGCCTGGGCAAAGTCCTCGACCACTCACGACAGGCCTACATCGAGGTGGTCGAGTCGCTGAAACAGAACGGCGCGCAAGCCGTCATCCTCGGCTGCACCGAAATCGGACTGCTCCTCGACCAGGAAACCAGTCCACTGCCGGTGTATGACACGACCCTGCTCCACATCGAGGCAGCGCTGGACTGGGCCCTGAAACCCGCATAACCCGAAGCCGCCTCCGGCCGATGTCTCCACCGGCCGGAGGCGACGCGTTTCACCCCATCCGAACAGCCCGAAGCTGGTCCAGCAATCGCTCGCGTATCACAGTGCCGGCTTCGGTCCCGAGCGCGTGCAAGGCGGCACCGGCCACCGGCGGCTCGGTCACGACCCGCAACTCGGCTTTCGACCGCTGCGCGAACCCCTCGCTGATCCGTCCCAGGAGGTAGGGATCTGCGGCGCCGAGGACGCCGCCGCCGAGAATGACCGGTGTCGGTGTCTGCTCCAGACCCAGCCGGCGCAGCGCGGCCAGTCCCAGGGCGCAGACCTCGCCGGCCTGGCGGTCCACAACGGATCGCGCGACCGGATCGCCGGTCAGCGCGAACAGCGCCGGGGTCAGCGTCCGCAGTTCGCCCTCGGCGAGTTCCCCGGTGTGGATCGCCAAGGTCACGTCCAGTGCCGTCCGCAGCCCGAAGTGGCCGGCGACCGCCGCGGTCAGGGCCGTCCGTGGGCCGCGGCCGTCTTCGCCGCGTACCGCGTGCCACAGCATCTCGGTGCCGATGTCCTGGCCGCCGCCCCAGTCCCCGGACAGCGCGCCGAGCGCCGGGAACCGCGCCACCGAACCGTCGGGCCCGATGCCGACGCAGTTGATCCCGGTACCGCAGACCACTGCGACGCCGGTACCGTTCGGCGACCCAGCGTGCAGCAGGGCGAAGGTGTCGTTGGCGACGTGGACGCGCCGGGCCCAGCCCCGCTCGACGAAAGCCGCCTGAAGCGCCTCCTCCTCCTGGGGAAGATCTGCGCCGGCCACGAACGCGGACAGCGCGTCGATGCGCCCGGCTTGACCGACTTGACCGACTTGCCCGGCCGCCGCCGTCACCTGCGCGACCACCGTTTCGAGAGCGTCGAGCGCCGCTCGGACTCCAGTGACCTGGGGCCGGAAGGGACCGCTGCGGGCCCGGGCGTGGATCGTTCCCGCGAGGTCGCCGAGGACGACGTCGGTCTTGCTGTTGCCGCCGTCCACGGCGAGAAAGAGCTCGTTCACGACGCGGCCCAGGGCAGATACCGCCGGTTCACCGCGATGAGCTCGGCGGCCAGCTTCTGCGCCGGCTCGGTCTGCCCGATCAACGGATGCGCGATCAGGGCGTCCTCGACCCGACCGGCGCCGCCGTGTATGGCAGCCTGAAGCGCGAGCTCTTCATACGCCGCGACGTGAGCAATCAGTCCCGCCTGTAGCGGCGCGACCGGTGCCGCAGGCAGCGGGTGCACGCCAGTGGCGTCGACGCGGCAGGGCACCTCGATGACCGCATCGGCAGACAGGAACGGCAGGGTATCGCCGTTGCGCACGTTGGCGACCTGGACGGTGCCGCCGTCGCCGCCGCCCTCACCTTCGCCAAGAAGCCCGGCGACCAGCGCAATCGCGGCCTCGGAATAGTAGGCGCCGCCACGCTTCGCCAACAGCGGCGGCTTCACATCCAGCCCCGGATCCGCGTACATCGCCAACAACTCCCGCTCCAACTCAGCCACCTGCTCGGCCCGCGACTGCTGGGCCAGCTGCTCGGCGACCACGGCGTCGTGCGCGTAGAAGAACCGCAGGTAGTACGACGGAATCACACCGTGCCGCCGCATCACCTCGACCGGGATCTGCACGCGCGCGGCCAGCGCCTCGCTGTGCTCGGCGAAGATCTGCGGCAGTACGTCCACACCGTTGATCCGCACGCCGCGCTCCCACGTCAGGTGGTTGAGTCCGACGTGGTCGAGCTGGACCTGTTCGGGATCGACGTCGAAGTACTCGCCGAACAGGTGCTGGAAGCCCTTGGCGACATTGCACAGCCCGACCGCCTTGTGTCCGGCGTCCAGCAGCGCCCGGGTCACGATGCCGACCGGGTTGGTGAAGTCCACGATCCAGGCCTCGGGGGCGCGCTTCCGGATCCGGTCGGCGATGTCGAGGACCACCGGCACGGTGCGCAGCGCCTTGGCCAGCCCCCCGGCACCGGTGGTCTCCTGCCCGACGCACCCGCACATCAGCGGCACCGTCTCGTCGGTGTGCCGGGCGGCCTGACCGCCGACGCGCAGCTGGAGCAGCACCGCGGCCGCGCCGTCCAGGTGCTCGTCCAGATCGGTCCCGGTGACCAGCCGGCCGGGATGCCCCTGCTTGGCCAGGATCCGCGCCGAGACCCCGGCGACCAGGCCGAGGCGTTCGGCGTCGGGATCGATGAGAACCAGTTCGTCCACGGCCAGGGTGTCGCGCAGCCGGGCGAACCCGTCGACGAGTTCGGGGGTGTAGGTGGATCCGCCACCGACGACGACGATTTTCAACCCTTGACTCCTGTCAGTGTGACGCCTTCGATGAAGGCTTTCTGGGCGAAGAAGAACACGATGATCACCGGCGCCATGGCGATGACGGTCGCGGCCATGGTGAGGTTCCACTGGACGGCGTGCGCGGTCTTGAAACCGGCCAGCCCGACCGCGAGCGTCCAGTGGTCCGGGTTCTCGCCGGTGTAGATGAGCGGTCCGTAGTAGTCGTTCCAGGCGTTGAAGAACGCGAACAGGCCGACCGCGACGACCGCGGGACGCATCATCGGCAGGACCACGCGCAGCAGGACGCGCACTTCGCTGCATCCGTCGACGCGTGCCGCGTTCAGGTAGTCCTCCGGGATCGTCAGCAGGAACTGCCGCAGCAGGAAGATGGAGAACGCGTCCCCGAACGCACAGGGGATGACCAGCGGCCAGATCGTGCCGGTCAGGTGCAGGCGGGCCCACATGATGTACATCGGGACGACCAGCACCTGCGGCGGCAGCATCATCATCGTGATCACGGCGAGGAAGACGCCGTTGCGGGCCCGGAAGCGGAACCGCGCGAGCGCGTAGGCGACGGGGATGCTGGAGACCAGCGTGCAGGCGGTCACCAGTCCGGCGTAGACGACGGTGTTGGTGAGCCAGGTGGCGGTCGGGGCCTGGGAGAACACCTTGGTGTAGTTGGACCACTGCCAGTGCCTCGGCCACAGGTCGGAGGTCAGGGACTGCTGGTCGGTCATCACCGAGGTGAGCAGGATGAAGACGACGGGTCCGAGGAAGGCGACGGCCAGCCCGACCGCGATGGCGTGTTCGGCGATCCAGATCAGGACGCGACGGCGCCGGGACCGGCCGCGCGCGGCGCGATGGGGCGACGTCGCTGCCCGGGCGGACCTGTCGCGCGCTGTGGGCGCCAGGGTGGTCACTTCGCTGCCTCCTCGATGTCGAAGCCGGAACCCCGGCGCAGCAGGACCACGGTGAACGCCATCGCCACCGCGAACATCACGACGGCCAGGGCGCAGGCGTAGCCCATGTGGAACTGGTTGAACCCGGCGACGTAGATCTGCTGGGAGAAGGTGAGCGTCGATCCGCCGGGGAACCCCGGCGAGGCCTGGATGTTCCCGTTGGCGGTCTGCGAGGCCACCATCGCCTGGGTGAAGTACTGCAAGGTGGCGATGACCGCGGTCACGGTCGCGAACAGCAGCACCGGCGAGATCGACGGCAGCGTCACGAAGCGGAACCGTTTCAGCGGCCCGGCGCCGTCGAGGTGCGCGGCCTCGTAGAGCTCGGCGGGCACGTCGAGCAGCGCGGCCAGGAAGATGACCATCATCGTCCCGCTCCCCCACAACGTGAGCAACGTCAGGGCGGGCTTGGACCAGGTCGGCGAGTCGAACCACAGCGGCCCGTGCACGCCGAGCAGACCCAGGGCCCTGTTCACCGGCCCGGTGGAGGGGTTGAACAGGCACACGAAGGCGACGGTCGCGGCGACCGGCGGCGCGAGAGCCGGCAGGTAGAACACGGTCCGGAAGACGCCCGCGCCGGCCTTGAGCCGGGCGGTCACCATGGCCACGCCGAGCGCGAACAAGACCTGCGTCGGGACCATGACCGCCATCAGCCAGCCGGTGTTGCGGACCGCCTGCCAGATCAGCGGGTCGTCGTGGAGCAGGTAGCGGTAGTTGCGCAAGCCCACGAAGTGCGGGGTGGAGATCATGTCGGAGTTCGTGAACGACAGCCAGAAGGTCATGACCAGCGGGTAGGCCAGGAAGACCCCGAAGCCGACGATCCACGGGGACAGGAACAGCAGGACCCGGATCCGCCGGCGCCGATGCTGGGCGCGCAGGGCCGGCGGGACGGGGAAGGACGGGGCGGGCCGCCGTCGGAACGTCCGGGCGGACAGTATCGGTGTGCTCATGATGGGGGCCGGTCTCCGGTTCTCACTGGCTGAGCTTGAGCGCGGCGTCGTTCTGCTTGTCGATGTCGGCGAGCCCGGCCAACAGATCGGGGACCTTGCCGTTCTGCCACTTGTCGGCGAACGGGCCGAAGTTGGTCAGGTACGCGCCACCGTTCGGGCTGGCCGGCGTGGTCGAGGTCTTCGGGTTCTTGAAGACCTGTAGGAACGTCGCGAAGTTCGGGTCCTTGGCCAGCGTGAAGTCCGGGGAGTCGAGCGCGGCCAGCGTCGTCGGGACGTTGCCGATGGCGTCGGCGAACGAGGCCACCGCGTCGGGATCGGTGGTCAGGAACTTCACCAGCTTCCAGGCGGCGGCCGGATGCTTGGCGCCGCGCGGGATCCCGATGACGTTGCCGCCGACGAATCCGGATCCGTACAGGTCGGGCTTGTCGTCCGCGACCGGCATCGGCGCCGTGCCGTAGTCGACGTCGGACTTGTCGTTCTTGATGAACGCGGTGCGCCACTCGCCGTCCACCATCATCGCCAGCGAACCGGTCTCGAAGGCGTTCTGCGCCGAGAACTCGTCGCCCATGCCGGCCTTGAACTTGGCCAGCTTGTCCGCGCCGAACCAGTCGACCAGGTTCTTCTGCCAGGTCAGCGCGGAGGCGAAGGCCGGGTCGGAGGAGGTGTTCGAGGTGCCGTCGGCCTTCAGCCAGCTGCCGCCCCAGCTGGGGAGCAGGTGCTCGGTGAGCATCTCGTAGGCCCCGAAATACGGCATGAAGCCCGCGGTCTTGATCGAGCCGTCCGGGTTGCGCACGGTCAGCTTCTTGGCGTCGTCGGCCAGTTCGGTCATCGTCTTGGGCGGTGCGGTGATCCCGGCGGCGGCGAACAGCTTCTTGTTGTAGTAGAGCCCGAAGGTGTCGGCCAGCCACGGCATCGTGCAGCGTTTGCCGGCGTACGCGGTGTAGGCCTGGACGGCCTGCGGGATCTGCGTCATGTCGACGTGGTCGGCGGCGATGTCCGGACCGAGGTCCTGGAAGGCGCCACTGGCACACCACCCGCCGACGTTGTTCGCGTTGAACGACGAGGCCACGTCCGGCGCGGTGCCGCCGCGGATCGCCTGGTTGATCTTGTCATCGTCCTGGGCCTTGACCGCCTGCACGGTGATGTACGGGTACTTCTGGTGGAACTTGGCCAGGACCGCGTCGATGGAGGCGACCTCGTGCGGCGAGCTCAGACCGTGCCAGAAGGTGATGGTCACCGGCGTGGTGTCCTCGGCGCCGGTGTTCGCCTTGGCGGTGGAGCCGCCGCCGGCCGAACAGGCGGCCGTCGTCCCGGTCAGTGCCAGGGCGAGGGCCGGGACGACGGCGGCGGCGGCCAGGCGGGCCCGGGTACTGTTCCGGGTGCTCGGCGAGCCTGCGGGTGTGCGGCGGTACAGAAACATGGGGGCCTCCGACCCAGGGATGGGTGGAACAGAAGTGGTATGGATTCAGGTCATCCACGGTGGGCAGCGGCCACATCCAGGGCCGAAAACTTACCAACCATTGACCAGTGGGCTTATCGTGGGTCATTATTTGGTCGACGTCAAGGGTTCCGGATCACGACGGACAGAAGGGGAGCCGAGCGCCGATGAACGTGGGCGAGAGCCGCTGGCAGAAACGCGAGCGCATCCGCGGACACCTGCTGGACCTGGTCGACGAGTACGGCCCGGGCCGGGCGATCCCCGGCGAGCGCCAACTGAGCGACGAGCTCTCGGTGTCCCGCCCGACGCTGCGCTCGGTCGTCGACGACCTGGTCCGCGACGGCCTGCTGGTCAGGGAGCACGGCCGCGGGGTCTTCGTGGCCAAGGCCAAGGTGGCCCAGCGCCTCGGCGCCCCGGCCACCGCGCCCGGCCGGCCGCTGGCCGTCGGCGGCGTGGACGGGGTCTGGACCAGCCGGATGGTGGACTTCCAGGCCGTCGCGGCCGGGGCCCGGATCAGCCGGCGGCTGAACGTCTCGCCGGCCGAACCGGTCCTGCGCATCACCAGGCTGCGGCTGGCCGACGGGGACCCGATGTCGGTCGACACCCTGCACGTGCCGGCTGCGCTCGTGCCCGGACTGACTCCTCAGGACCTTGAGACCGGCTCGTTCTACCAGATCCTGGGACAGCGGTACGGGATCGGGCTGGCCACCGCCACGCAGATCATCGAACCCACCGTCGTCGACACCGCCGAAGCCGAACTGCTGGGAGTGCCGGTCCACACCCCGGCGCTGCTGTTCGAGCGGGCGACCGCCGACACCGAGGGCCGGGTCGTGGAGTTCACGCACTCGGTGTACCGCGGTGACCGCTACCGCATCGTGACGCAGCTGTCGCTGGCCGCCGACGACGACGGCAGCGGCGGCCGGGTGCTGGGCGGCTCCTGGTCGACGGCCTCGGCCGTCCCCGGCGCCGACACGCTGGTCCTGGACTCCTACTGGTCCGGCTGAGCAGTCGGCGCGGCGGTCCGCGCACCCGCAGGCACAACAGGCACCACCGGAACCATCGCCACGCCCCGCGCGGACCACCCGGTCCGCGTGGTGATCAGTCACGCTTTCCGGAGGACACATGCTTCGCCGAACAAGACCGCTCAGCATCCTGACCGCCTGCGCGGCGGCGGGAATCGTCGCGACGACCGTGCCCGCCATGGCGGCCGTCCCCAAGCCGAAGCCCGCCGCGCCGAGCGCCGGCGTGCAGTTGCAGACCTGGCTGTATCCCGGCTCCCCCGGCGACTCCACCTGCTCCGCGCCGCAGGAGTACGCCGACAACCGCGTCCTGAACGGCGCGCTCAAGCCCGAGTACTGGTCGGTGCAGTCGAACGGCTCGGTCAAGCTGGAGACCACAGCCTCAGGACTGTGCAACGCCTACAGCACGGCGAACGTCGCCAGCGTGAAGGCGCACTCGGCGTATCAGTACCCGACCATCTCGGGGATGACGACCGCCGACGTCCACGCGCTGGTCAGCAGCTCCGGCAACCGGTCCAAGGCCGTCTCGCAGCTCACTTCGCTGATCGTCGGCAACGGCCTGTCCGGCGTCGACGTGGACCTGGAGGACTACTGGTCCTGGTCCCCGGCGGACTTCACGAACTACAAGAAGTTCCTGACCCAGCTCGCGACCTCGTTGCACGCCCACGGCAAGCGTCTGCAGGTCGACGCCCCGGCGATGACCGCCGACGCCACGTTCTACGACTACGCGCAGGTCTCGGCGACCGGCGTCGACGAACTCGTGATCATGGCCTATGACGAGGAGTTCGACACCCAGCCCGGCGCCCGCTGCCTGGCGATCACCCCGTACGCCTGGCTCAAGCAGGTCACCACCTACGCCCAGAGCAAGGTCCCGGACCACTCCCGGCTGGTCATCGGGCTCCCGTCCTACGGCTACCACGCCCCAGACCCCTGCGACCTGAACGCGGTCACCGGCAACATCCAGTTCAGCGATATGAAGAGCAGCCCCGGTTTCTCCTCCGACCCGGCCGTCACCGCAGCCCGCCGCGACCCCTCCTCGGGAGAGATCCGCTGGACCTCCGGCGGGGTCCTCTACGACTACGTCGACAGCGCCTCCCTGACCGCCAAGCTGAAAGTCCTCACCGACCTGGGCGTCACCAAGGTCTCGGTGTGGTCCCTCGGCGGCGGCAACCCCTGGTTCAGCTAGTCCCACCCGGAACCCCACCCGGAGCACCCCACCAGCACGAAAGAGAGAACATGACGAACCACCGGAAAACCCGTCGCACGCTTGCGGTCTCTGCGGTCTCCGCCCTCGCGATCGCCGCGATGACCCTCCCCACCGGCACCGCCTCCGCCACCACCGGCCTGCCGGTGGTCGGCTACCAGGAGGAGGGCGACGCCACCTCGCTCATCGATGCCAGCGCCGGTGCCCTCGGCTCGGTCGGCGCCGACGGCGTCAACATCACCGCCGACGGGACAAGCGTCGGACAACCCAGCGGCGCCGCACAGAACCAGCTGGCCGCCGCGCACGCCGACGGCCTCCCGGCCGAGTTCCTGGCCGGGAACTTCAGCCAGAGCATCGGAGACTTCGACGAGCAGGCCGCCTACAACCTGCTGAGCAGCCAGGCCAACATCGACAACGTGGTCGGCGCCCTCAGCAGCGCGGTCAGCTCCCAGGGCTGGGACGGCGTCACCATCGACCTGGAGTCGTTGCAGGCCCGGGACACCGCGGGCCTCACGGCGTTCATGACCGCGCTGAAGCAGGCGCTGCCGGCCGGCAAGACCGTCAGCCTGGACCTGATGAACGGCCAGAGCGCGGACGAATACGCAGCCCTCGGATACGACCTGCCGGCCCTCGGCCAGGTCGTCGACCACCTGGTGCTGATGGCCTACGACCAGCACACCCAGGCCTCGGACCCGGGCCCGGTCGGCGCCCTGTCCTGGCAGCAGCAGGGCCTGGACGCGCTGGTCAGCCAGGTCCCGGCGGCCAAGGTGGACCTGGGCGTCGCGGGCTACGGCTACTCCTGGCCGCCCGGCGGCGCCGCGACCCAGGTCAGCGACCAGGGCGCGCGCGACCTCGTCGCCGCCGACGGCGCCACCGCCCAGTTCGACGACGCCTCCGGGGAGTGGACCGCGACGCTCTCCGACGGCACGGTCCTGTGGTGGTCCGACGCCCGGTCCTTCGCGCTGCGCCGCACGATGGCCGCGAACGAGCAGATCCACGGCCTGGCGGTCTGGGACCTCGCGCTGTCCGACCAGATCCAGCCGTAGCGCCTTTCCGGTCGCGAGGGCTGGAGCCGCCGTGCGGGTGCTCGTGGTGGAGGACGATCCCGGACTCGGGCCGCTGATCGTCGACGGTCTGCGCTCGGCCGGCTTCGCGGTCGATCTCGCGGAACGACTCACGGAGGCCGACTTCAAAGCGTCCGTGAACACCTACGACTGCGTGGTCGCCGATCGCGGCCTCCCCGACGGCGACGCCTTGGAGCTGCTCAAAAGGTGGCGCCGGTCAGGACACACGGTCCCCGTGCTGATGCTCACCTCCTTCAGCACTGTCGAGGACCGGGTGTCAGGCTTCGAAAACGGAGCCGACGACTACCTCGTCAAACCGTTCGCCATGGCTGAGCTGACCGCGCGGGTACGGGCCCGGTGCCGACGCGGTCAGCCTCAGTCTCTGCCAGAAGTCGCGGTCGGCGATCTGACCATGGACCTGCCCCGCAGGCAGGTTCGGCGAGCCGGCGTACTGCTCATTCTCACCGCGAAGGAGTTCGCCGTGCTTGAGACCCTGATGCTCCGGGCCGGGCACGTGGTCACGCGCAGCGAGCTGATCGAGAGCTGCTGGGACGAGATGAGCGACCCGATGTCGAACGTCGTCGACACGGTGATCGGCCGGCTGCGTCGCAAACTCGGGGCGCCGGATCTCATCGAGACTCTGCGGGGCGCCGGCTACCTCATCCGCGAGCCGGCATGACCGTGGACGGCCCCGCCGTCGCCAGGCTGCGGCGCCTGCGCAGGTCGATGACTGTGCTGTATGCGGCCAGCAGCGCCGTGTGTCTGATCACGCTGGCGTTCATCGCCGCCACCATCGACGCCCGGTCCCGGGCGCACAGCGTCGACGCACAGGTGGCGGGTCATGCCGAAGCGCTGTCCCGGGCAGTCTGGATGGACCAGGGCGTACTCCATCTCGATCCGTTGTCCGAGGACGAGTTGGCTGGTGCGTCCGCGGTCACCGCCGTGCTTCAGCGTCCTGGCAGCGGGCCCGTCCAGGTCCGCTGGGTGCGGCCTGCCAACGCCGCGCTGCTATCGCCGGCAGGCCTCGATCTGCTGTGGACCTCGACCGTGCGAGAACAGGACACGTTCTTGACGACGATGGCAGGTGCTGACGGCAGGCGAACGCGCTGGGCCGCCGCGCCGGTGTGGGACGCCGATGACATCGGTGCCGTCGTGCTCACCGCGGCCGACCTCGCACCGGAGAAGAAGAGCCACGACACGCTTGTCCAATGGCTCGTCGCCGGCTGCACCGGGCTGGTGCTCGCCTCGGCCGCCGTCGGACACCTGCTGTCCGGACGCAGCATGCGACCGACGCTGCGGGAGCTGGGCCGGCAGGAGCAGTTCCTGGCCGAGGCGGCCCACGAACTGCGCACGCCGCTGGCGACCGTCCGCCTGATGATGGAAGACGGCCGTGCCTCGCCGTCCCGCGCGCCGGCCGCGATGATCGAGGCGGTCCGGCTCGTCGACCATATGGGGCGGCTGGTGTCCGGGCTCCTCACGCGGGCCCGCGTTCAGAGCGGAACCGGCCAGGTCGTGCTCACGCCGCTCCGGCTGGACCAGCTCGTCGAGCAGGCGGTCGACGAGCTCCCGCTCCTCGCCGGGCAGGTCGTCGTCCGCACGACGCCAACCGTCGTGCGTGGCGATCCCGACCTCCTCGCGCAGGCGGTCCGCAACCTTGTGGAGAATGCCCTACACCACGGAGCAACGCCGTCGACACCGCCGGTCGAGGTGGATGTGGCAGCGGGGACGGTGGCGGTCCGGGACCACGGGCCGGGAATCGCCCCGGCGGAACGGGAGCGGATCTTCGACAGCCGAGTCACCTGCCGTCGCGAAGGAAAAGGCCCTGGCCTCGGTGTCGGCCTGGCGATCGTCCGCTGGGTCGCGGAGCTGCACAGCGGGACGGCCGACGCCACCACCGCCCCCGGAGGAGGGGCCCTGGTCAGGCTCAGACTTCCAGAACACCGGCCCTGAGCCGTCTCATCATCCCGTCATGATCCACTCGACAGACTGCCGACGTGACCAGATACCTCAGGCGCCGGCGCGCCGCCTCCTCCGAGAACACCGAGAACACCGAGAACGCCCCCGATGAGAAGCAGTCCAGACGTCGCCTCCGCAAGAGGTACGGCATCGCGGCAGCGCTGATCCTCACCGCCGCAGCGATCCCCGCGGCCAGCATCGCGGCCTCCGCCGGAATCACGCCGTCTGACGCGAGAGACATCCTCGTCCCCGACCAAGGAGCGCTTCTCGGCCACTACTACGGCGCGGGCACCATCGCCGACACCGATGCGCGCATCGGCCGCAAGCCGGCGGTCCACCTCACTTACTACAACTGGGCCGACGATTGGATGGCGGCACCGGCCACCACCGCCGACTTCGCCGACGGACGGATCCCGCTGGTCAACTGGGAGCCGTTCGGCGTCGACTTCAACGACATCGTCAGCGGCGGCCTGGACGCCACCATCCAGGCCCGCGCCACCGCCGCGGCCCAGTCCGGCAAGAAGTTCTTCCTCGACTTCGCCGCCGAGATGAACGAGGACGAGGGCTGGGGCGGCCACGACCCGGCGAAGTACATCGCCGCGTGGCGCCACATCCACGACATCTTCACCGCGGCCGGCGCCACGAACGTCGTCTGGGCCTGGTGCCCCAACGTCACCGACAGCTCCGGCGCCCCACCGGCGATGGACTACTACCCCGGCGACGACTACGTCGACTGGACCGGCGTCGACGGGTACAACTGGGGCACCTCCGCGGCAGGCTTCACGTGGCAGAGCTTCAACGACGTGTTCGCCGGCATCTACCCTCAACTCGCCGCGAAGGGCAAGCCCATCATCATCGGAGAGATGGCCTCCGACGAGGTCGGCGGCAGCAAGGCACAGTGGATCGACGACATAGTCCCGACGCTGAAGAACAACTACCCGCAGATCAAGGCCTTCGTCTGGTTCGACGTCGACAAGGAGAGGCACTGGCAGATCAACTCCTCGCCGGAGTCGCTCGCGGCGTACCAGCGCATGGCGCAGGACCCGTATCTCAATCCGTGACAGGACGATTCGCGCGGAGGACAGGGCCCGGCGGCCGGACCCCGTCCTCCGCGTCGCCGCGTCAGCGGCCGTGGCGGATCAGGAATGCAGCCAGCTCAGCTTGAACGTGCCGCCGGACAGCGACGAGTTCTTCGTCAGCGGAGTGTTGCCGCGCTCGATGTCGGTCGAGTTGACGGTGCCGGCGCTCGCCAAGGGCTTGCCGTTGGCGGTGAGGCTGGTGAAGGTCACCGATCCGAAGGGCGCGACCGGCTGGATGCCGTTGCCCAGGTCCTCCACGATCGCCTCGGCCGAGGAGAGCTGGTCGCTGCCGGTCTCGTGGAACGTCTTCGACCAGCCCCGGGTCGTGTCCTTCTCGGTCAGGGTCCACGAGCTGCCGCTCACCGACACCGAGGCGGTGATGTGGTCGCCGGCCCTGACGGTCTCGGTGAAGTAGATGGAGTCCGCCGGATACATCTCCACCCACGGGTAGTAGGCGGCCACCCCGTTCTCGCAGTCCTGGTCGAAGCCGATCTGCTCGACCGTGTCGGAGGTGAAGCCGTCGATGCCGATCCACGGCGAGACCGAGCTGTTCGGCACCGACGAGCAGTTGAGCGCGGGCACCGTCCACGACCCGCTGATCGAGGTGAAGCGCGCGCCGGTGTCCGCGTAGCCGCCCCAGATCTGGTCCGAGTGCCGGGCGTGGTCGTAGTGCGGGAAGCTCGCGGGGGACGCGGCAGGCGACGCGCTGGCGGCCGAAGCGGGATCGGCCAGGGCGGCGGCGAGCACCACCGAGCCGGCGGCGGCCAGACAGGCCAGGCCGACCCGGTATCCGGGTATTGCCATAGTGGTCCTTTCACGTGGCGATGGGCGGCCGCCCGGTTCAGGGCGAACCGCCGTGAAGGCAGGTGGGAGCCGGGCACGGAGCCAGGCGGTATGGCAGGCGGTACGGCACGGGCAGGTGCATACGTGGCGGGGCGCGTCCGATTTCTCGGAAAATAGAAGCGTGTTCGAACCCTGTCAAGGCATGCCGAAGAAACACCGCGCCGGATGCGGACGCATCGCGGGCGCGGGCCGTCACCGAGTAGGCCCTGAACAGGCGAAACACTTAGTCACAGCCCCGCCGGGGAAAACCCGAAGCAGGACGCGAGGGGACCATCGGTCTTCCTTAAATGGAGGAGTCCGGTTCTTCCCGCGAACGCGGCCGAAGGGGGTCACCACCATGACCTACCAAAGCAACAACAACGCCGTCCTGTACGCCGAGTGCGAACCGCTCCTGAACGCCTCGGTGCTGCTGGAGGTGACCGAAGACCTCGAAACCACCGACGGCAGCGGCTTCTCGCTCCAGTTCAACGCCTATCCCCCGGCGGGCCGGCTGAGCCAGGGCCAGACGCTGGAGATCTTCCAATACATCATCTATGTGCTGAACAACAAGCTCTGGTACGAGATCCAGTACTGGGCCGCGGGATCGACCTGGCCGCCGAACTACATCCCGGACCCGGGCACCACTCCCTGGCTGCCGGCGCTGCCGAACGACTACTACCTGACGTCGTTCGGCTCCGCGCCCGGCAACAAGATCCCCCGCGAGTCCACGCTCCAGATCTCGCTGACCACCGACGGCCACGCCAACGTGACCGGCGCGACGTTCAGCTACACCGACCCCGACGACAACGTCTCCAGCACCACCTTCTCCTTCCCGGAGCGCGCGCAGTACCCGATCGTCGCGTTCGAGCTGGACCTGGTCGGTCCGGGCGGCGGGTCGAACTGCACGTTCACCAGCGGCCTGACGGCCAGCCGCGGGATCATCTACTACTCGGTCTCACCCGGCACGCTGTTCGTCCAGAACGGCGGCCCGGGCGCCGCGTGCGGCGAATGGGGCGGCGGGACCGCGGAGACGTCGAACGCCGTCTACAGCGATGTGAGCCCGGCCTCCGGGTCGACCGTCACGCAGACCCTCGGCCAGCCGGTCGACTGCGCCGTCAACCACCTGGCCCGCACCCGGCTCGGGGCGGAGGCTCCCGCCACGACCAAGCACATGCGGCACCTGCGCGACACCAAGGTGGCCCGGGCCCGCAGCGGCCAGTGGCTGGCGGAGATGCTGGAGCGGCATGCCGCCGAGCTCGCCGGGCTGCTCGATATGGATCCCGGGTTGGCCCGGGAGAGCTGGAGCCTGCTGGAGAAGGCCCGGGCGGCTTCGGACTCCGGCGAGCTGATCGGCGCGGACCTCGTCGACGCCGCGCAAGAGCTGGTACGTCGGGCGTCACGGACCGCGACTCCCGCGCTGGCCGCGGCCGCCACCCCGCTGGGGGTGGTGCTCGACGCCCTGCGCGGTCGCACGCTGGAGGAGGGTTTGGAGAAGGCGAGCCGGACCATCCACCCGCGGACGACGACATCCGCGCGGCGCGTCGGCGAGGTCCGGCTCCCTCCGGACGAGACGTCCTGACACCTGGGTGAACATGCCAGCACGGCGGCGTGACGGAGCGCTGTGGCGGCGCCGACCATCGAAAGTCGGCGCCGCCAAAGGGTCTTCAGCCGCTGTGCTCCCACGAGGCACGCACCAATGCCCGCTCCGTGGCCGCCAGCTGCAGCCCGGCAGCCAGCCAGGCCTGCGCGTAGCGGCCGGGGTCCGGATCGGTCAGGCGGCCGAACACGTCCCGGTTCCGGCGGTCCGCCTCGGCGGCGAGCGCCGCGACCCGGTCCGCGGCGGCGTTCAGGCCAGACTGGCGCAGGTGCGCGATGTGCGGCGCCGCCGTACGTGCGAACTCTGCGACGGTGCGTCGTCCGCCGGAGACGGCCAGCTCCACGATGTGCCGGAGCCGCCACAGCGGTGAGTCCGCGACCAGGTCGGACGGTCCCGAGACGGCCGGTCCGAGTCCGGCTCCGAGTCCCGGTCCAGTCCCGGCGCCGGGCGGCGGCGGGAAGTGGGCGCCCTGCAAGCGGTCGTACCCGAGGTCGGCGTGCCCCTGCCAGGACTCCGGCAGCCGTAGTGTCGCCTCGGCGTCCGGGACGGGGCCGACCGCGAGCGGTCGCAGCGTCGCCGTACGGTCCGGGTCCAAGCGTCCGACGACCCGGATGCGCAGACCCGGATGCGCGGCAAGCCTTCGGAGGTTCTCGGTGTGCGCGAAGTCGGGGTGTCCGTGCGCGGCGACGAGACGGATCAGCGGGCCCGGCAGGCCTTCGTTTCCGTCGGCTTCCCGCACCAGCAGACAATCCCCGGACGCCCCGACGACCACCACCTCGCAACCGAGCAAATCAGAGCCCTGCCGCTCGGCGTCGGAGCCCGCTCCCAGAACGCCGGTGAGCCGGTCCCGCACCGCCGCGCCGAGCGGCTTGGCGAACAGCGCCGACAGCGGTCCGCCGGACCACCCCTGCCCGGTCAGCGGTGTGGCGCGCACGCCCTTGCCCGCGCCGAGCCGGCCGTCCGCCGAGACCGTGGCCCCGGCGATCAGCAGCCCGCTCCGGGACAGCTGGTCGTGGTCGAGGGCCGACGCGCCGATCGCGACCGGAGCCGTGGCCGCTCCCCGGGCCCGCGCCGCGCCGCCGGGCTTCACGTCGGAGACCGTGAACCAGTGCCCGTCCTCGGCCAGGACGTGAGTCACGACGCCGCCGTAGCCGGTCGCGCTGAGCACCGGCTCCCGGCATACGCCGTGGACGCGCAGGCTCCCGCCGGGCTCGTAGGCCCGCCGTGCCGTGCCGACCAGTTCCGGATCCGGGTCGGCCGCAGCCAGCAGCCCCGCGGTGAGCAGGAGTTCAACCAGGTCGGCGACGAGATCGCCGAGCCGGTGCGCGTCGCTCTGGGACCGGGCCGCGCGCAGGTTGCGGACGACGCGGAGCGCGGCGGCTTCCGGCCGGTGCAGACCCGCCAGGCGCGCGGTGTGCGCGGCGCGGAGCAGCTCGGCCTGCGGCACCGCGCCCGCGGCGGGGATCCCGGCGGCCAGGATCGCGGCCGCCGCCGACCACAATGCTGCCGCCGCGGCCAGCTGAGCGTCACCGGGTCCGGCCGGCTGCGCGCCCTCGGGGGCTTCGGCGGCATCGGCGGTTTCTTTGGTTTCTGCGGCTTTTGCGCCCTCAGCGGTTTCGGCGACCTCCGCCGGAAGAGCAGTCGCACCCTGCGAATCCGCCACCGGACACGCGGTGAGCACGGCAGCCCGATGCAGACACTTCGGCGCCAGCAGACACGTACACGAAGCCTGCTCATCCAGCGCCACGACACCCGAGGCGTCCGGAGCGAGAGTGACCACGGCGTCCTCGCCGCACCGCACCCGCACCACGTCCCCGTCGGCCACGGCCTCCGCCGCGCCGTACTGCCCGACCGCCGCGTCGAGCTTCTTCAACAGCCGCGAGGTCAGGCTCTCGACCGCGGCGGCTGTGACCTCCGGCGCTACCGGTGGCAGACTCATCGACCCTCCCCTCGAACACGCTCGCCGACCCACCGGGCCAGAGCGAGAGGACTGAGCGCGGCTACCGGCATCCCGGCGGCGACCAACTGTTGCGCGATCGGCACCGAGTACCGGGCCAGCCCGGTGTCGTCGAGCGCCGCGCAGCCGATCAGGTGCACCCCGGAGGCCGCCAGCGAGCGGACCTCGCCGAGCAGGCCGCCGACCGGGTACCCCTCTTCGAAGTCGCTGACGACCGCGACGATGGTCCGGCTCGGCACCGTCACCAGCGAGCGCGCGTGCCGCAGCCCGGCGGCGATGTGCGTGCCGCCGCCGACGCACACCTCCAGCAGCAGCGCCAGCGGGTCGGGGACGCGGCCGGTCAGGTCCACGACCTCGGTCGAGAACGCCAGGAAGTGCGTCGACAGCGCCGGCACCCCGCTCAGGACCGCGGCGGTCAGCGCCGACCACACCACCGAGGCCTCCATCGAGCCGGAGACGTCCACGACCAGGATCAGCCGCCAATCTGCGGCGCGCCGGGCGCGGGTGCCGAAGATCGGCCGCTCGGGGACGATCAGGGTTCTGCCATCCTCCAGCCGCCGCGCCGTGCCGAGGTTGGCCCGGACGGTGCGGGACAGGTCGAGCGGACCGCCCGGGCGCCGGGTCGGCCGCGGCGTGGCCAGACCGGTCAGCGTCGGGCGCAGCCGGGTGGCCAGCTCCCGCGTGAGCTCCGCGACCAGGCGCTGGACCAGCGGTCGCAGCTTGGCCAGCTTCTGCTCGGGCAGTCCGCCGGCCAGCGACAGGATGTTGGTCAGCAGCTCGACGGACGGACGGACGGATTCCGGGTCGAGCTGGTCGAGCACGTCGGTGCGTCCCGCCGCGGCGGCCCGGCCGAGGACTTCCTCGCGGACGTCGGCGCCGAACAGCGCGTTCAGCTCGTCGGCCCACTCGCGGGCGGTCGGGAAGGCGGCCTGGAGTCCGCCCTCCGAACCGTCGCCGGTCCGGCTCTCCAGGTCCTGGGAGCCTTCACCGCGGCCGGTCCCGTAGAGCTCGTCGAGCGCGCGGGCGTAGCGGCGCGACCCCGCGGACAACTGGTCCGGCCGGCGTCCGAGCAGCAGGCGCCAGCGTTCGGCGGGAGGAATGCGGTGCTTGTCGTTCGAGGCGCGCGGTTCGGATTCCGCCACCGGCACAGATTTCACAGACGGCACAGATTTCACAGACGGTACAGATTTCACAGACGGTACAGATTCCGAGTGCTGCGCGGCGTCGGGGAGGACCACGCCGAGCGCGCGGACCGCCTCGAAGGCCTCGGCGTCGGCGGCGGTCCACAGCGCGAGCAGCGCCGGATCATCGGCCAGGGTGACATCGGGCCGGTCGCCGAGGCGCTCGGCGACGGTTGTCAGGACCCTGCCACGCGCGGCCGGAGAGAGGATGTCGAAACCGCCGCGCAGGGCCGGGAGCCGGTCGAGGAAATCGCGGTCGGGCAAGGTGTCGACCCGGTCCAGCAGCGGGTCCAGGGCCTTTGGCGCCGCCTGGAGCAGCGGTGCGGCCGCGGTGAGCAGACCCGCGAGGTGACGTGCCAAGCGCTGTCGGCCGTCCGGATGCGCGGCGGCGTCGACCCATCCGCCGACCCGGGTGCCGACCTCTTCGGCACCGTCCAGGCCGAGCAGCACCCGCACCGCCGCGACCGCGCCCTGGATCAGCGGCGAACCTGACCGCGCCAGGGTGTCGAGCGCGTCGGCCAGCCGCAGCCCGAGGTGCCGTTCGGCGGCACGGTCGGCCAGCGCGACCAGGGCGGCGGCGTCGGCCGGGTCGTCGCTGCCGGCCAATCCCGGCAGCGCGCGGACGGCGGCTTCGAGCAGCGTCCCGGACAGCGTCGCAGCCTGCTGACGCTCGGCTTCGCCGGCCCCCGGAAGGTGTCCCTCGACCAGCGCTTCGAGCAGGTCCAGCGCGGCCAGCAGCTCCGGAAGCGCGGCCTGCCCCGGCAGCGTTCCGGCGGCGTCCTCCAGCCGGGCCCGAACCAGCTCCGGCAGGTCACAGGCCGCTGCGGCCCGCAGCCCGTCCAGGACGTCGGCACACGAGGCGCCGCCGTCCTCGGCCTGGCGACGGAAACGCTCGCGCAGCGTCCCGGCCGCAGCCTGCGCCGCGGTGACCCCGCGCACCCCGGCCAGATCCAGCCGCACGGGAACGCCCGGCGTCCACGCGAGCCGCCACCGGGAGGTCAGCGCCGTCCCGTCGCCGGTCCCCATCACCTCGACCGGCTCGCCGTAGCCGGCACCGCACGTCAGCAGCCGTTGGAGCAGGACTTCGCGCCGGCCGTCGAGCTCGGAGCGCAGCGGATCCAGCCGGACCTCGCGCGGCGCGGGGTCCTCCGGATTCGGCAACCGCAGCCCGGCCAGCTCGGCCTCGACCGACGGGCCGAGGCCGGAACGCGGCGTCCCCGGAGCGACCCGCCCGCGCACAGTACCGACCAGCACAGTGTCCAGCGCACGGGCCAAGGCCCGGCCGCGCCCCAGCAACTCCCCCTGCCCCAGCACCATGTTCACGGCTTCGAGAATCTCGCCCCGCCCCGGCGCCGGAAGCGCACGCAGCCGCGCCAGATCACCGGCCAGGCGCAGAGCCTCGGACGCCTCGCCGGTCCCGGCGGTATGGCCGGCAGCCCGCAGCTCGCGACAGACATCGGTAATAGCGCGCGCCGCCGCCAGCTGAATCGACTCGGGGTCGCCGCCCGCGGTGAAGACAGCCTGCTGCCAGCGCGGATCACGGATCCCGGCCGGGTAGCCGGAACGCGAGTCGAGCAGGTCGAAGGCATAGGGGACCAGGGAGGTGGTCGAGGTCGCGCCGGCGGCTGCTGCTGCCGAGCGCGAAGCTGAAGCTGAAGCCCCTGCTGCCGAACCCGAACCCGCCGCCGAGGTTGCCGCTACCACTTCCACAACCGAAGCCGCCAAGCCCGAGCCCGAGCCGGCACCCGCACCGTCGCCCGCCGAGCCGACCAGCGCCGGCGCATGGAACGCCCCGACCACCGCCGCCACGCGCCGGCCGCCCTCGCCAGCCTGCGAAATCACGCCCCGCATATGCGCCTCGCGCGCCAGGTCGACCGGCGGCACCCCGTCGCCGTTGTCCGTCCGTAGTGCCCAGCCGACTCCGAGCGCCGCGCGCCGGACCGCCTCCGGAGTGCATCCGGGAGCCAGCACCTCGACCGCGCGGTCCCAGTAGTCGTCGCCCTCGCGTCCCGAGCCGGAGTCGCGCAACGCGTCGGCGAAAGCGCTGCCCGCCTTCGTGGCTTCGCCGCCCGACGCCCACCCCACGTCGTCCAGGGGCAGGTCGCAGCAGACGACTTCGCGTCCCCGCTCGCGAGCCCACCTGATCGCGGCGAGCTCGGGAGAGAAGTCGGCGAAGGGGTAGAACCCGAGGTACCCGTCCGCTCCCGCGCCGGCGAGCGCGACCGGCGCGACCGTGTTGGGGTCGGCCAGATGCGGCAGCCACGTCTGGAAGTCCGTCGGCAGCTCGACACACACCACTTCCGCATCCGCCGCGTCCAGCAAGGCCGGGACCACCGCGGCCAGCGCTGGGCTGTGGTGCCGCACCCCGATCAGGTACGGCGCCGAGCTCTGCGCGAGCTCGGCGACCGCGTCGCGCGGATCGGCCCCGGACAGGGCATAGCCGCTGTCTGTCGGCTCCGCCACCGTCGTCGTCACCGCAGCGTCTCCCGCAGATCCCACAGCCGACGCCATGTCGCCGACCCCTGCTCGGCCCGCCGGCGGACGGGGCCGTCCCAGTACCCCAGCAGCCGCGCGTGGTCCTGCGGGTCGTCCTTGCGCACCACCCCGAGCAGGTGCCCCGGCAGCAGGTCCAGGATGTCCCCGCCCGGCAGGTACGCCGAGGCGATGCCCAGCGCGGCTGTCACCTGCACCGCCTCCGCCGTGGACATCACCGTCCCCGGGCGCTCGACGTCCCAGCCCTCGGACGACCGCCCGGTCCGCAGGTCGCGGAACGCCGTGACCAGCACCTCCAGCACCGCGTCGTCGACCGCGTACGCGGCGCCGGCCCGCTGCACCGACGCGCGCGCCTGGCGGCGCACCAGCTCGGTCTCGGCGTCGGCGTCGGAGATCGGGTCGATGGTCTCGAAGTTGAACCGGCGCTTGAGCGCGGCGGACATCTCCGACACGCCCCGGTCGCGCAGGTTCGCCGTGGCGATCACGGTGAACCCGGGAACCGCCGGCACCGAGCCCTCCGGCGTCCCGGTCAGCTCCGGGACGCTCATGTGCCGGTCGGACAAGATCGACACCAGCGCGTCCTGCACCTCCGGCAGGCAGCGGGTGATCTCCTCGACCCGCGCCACCCGCCCGGAGCGCATCGCGGCCAGCACCGGCGAGTCGACCAGGGCCTGCGGCGTCGGACCCTGCGCGAGCAGCAGCGCGTAGTTCCAGCCGTAGCGGAAGGCGTCCTCGGTCGTGCCCGCGGTGCCCTGCACGGTCAGCCGGCTCGTCCCGCACACCGCCGCCGCCAGCAGCTCCGACAGCATGGACTTGGCGGTGCCGGGCTCGCCGACCAGCAGCAGCCCGCGCTCCCCGGCCAAGGTCACGACGCAGCGCTCGACCAGCGCCCGCTCGCCGACGAACTTGCGAACGATCACCAGCTTGTCCGGCACGTCCGGCTGAGCCTTGGCGAGCTTCAGCGCCTCGCCGTCGCTGCCGCACAGAAAGGTGACGACGGCCCGCGGCGTGAGCCGCCACCCGGGCGGCCGCGGCCCGGTGTCGTGCGCGGCGAGAAAGGCGAGTTCGGCCTCGTGGCGCTGTTCGGCGGGCAGCAGCTGGGCCGTCGGCGTGTCCGGGGCCTGGGCTGTGGTGGTCATGGACGATCCTGCCTTGATGTCGTTGTCCGTGGATTCGGTGTCAAGAGATTGAGAAAACTGCCGCGGAGGAGTTCTGCGAACCCGAGGGAAGAACTCACCGGCGCCGTCCCCGACGCGCGGTCTTCAACTCCTCGAACCGCGGCGCGTCGCCGTCCTGAATCCGCTGCCACGCCCTGCGATACAGGTCGGCGGCGGGCTCGGTCGGCACCAGCACCCCGAGGACGGCGCCCCGGTCGTGCAGCAAGCCCTCGAAGAAGGGCAGCTTCCACGCCTCCATCGGCGTGTGCGGGGACCGGATGTCCACCCACCCACCGGGCAGGAACAGCGTCCGGCCCGCGCGGGTGCGTGCGGCCTCCACGACGGCGTCGGTCCGGGCCAGCTCGGCGCGCGCCGCCTTGAGCCGGGCCGGCTTCCATCCGGTCCAGCGCGCGGTGTTCCGGTCGGTCGGGTCCGGCATCGCCAGCAGCATCAGGTACACCGCAGCGGCGTCCTCGCCCGCGCCGAGCTCCTTCGCGGCCTCGGTCACCAGTTCCGGCACCGATCGCGTCGGGTCCTGCGGGGACCAGGTGCCGTCGGCGTCCCGGGCCCCGGCGGCCGGGTCGCCCGGGTCGGCGAGCAGCGCGGCGAACCGCGGGTCGCGGGCCAGCCGCAGCGCGACCTCGGCCGGGAACGGTAGCTGGGCCTCGCCGCGCAGGGCCGGTATATAAGGGTCGGTGCCTGCCGCGTCCAGCAGCGGCACCTTCAGCGCCGGCGCCGGTTGGCCGTCGTGGGTGGCCATGACGACCGCGCCGTACCGCTCGAAGCCCTCGCCGACCTCCGTCGGCGTGCCGGCGCTCTTGCGGAACTCCTCCAGGCCGACGAACCGGCGCAGGTCGAGCATCAGCTCCGGGTTCGCCAGGCGCTCGCGCACCGCCGCGAACGCGGCTGGCAGCGCCGAGCGCACCGGGTCGCCGACCGGGAGCCGATGGGCCAGCCAGGCGGCCAGCGACACCGCACCGGCCAGCGTCGCCGCGTCGAAGCCGACGGCCTTGTCGTCGGTGGGACGGGCCCGGTCGCCGTTGATCCGCCACGTCAGGTCGACGCTCAGCCGGCGGGAGGAGGCCGGGTCGAGCAGTGCCGGAAGAGCGTCCAGGATGTCCCAGTCGGTGCGCACCGCGCGCCGCGCCTCGGCGGTCAGCGCCTCCGGCACCGGAACCTGCTTGCCGACCGACCGGTTCCACACCCCAGCCGCGGCCGCGACATCAGGGCCCTGCGTCCACAGGGCGGCCGGGTCCGCCGGAAGCAGCGCCGAGAGGAGTTCGATCGCGGTGGGAAGGCCCAGCGCCGTCAGACGGTCCCGGGCCACGGCCGCCTCGGTGGCGGTGACTCCGAGCGCCGTGGACACCTCGCGGGGCAGGAAGCCGCGCTCCTGCCGGTCGAACCGCGGCAGTCCGGCGACCACCAGCTTGGCGACGGTCGGGGTGACACCGGTGAGCGCGGCGAACTCCTCGGCCGCGGTCGCGAACCAGGGCGCGACGTCCTCGCGGGCCGCCGCCTCGGTCAGGAAGGCGCCCAGCCAACCGGTCGGCCAGTCGGTCCCGACGGGGGTCAGCGAGGTCACCCGGTAGGGGCCGGGCAGTTCGAAACGACCGGCCGGATCGTGGATCAGGCCTTTGAACTCGAAGTGCGGGGAGTCCCAGTCCATGTCCAGGAACGCCGCGTAGCCGCCGCCGTCCAGGGGCAGCAGGCCGAGCCAGGAGTCCCTGTGGTCGGCGGACCCCAGCTCCGATCGCAGCACGTTGCCGGTGAACCGCCGCCACGTGGAGTGCTCTGCGGGTGCGGCCAGTCCCAGCGCTTCCAGCTCGGTCAGCAGGCTGCGCAGTACGTCCCGGTGTTCGGGCTCTGCGAAAGGCGAGACGGACCGCAGGGCGGCGGCGGGCGCGGCGGCGACTGCTGCTTCCCACAGCTGGGTGGTCGGCAGAATCGGTCCGTCGACGTGGACCCGCACCGGCCGGGCCCGCTGCGGCTTGTCCCGCAGTTCCCTGGTCAGCACCCGCAACACGCCGAACAGGGCCGGATCGGCCGTTCGCCACCGCGAGTAATAGCCCTGATTCACCAGGCCGCCGAGGGCGGCGGTGACGACGTCGTCCTTCGGGCCGGCGTCGTCGAGCTCGGATTCCCCCGGTCCGCCCTGCAGCGTCTGCTCCAGCCGCTCGGCGGCCCGATCCAGTTTGCTCTGCTGCTTCGCCGCGTGGCGCACGATCCCGGCGATGCCCGTGAGCAGCGCCTCGTCGGTCACCTGCGGGAGCAGTTCGCGGATCCGCGCGCGCCGGGCGGCCTTGGCCTGGTCCGTCGTCGGCGCCGCGATGTCGGCTCCGGCGGCCAGCAGCGCGGCGGCCGTGTCCCGGTCGATCCCACGCAGCGCCCGCGAAGCCTGCTCATCGCGCGGGCGCAGGTAGCGCCAGTAGGAGACCGGCGGCAGGAGCACGGTGCCCTTGGCATAGGTGCCCGGCTTGCCGTCGGTTTTGGCCTGTGCGACCAGGACGCCTTCGGTGTCCAGCATGCTGATCTCGTAGCTGCCGGTGCCGACCAGCGCCCGCCCGGCTTCGTCGCCGGGGAACACGATCGCGCCGCTGATGCCCGAGGTCCCGGCCGGGGCGGTCACCGTCACGCCGGCCAGGTCCTCGCCGCGCAGGGAGCCGTCCGGCAGCTTGATGATGCGGAACCCGAGGAGCCCGTCGACCGGCCGCGCTGTGGGGCCCGCCTGGTCGAAGACCGCGGGGATGACCCTTCCGTCGACGAGTTCCGAGCCGGACGGGGCGCTCTTCAGCGCGTCGGCCACGAACGCGGGCGCCGACGTGCGGCCGGTCTGGCCGGTCGCCGGGTCGTACTCGTACCAGGCCACCGTCTCGCGGTTCACGCCGTCCCAGGTCCAGACCCAGTACGACACGCCGTCACTCATGATCTGCAGGTCCGTCGGCACCGCGGTGTCGCCGGGCCGCAGCGGCGCGTTGCCGGTGGTCCGGCCGCCGTCCGGCAGCGGAAGGCTCCGCCGCAGCCGGCCGGGGCCGTAGTAGTACATCCGCAGGCTGCGGGCGTCGCGCTCGCGTTCGCGTTCGGAGCGCTCGACGGCGAACAGCCGGTCCGGCGAGTGGTGCCAGTAGCCGCGCAACCGGCCGTCCAGAGCCCGGGAGGACCACAGGACCAGGAGTTCGCCGTCGACGTAGTGGTAGCCGGGGTTGTCGTAGGCGTCCTTGGCCGGGATGCGCAGGTCGTGGGTCAGGACCGGGCCGTCCGCGCCGAGCACCCGGACCTGCGTGGGACCCCCGACGATCAGGTGGGGCCAGGCGTCGGCGACGACCAGGTCCTCGACTTTCTTGGTCGAGGCCAGCTCGGCCGTCGCCTGCTCCCACGCCGGCCAGGAGAGCTCGTCCAGGAGCCCGGCGCGCAACGTGCGCACCAGCACCGGGGCCAGGTCGGTCCGCACCGCGGCCCGCACCTGCTCCTCCGCCAGCGCCAGCGCCTCGCCGGGCAGCCAGCTCAGCCGTCCCATCGCGGCCGGCAGCGCGGGCAGGCCGGTGGCCGCGAACTCACCGGCGACCGCCACGACCCAGTCGGTCAGCAGCACTCGGCCGCCCGGGGCGGCTATCAGCTTCTTGATGGCACGGCGGGTCGAGTCGTCGGCGCCGAAGGACTGCGTGCCCCGGGCGAACGCGGCGACGAAACGGCCGTCGGCTTCGAGCGCGACCAGGTCACGCTGGCCGTCGCCGGCTCCCCAGGCCTCCAGGGGCAGCGACAGGTGCTCAGCGGGGTCGGCGACCGGGATCTTGAGCGCCAGCAGCAGGTCCAGCAGGTCCAGGTCGCCCTGCGCGTCCAGCGTTCCGCCGCCGGCCTCCAACTCGTCGCGCAGCTGCGCCTGGCAGCGTTCGACCAAGGAGTAGAGCTCGGACATCCGCTCCCGCGCGCGCCATCCGGACCGCATCGACAGGAACCGCCGCAGCCACCCGGCGGCGCCGTCGTCGGGACGTACAGCGTCGGCCGGCGCGCCGTCGTAGAGCCCTTCGATCGCGCCGCTCTCGGTGAGGATGGCCAGCCACAGACCGGGCAGACCGGCGTCGCCGGCGGTGGGCATGACAGCCAGCAGCGCCCGCCGGATCTGCTCGTCCTCGCGCAGCAGCGTGACGATCGCCGCGCGGTGGCTCTTCCACCAGCCCTCCGGCGCGCGCAGCGTCGCGGACAGGGTGAGCAGGCCGGCCAGGTACTCGCGCTCGGCGGCTGCCGCGTCCGCGCCGGCCGCCTTCGCCAGCCGGCGCAGCTCAGTGGCCAGCTGCGCCGACGGGGTCAGCCCGCCGGCGGTGCGCCGCGAGCACAGGCGCGCGTACCGGTGCAGCGCCTCGTCGGCGGAGACCCGCGCCGACAGGGCCTTGCCGTAGTCGACCAGCGACTTCGCCGGCAGCGCGCCGGCCAGCGCGAACTCCAGGAAGACCTCGTCGAGCCGGTCCTCGTCCAGCTCCAGGCCGTGCGTGGACTCGGCGCGGCGGGCCTTGGTGAACATCTGCGAGGCGAAGGTGGCGCTCTCCGCGGCCAGGAACACCCGGCCGACCTGCTCGTAGTACGTCGGCAGGAAGTGCGGCAGCGCGGCGGCGAGCCGGTCGGCGATGCCCTGGTAGGCCTGAAGCGCCGTCTTCGGGCGGGACTTCGCCTGCTTCCCGGCGCGCTCCAGCTCCGGGAGCAGCGCCAGGGCCTGGTGCCCGTCCTCCGGGTGGTGCACCAGCACCCATTCGGGGAAGCCGAGCGAGGCCCGCAGGCCGAGGCCCACCTCGGCGGGCTCGCCGTCTGGCATCAGGCCGAGGAATCCGGCCGCGGCGTCCTCGGCCGCGCCCAGAACCCCCGGGGTGAGGCGGACCACGACGCGGTCGTCCAGGCCGGGATGCCGGTAGGTCCGCGCGGTCAGGGACACGGCGCGCTCCGAGCCGACGGCGGTGCCGGGCGGGAGGATCGCGCCGCCCGCCAGCAGATCCGCCGCCTCCTCTGGCGTCAGGGTGCTGCTTTCGGTGTTCGCGTCCTGATTCGTGTGCCGATTCGTGTGCTGCGAGCCGCTCACGCGTCCTTGCCCTCCTCGATCACGCGGCCCGCGTAGAGCGCCGCAGCCATCCGCATCCCCTCCGACCAGGCCACCGGGCCCACCTCGGACTGTCTCAGGGCTTTGCCTTCCTCGCCGTGCCAGGTGAGCGCGCCGGTCTCGCTGTCCTCGTCCCAGTAGGGCTCGCCGATCCACATCGAGGCCTCGACCGTACGGCCGCCGTCGCGCACCCGGCAGTTCGCGTAGCCGCCGCTGACCCGGTAGCCCAGCGACGTCGCGCGGGCGGCGAGCATGAAGCGGGACGGGAACCGGCCGCCGGCGAACTCGGTGACGCGCGCCGCCGCGGCCTTGGCCGCGTCGTCCTGTTCGGAGTCCTCCGGCTTGCGCCAGGTCGCCCGGTAGATCTGCTCGACCCGCTGCTCGACCCCGAGCTCCGCGGCGAACTCCCGCAGGTCGTCCAGGTCCGGCAGCAGCACCGGGTGCGGCAGCGTGACGGTCCGCGGGCTGAGCCGCACCGTCTCACCGTCCAGATTCACCACGCGCAGCCCGCCGTCCTCAGTGACGCCGCGCAGGAAGCCCGCCTCGTCCGGATCGTCGCCGACGAGGACCAGGTCCCGCAGCGCCGTCTGCCACGCCTCGTCCGGCCACACCCGCGCCACCAGCGCGGTGGGCACCGGCAGCGAGGAGACCATCCACGCGTCGACCTGCGCCACGCAACTCGCCGCGTGCCGGTCCAGCCATTCGGCCAGGCGCCGCAGCCGGTCCACCTCCGGATCGTCCCGGAGCGCCTTCGGCAGCGTCTTCAGCTGCCGGCCCGCACCGCGGCCCGCCGTGGCCCGCGCGGCCACACGCCCCTGGACCAGCGCTATCTCATATCCCTGTCCCGCGGCCAACCATGCCACCGGGCCCACCCCTCACTTGGTTCCGCCACCCGCATCCGGCGTGCTGATGGCGGACACGCTGTCAGTCGGCACCGACAGAGGGCAAAGCGTGAGGTCAATCACACATCAGCTCGATGCGAGCCACTCACCAGGGCCGGAAGATCGTGCTGAGCGCGAGGGCCAGCCCGGCGATCCCGATCCCGATCCCGGCGGCGGCGAGAGCCGCGGTACGGCGGCGCGTCGAATTCGCGCGCCGGCCTCTGGGCTTGCGCAACGGCGGATGCGGCTCTCCGCCGGTGATGGCCAGCGTGACGCCCGGGGCCGAGGGCAGGGCCCGGGCCGAGGGCAGGGCCGGCGGTTCCGAGATCAGCCACGGCGGGAGGTCGACGTCCTCCGGAGTCGCCGCGACCGGGTCGGCGTGCGCCCATCCGTCGGGCAGGATCAGCTCCCTGAGTCTCCAGGCCAGTTGTGCGGCACCGGCGGGCCGGGCCGCCGGATGCTTCGCCATGGCGGTCCGGATGACCGTCACGAGCGCGGGCAGCTCCGGGCAGTGCAGCACCGGCGGCGGCTCGTTCACGATGCGGAACAGCAAGGCGATGATCTCCGGGCTGTCCGCCCGGTAGAACGGCGGCTCGCCGGTCAACAGGTGGTGCAGCGTCGAGCCGAGCGAATAGACGTCGCCCGCCGCGGACGGCCTGGCTCCGGCCACCGTCTCGGGGGCCACGTGGACCGGGGTGAAGGCGTTCCCGCTGGTCATCCCGGACGAGGATCCGGGCGCCACCGCCACGCCGAAGTCGGCCAACGCCGGCTCACCGAAGCGCGATATCAGGATGTTGCTGGGCTTCACGTCGCGGTGCACGATGCCCAGGGTGTGCGCGTCGGCCAGCGCCCCGGCGATCTTCGCCCCGATGGCGGCGACCTCGACGGCCGGCAGCGGACCGGAGGCGTCCAGGCGGTCCTGCAGGGAGCCCTGCTCGTACAAGTCGGTGGCCATGAACGGCTGCCCCGCGGTCGTGGTACCGGCGTCAAGCGCCGTGACGACGTGCGGATGCCCGGTCAGCCGGCCGGTCAGCCGCATCTCCCGGACGAAGCGCCGCGAGGCGGTCTCGTCGAACTCCCCGGACAACACCTTGACCGCGACATAACGCTCGAATCTCGCCTGCCAAGCCCTGTACACGACACTCGTCCCGCCACGCCCGATCTCCACCAGGTCGCGGTATCCCGCTATCGACGCGCTCGGCTCATCCCCCACGGATGTCTCCCCCTTGTAGACCCCGGCGCCGGAGCCCCGACGCCGCACAGCGGGGAGCCTAGGATCGTGGCGGTATCTACTGCGGGGTAAACCAGAGTTTTGACTTACTTGTGATGCGGAGATTATGCCTGTTCACGCGTCGAATTCGCCGACCGCCACGCATGCGGGCCGAAAAGCAGTGGTCTTGAAATCAGCACCATGACTCAGACCCCCGCGACCGCGCTGGCGTGCAGGAACTCCTCTGGCGCCCAGGCAGCGCGGCCCGGCGAGACCAGTGACGGCCCGCGCCGCTATCCCGTTCTGCCGGAAAACCTCTTCGCCAGCTCCCGGAGCCGCTCCACGGCGTCGGCCACCTGGCCGTCGGTGACACTCATGCCGGGCCACGAACCGAGGCGTTCGAGCTGCTCAGCGAACGCCGAGTACTCCACGCATGCGTGCTCCCGACACGCGAGGCACGTCACGCTCTCCGGCCGAGAAGAGGTCATCGCATAGGGCACATCCAGCCCACAACCGGTGGCAACAACACTCGGCGCATCCGGCACCCGGCCCACCACCGACGACATCACGTTGCGGAAATCGGGCCCGCCCCTCAGCGCTCTCCGCTCGACGTGGATGTGCGGATCAATCTCGGCCATCCGTGAGCGCGCCTCCATCCATGTCGGTCCGATATGAGACTACTGACTGCGTCGGTCCGAAGTGCCACCGGCAGTAGCATGACGCGAGTGAACGACGTAGAGCGTCTCAGGGTCCTGTTGGACCAAGGACGCCACGCTGAGCTCGCGCGCGAGGCCGGGGAGGTCGCGGTCGGCTCGGCGGCCCGGGGCGAGGTCGATCTGTTGTGCGTGCGGAGCCGGTTCGAGCAGGGCTATGCCCGCGACGCTCACGAGATGGCGTGGGGGCTGCTCTCGGCTGGGGATGCGGGCTGCCGCCTCAGGTTGTGGGGCGAGTTCCTTGCCCTGTATGCCGAGCCGGATGCCGATGTGATGGCGCGGCTCGATGAGTTCGACCAGCTGTGCGCCGACTACGCCGCCAGCCCCGACGGCGCTGTGGCGGCGCTGACGGTCGACCTGAGCGCTCGGGCATGGACCGTGCGGCAGGTGCGGGCTGGTAAGGGTACTGACTCGCGGGTCGAGAGCATGCGCCGGATGGCGCGCGCCGCCGAGGTCTACGAGTCCGCCGGTCTGGTCCGGGATGCGGCCGACGCGTTGCGCCGTGCGGCGACGGTCGGGGCGGTCGGTCGGGCCGCTGAGCGCGCGGCCGCGTTGGATCTGTTGCGAGAGGCCGGGAGGTTGGCGGGCACCCACAGTCTGGACGTCGGTGCGGCCGAGGTTCGGCTCGCGGCGGCCACGCTCGCGTTCCGCGACTTCCTGGACGACCCCTCGGGGTCTGACGTCGCGCTGCTGATCGCCGAGTTCGACGGGGCCGAGGCCGACTTCACGGCGGCGGGGCACGCCTTCGGGGAGGCGAAGGTCGCCTCGGCAGTCGGACTGCTGCTTCTGACCTACGGGTCCGAGGAGGGGCTGGCGTTCGCCGAGACGGCGGCGCGGGGCTTCGCCGAGGCCGACGTCCCCCTGGGCGAGCAGCCGGTGTGGGCCGCGCTGAACACGTGGCACACGCTGCGCGGCGACCCCGCTGAGGCCCGGCGTGCGTCGGATCGGGCAACGACGCTGGCGCTGGCCAGCGGGGTCACGCTCGGGATCGAGGTGCGAGCCCTGGGCGAGGCGCACGACGCCCTGCGCGCCGGGGAGGCCGGGATCGCGCGGCCGCTGTTGGAGAACGGTAGTCGCGGCGGGAGAAGTGGCGACGGTGCGGGGGCGTTCCCGCTGGCGAGCCTGGTCCTGGCCGCGACGACGGCGAGCTCGGTCGGGCTGAAGGCCGAGGCGCTCGGGCACCTGGAGACGGTCGTGGCGACGCTTGCCGAGACCGGCGCGACGTTCGCCCTCACCGAAGCGCTGAGTGTGGCGGCCACATTGCTGACTACCCAGGGCCCTGATCGTGCCGCGAGGTTGCTCGCGCAGGCGGCTGACCTGGCCGAGGACGCGGAGACCTTCGCCGAACAGGCCCGTTATCTGGCGCAAGCCGCCTGGGACCGCGTGGTCGCCCGCCACGCCGCCGGGGCCGTGCCGCTCATCGACGACACGGTTCTCCGCGACTTCGACAAAGCCGAGGCGATCCTGTCTGCTCAGCGCACGCTGGCGGCGCGCAGCGAACTCGTCAACCTGTATCAGTTCCGCGGTCAGGCGGCGATGTTCGCCGCGGACTGGGACCAGTGCGGCCATTGGCTGACCGAGGCCGAACACGTCGCACGGATCTGCGGTCTGCTCCCTCAGCTCGCGGCGATCCTGTGCCACCAGGGTCTGACGCTCATCACGGTGGCGAGAAGGACCGGCCTCGAAACGTACGACCGCGCTGCGGGCCGGCTGGAGGAGTCCCTCGCGCTCTACCGGCAGACAGGGTTGCGTCCCTTCGTGTGGCAGGTGACGTTCCATCGCGCGCTGTGCGATATCGAGGCCCTGCGCTGGCCGCATCCGGACGGAGCGTCGCCGAGCCCTGAGGAACGTATCGCCCGGGCATCAGAGCTGCTGGAGGCGGCGTCGGAGGAGATCGACTACCTGCGCCGCTCCTCGGAACACGGCGCGGCCGGACGACGGCAGCAGGTCTGGTCGTCCTTCGCGGCCGACAAGCAGACGTTCTACGAGCAGGCGTTCCAGCTGGCCTGGGACGTACGCGGGGACGCCGCCGCCGCGTGGCTGTGGCTGGAGCGGGCGAAAGGACGCGCCCTGCTCGACGCGCTCGGCGAGCCGGCGCAGGCCGACGACAACAGTGACGGCAATGCCGCCGATGCCGCCGACGTCGCATCGACGAGCCCAGAAGTCCGCCGACTCGCCGCGAAGCGCTCGGCGCCCGCGGAGTTCAACGAAATCAGAGCCCTGTTGGCAGCGGAGGAAGCGGCGACCGGGCGCGGCATCGTGCTGGCCCAATACCTCTGCACGCGACAACGAACCCTGATGTTCGTGGCCACGACGCGGCACAGCCGGCCGCACGTCGTAGCCGTGCCGTTGGACCACGCCGCGTTGCGGAGCTTCGCGGGAGCCCACTTCCGCATTCCTGGCGGCGTGCGGATGATGGCGCAGGATCTGGCGGACGGCGGGCTGGCCGCATGGCACCGCTTCGCAGGGCTCGTCGAACCCCTGGCCGCCTTCGCCCGACCCGACGACGTCGTCTACCTCTCGCCGCACGGCGCGTTGAGCGACCTCCCGCTGCACACACTTCCGATCGACGGCGTGCCGCTGATCGAGCGCAACGCCGTGTGCTACATCCCGGCGGCCGCGGCCTTGCGTCACGCCCTGACCGGCGACCACGGGCCGGCGCGGACGGCGGCCGTCTTCGGTGACCCGCGCGGCACGCTTCCCAGCGCGCGCCGGGAGGCCGTGGACGTCGCATGGCAGCTCGGCGCGGAGCCCGTGCTGGGGCCGGACGTCGGCCGCGACCGGGTCCTGGCCGCACTCGCCAGCGCCGCCGTGGTCCACCTCGCCGGGCACGGCAGCGTCTCGGCCGCCGACGGATTCGACTCGTTCATGGAACTCGCCGACCAGGACACGCTGCGGGCCGCCGATCTGCTGCCGGTGCGCAGCGCCGCGCGGCTCGTGGTGCTGAGCGGATGTGAGACCGGGGTCAGCGAACAGCGGCCCGGCGAGGAGCAAGCCGGGTTCATCAGGGCCCTGCTGCTCACCGGAGTGACGACGATCCTCGCCAGCCAGTGGCGGGTCGCCGACGACTCGACCCGCGAGCTGCTCACCGCCTTCCACCGGCTGCGCACCGGCACGCCGGGGACGCCGGGGACCGCGAGCTCGCCGGGAACCGCTGGGACGCCGGGCCTCGGCCCGGCCGACGCGCTGCGCCGCGCGGTCCTCGACGTCCGGGCCCTGCCGGGCCGGAACCACCTTTACCATTGGGGCGCTTTCGTCCCCGTCGGCTCGTGGAGGTAGCCACCATGACTGAATCAGCGTTCGATGACGCGACCGAGCCCGGCGAGTCGGTCTGGGCCGATGTGCCCCTGGACGTCGACGAAGACGCGGTCGCCGAGCGCGCCGACTCGGCCTCCGTCGATGAGGAGCTGCGGCTGCTCGCCCGCTCGAACCGCCTGGCGCTGGTCCGGGAGAAGGCCACCCGGCACGCCGACGCGCACCAGGGGCTGGACGTCGTCGACGTGCCCCTGCGCTGCGTCGCCCACGCACACCCCTCGTGCCGCTTCCGCTGGGCCCGCGTCACGATCGACCTGTCCGGCACGGCCGGCGCGAAAGTCAGCGATCTGGTGCCGCGCGAGGAGATCAGCGACCACCCGGTGAAGATCACCACCACCTACCAGGGCGGCCTGTCCTTCAGCACCGCGCACCTGCCGGTCAAGTCGGACGCCGGCGGCACCCACACCACCGAGCGGGACGTGTACTACCCCACCGTCACCTCCTCCGGCATCGGCCTGACCCACGCGATCTGGGACTTCACCGCCCGCGACGGAAGCCCCCTGCACCTGGACCGCCAACTGCGCCTGCTGCTCACCCTCCCGGCGGCGGCCACGGCCATCGGCGCGGAGCTCAGCATGCGCGCGACGGTCGCGGTCAACGGCCTGATCGGGATCATCCCGCTGATCGGCAAGCACAAGGCCGCGATCCACCTGGACGACGTCATCGAGGCCTGAGGCCGCCCCGGGGGGCAGCACATCCGACGGCACCAAGGTCGACCAGTGGGCCGACTGATGTGGCGTGGCGGTTCGTGGTGGATCAAGGAAGATGAGAATAATTCAGCTCACCTCTTCCTACTTGCGGGTAGCTGGGATTACCCTTCCGGACACGGCTCGCTGTGACGACGGTCACAGTACCGGTTTTCTTCGCGGTTCTCCCCTGTCCCCAGGCTCGTCAGGAATCGATACCATGCGCAAATCAGTTCTCGTATTCGTCGCCGGCGCCGTATTGTGCGCCGCCGTCGCGGGGGTGATCCGGTTCAAGATGGTGCCGGACGCCGAGCGCGTCCAGAGCGACCAGAACACCGTCACCCACTACGCCGGGACGGCTTCGTACCTCGATCAGCACGCGGTGGCCGGCGGTGATCTGGCGCACGCGTTCGTGAAGGGCTCGCCGTTCACCGCGGTGGAGACCGTCAAGGCCATCGGGATGCACGGCGATGTCGCGGTGCTGTCGGACGTGACCGCTATCACCGGAGCCGGCGGGGTGCTCGGCAACCCGACCTCGACGTGGGCCGTGGATCGCAAAACATTGATGCCGGCGGCCGCGCCGACCGGCGTCACCGCCGACCCGCATCAGGGCCTGGCGGTGGGGTTCGCGTTCGCTCCCGGCAAGCACGACTACCCGTGGTGGGACGGCGCGACCGGTACCCAGGCCACGGCCAAGTACGTGCGCAGCGAGAACCATGTCGGGCGCTCCACGTATGTGTTCACCGTGGACGTCTCCGGGGCGTTGAAGGACCCTGGCACGCTGGCGCAGCTGCCGCAGGCGGTGCCGGTGTCGGTGCTCAAGGGGCTGGCCGCGACGATGGCGCCGGACATGCAGGGCGCGTTGGCGGCGTTGCTGCCGCCGGGCGGCGACAGCGTGATGGTGCCGCTGTCGTACACGTCCGCGACGAAGACCACGATGTGGGTGGACCAGCTGAGCGGGACCACGGTCGACGCCGACGCGCACCAGACGGTGACCGCGCAGATGGCGTCGAAGCTGGGGACGGTGCCGCTGACGGCGGTGCTGGACGTGGACACCAAGATGTCGCCGCAGGGAATCTCGGACGCGGTCAAGCAGTCGAAGGACGACGAGTCGAAGCTGCTGTGGGAGGGCACGGTGGCGCCGGCGGCGCTGGTGGTTCTCGCGCTGGCGCTGGTTGTCGCGGCGGTGATGACGGGGCGCCGGCGGAAGCCTGAGGTGGTCGGTTCGGACTCCGGCGCAGGTGCCGCGTCCGGCGGTGCTGGTGGCGCGGACGGTACTGGTGGCGCAGACGAAGGCACGCCGGAGTCGCTCGAACCATCCGCCACGGAGGAGTGAGTCGGCACTCGGCCGTCCTCGCGGCGGCGACGGCCACCATCGCGGTCAACCTCGGGCCGGCGGCCGCCGCCGGCTGACCGTTCGCCTCCGGCATGTCAGGCCACTGCGGTCGTCGGCACCGCTTGTCGGCGCGGTCTCATAGCATCCGGGAAACGGCGAACCTCAACGGTTGGATCTTGCGAAATGACTGATGGCGCAGTGACCGGCACGCCCGATGCGAGCGACTGGCAGCAGGTACTCTCCGACGGTTTCGGGGCCTTCCTGGGCCGTCCGCTGGACGAGCACGGTCCCGAAGCGGTGTACGGCGCGTACTACTGGGCCGGGAACTTCCTCGCCGACGTCGGTTTCGCCGACGACGCCGCCTGGGTGGACCCGGAAGCACTCGCCGGGCGCCTCACGGTCACCAACGAGGACATCGTCATGTACGACGAGGGCGAGGTCGCGCCGTGCTTCGACGCCGCCACGTCGATATTCGTGTTCGAAGACGAATCGGCCCTCCCGGCCGCATTCGCCGCCGACCTGAGCGCGGCGGCCTTCCCCTCCAGCGAGCCCGACAGCAGGCTGATACTCGGCCGGGACCTCGGCGCCCTGCTGGCCCGCCACGATGAGGTGGACCTCACCGACGAAGTGGCAGCCGGTACCTGGCACGTCCTCTACCCCCGCATCGCCTCGGACGGAACCCTGCGCGACGCACTGCGCGCGGCCACCAGCATCGGCGACGGCCCCGACAGCCTCATCGAGTTCCACGGCAAGCCCGAGGAACGGTGGCAGGCCGCCCTGTCCCGGGTGGCGCACCCGGGCCTGCGTGCCCATCTGAGCTTCGCCTGCCAGGAGATCGGCGCAGCGTCCCTGCACTACGTCGGCGAGGACGACCTCACCTTCTGGGGCCTGACCGGAGAGGGCTGCTCGGTCGTCGCCGCCTGGGACGAGACCGAGAACCAGGTCGAGGTGGCCGTGTTCCAGTTGGCCGGCGCGCTGTTGGCGAAGGGCTGAGAACCCCGGCCGGCACGACCAGGGTTCACTACTGGCTCGACGGAGGCCGTACCGGCGGAAGCCTGGTCGCACCGAACGAGAGCGATTTCAGCAGCCCAGGAGAACGGCCATGGCGACCAGGGGCAGCATCGGCAAGGGCCTGCTGGCGAAGGCGCTGAAGAGCACGATCAAGGAGATCGAGGCGCGCAACCAGCTGACCCGTGCCTGAGGCTGGTAGAGAGGTCAGGTAGTCCCGGGTCCGGCCAACGCGGTCGGAACCGGGAAGCTGCCGTCGAAAACCGGGGCGCGCAGCGGAACCTTGCCCCCGTCGTCGAGGAACCGCGCGACCGGCAGTGTCGCGGCGCCCCGGGCCACGGCGTCGCGGCCCAGGCGGCCGAGTTGGAGGCTGGTGCGGGAGAAGGGGTAGCGCAGCGAGTGGTCGCGGGCGACCTCGTGGACGCGTGGCAGGATCTCGTCGGCCAGGAGTAGGCCGGCCCAGCCGCCGACGATCACGCGCTCGGGGTTGAACAGGTTGATCAGGTTGCCGATGCCGACGCCGAGGTGTACGGCCGTTTCGTCGAGGACGGTTCGTGCGGCTCGGGCCCGCGGCGAGGTGGGGTCTTCGTGGGCGGCGGCCAGGATGTCCAGCAGCGCGGCCTCCTCGTCTGTCGGGGCGGGAGCGGCCGCGTGATCGGTAGCGGTGCCCGCCGCGGGTCCGGCGCCCGCCGCGGATCCAGTGCCGGCTGCGGTTCCAGTGCCCGCCGCGGATCCCGCGCCGGCCGAGCCGTACTCGTCGCCCACCACTTCGCAGAACCGCGCGATGATGGATTCGGCGCCGATGTAAGCCTCCAGACATCCCCGCGCACCGCAGCGGCACTGTCGGCCGCCGACCTCGGCGGTCACGTGGCCCCACTCCCCCGCGCTGGTCGTCGAGCCGCGGTAGGAGAGACCGCCGACGGTCATGGCGGATCCGATGCCTGAGCCGATCAGCAGGAACACTGTGTCGGCGGCGCCGAGGCCGGCGCCGAACCACATCTCGGCCTGTCCCATGGTGCTCACGCCGTTGTCGATGAGGACCGGCAGGTCTGTGACGTCGCGCATCAGGGCCGCCATCGGGACCGCGTCCCAGCCGATGGTCTGGCAGTGCACGACCGAGTCCGGGTGGCCGACGACGATGCCCGGCAGGCCGATGCCCACGCCCAGGACCGGGACGCCGAGGTCCGCGCCCGGCACGCCGACGGCGGCCAGCCCGGCCGCGATCTCGGCGACCACGGCCTCGGGCTCGTAGCGGCCCGCCACGACCGGGATCTCCGCCCGGGCCAGTTCGGTGAGGACCAGGTCGAAGCGCTCGACCCGGATGTGGGTCTCGCCGACGTCCACGCCGACCACCTGGAAACCGGGGGCGTTCACGTCCAGCAGGATGCGCGGCCGGCCGCCCTCCGACTCCACCGCGCCGGCCTCGACGACCTGGCCGCCCTCGATCAGCTCGGCGACCACGCTGCTCACCGAGGCGGTGCTCAGCCCGGTCGCGCGGCTCAGATCCAGCCTGCTGATCAGCCGGTGGAAGTACAGATGCCGTAACAGCAGGGACTTGTTCGACCTGCGGACGTCACGCACGTCGCGGACGTTCCTGCCGCCCTGGACCGCCATGAGCCTCCCTCGTCGTGCGCATCCCCGTCCCCTTGACGTCACCTTAAACCAGAAGTTAAATCGGAGCACGAACTTAGGCGTGAAAAAAGGCGGCCGGCCGCTCCCACGGCCTGTCGTACGGCACGAGGCCCGGTCCAACCCGCCACCTCCTTTGCACGACCGCACAGGGGGCGGGCACACCTCAGGAAGGTGTCCCAATGCACGGACTCGCTCATCGCCGCACCACCGCAACCATCACCGCAGCAGCTGTCGCCCTCCTGTTCACCGCGTGCGGCAGCGACACCAAACCGTCGACCACGACCACCGGCGGCTCTTCAGGCGCCCCGGCGTCCGGCCAGTCGATCACCTACTGGGCCAGCGACCAGGGCAGCTCCATCGCCGATGACGTCAAGGTCCTGACTCCCGAGCTCAAAGCCTTCACGGACAAGACCGGCATCAAGGTCAACCTGGAAGTCATCGGCTGGAACGACCTGCTCAACCGGATCCTGGCGGCCACCACCTCGGGCCAGGGTCCCGACGTGGTCAACATCGGCAACACCTGGTCCGCCTCGCTGCAGGCGACCGGGGCGTTCCTACCCGTCTCCGACGCCGTCATGACCCAGATCGGCGACACCGGGCGGTTCCTGCCCGGCGCGCTGGCCGCGACCGGCGCCACCGGGAAGCCGCCGGTGGGCGTGCCGATCTACTCCACCGCCTACGGGCTCTACTACAACAAGGCCGCGTTCGCCGCCGCCGGCATCGCCAGCCCGCCGGCGACCTGGGAGGACCTGGTCGCGGACGGCAAGAAGCTGAGCAACGGGACCAGTAAATGGGGCCTGACCCTGGAGGCCGGCCAGATCCCGGAGAACGCGCACGCCGCGTTCGTGTTCAGCGAACAGCAGGGCGGGTCGTGGTTCGACGACGCCGGCAAGCCGACGTTCACCACGCCGCAGAACGTCGCGGCGATCAAGCAGATCGTCGACTTCATGGGCGCCGACAAGATCGTTAACCCCAGCGACGCCGAGTCCTCCAACGGCACCGAGGCGCTCCAGGAGTTCGCCAGCGGCAAGGCCGCCATGCTCATGTGGCAGCCCGCCGGAGCCAACCTCGCCAAGTACGGCATGACCGCTGACCAGTACGGCGTCGCGCCGCTGCCGTTCCCGGCCAGCCCGCCGGCCGGCAGCAAGCACATCGACTCCATGGTCGGCGGCATCAACCTGGCGGTGTTCGCGAACACCAAGCACAAGGACGCCGCGCTGCAGTTCGTGAAGTTCCTGACGAGCCAGCCCGAGGAGATCACGCTCAACAAGGCCTACGGCTCGCTGCCGTCGGTGTCCGACGCCTACTCCGACCCGGCGTTCAAGAGCACCGACGACACGGTGTTGCAGAACGTCCTGGCCTCCTCGGCGACCGCGATGCCGGAGATCGTCCAGGAGAGCCAGTTCGAGACCACCGTGGGCACGGCCATGAAGACCCTGTTCGCCAACGCGGCCGGCGGCCAGGCGATCACCGACTCCATGGTCAGCGACGCGCTCAACCAGGCCCAGCAGAAGATGGAAGCAGGGGGCTGACCTACCGCGATACGGCGGCCGGACCGCGCCCCGTCTCCACGGGGGCGCGGGACCGGCCGCCGCGACCGGTCGGCGGTACCCCGTGTCCGGAACGGAAGGAAACCCGCTCACGATGACCGTAGCCACCGACAGCGATCGATCCCTGCGTCGGCTGGCGGCGGCCGATCGCCGCCGGTCGACGCGGCACAAAGCGCTGCCGTACCTGTTACTGCTCCCCGCGATCTGCTTCGAGCTGCTGGTGCACGTGATCCCCATGCTCGTCGGCGTCTGGATCAGCTTCAAGCAGCTCACCATCTACTTCATCCGCAACTGGACGGGCGCCCCGAGCGCGGGCCTGAACAACTATCGATTCGCGCTGAACTTCAACAACGCGGTCGGCAAAGCCCTGCTGCACTCGTTCTTCGTGACGCTGGGTTTCACGGTGCTGGTGGTCGCGATCTCATGGCTGATCGGGACCGGCGCCGCCGTCTTGATGCAGAACCCTTTCCGAGGCCGTGGTCTGCTGCGCACGTACTTCCTGATCCCGTATGCGTTGCCGGCCTTCAGCGCCACCATCACCTGGGAGTTCATGTTCCAGCGCGACCACGGGCTGGTGAACCAGGTCATCGTGCACGATCTGCATCTGACCTCGCACGCGCCGTTCTGGCTGATCGGGAACAACGCGTTCGTGTCCCTGGTCGTCACGGCCGTGTGGCGAACGTGGCCGTTCGCGTTCCTGGTGGTGACCGCGGGGATGCAGAGCATTCCCACCGACCTGTATGAGGCCGCTGTCATGGACGGCGCCGGGGTCTGGCAGCGCCTTCGGAAGATCACCCTGCCCTCGTTGCGGCCGGTGAACCTGGTGCTGGTCCTGGTGCTGTTCCTGTGGAACTTCAACGACTTCAACACGCCGTTCGTGCTGTTCGGGAACGTACCCGCGCCGCAGGCGAACCTGCTGTCGCTGCAGATCTATGACACGTCGTTCCAGAACTGGAACTTCGGGTCGGGTTCGGCGATGTCCGTGCTGTTGCTGCTGTTCCTGCTGGTCGTGACCGTGGTCTACCTGGCCGCCACCAGCCGGGGAAGGAAGGCTGCTGATGTCTAGCGCTCCCGGTCCGGCGAGCTCCCCCGGTCCCGCGAAGTACCGCTCCCCACTGGCTCCGCCGAAGTCGTTCCTCTGGACGCGGCGGATCGCCTTGACGCTGCTGGGGTTGTTCACTGCCACGCCGCTGTTCGTGATGATCAGCAGCTCGGTGAAGCCGTTGGTCGATGTGCAGGGGTCGTTCGACTGGGTGCCCTCACACCTGACGTTCCAGCCGTACGTGGAGATGTGGAGCACGGTTCCGCTGGCCCGGTACTTCGTGAACAGCACGGTCGTGGCGGCGTGTTCGACGGTGATCTCGGTGGTGATCGCGATCTTCGCGGCCTACGCGGTGAGCCGCTATCGCTTCCGAGGGCGGCAGGTGTTCCGCGTGACGGTGCTGTCCACGCAGATGTTTCCGGGGATCTTGTTCCTGCTGCCGCTGTACTTGATCTACGTGAACATCGGGAACGACACGGGCATCACGCTGTCGAACACCCGGCTGGGGCTGATCGTCACGTATCTGACGTTCACGCTGCCCTTCTCCATCTGGCTGCTGGCAGGGTACTTCGATTCGATTCCGCGGGAACTGGACGAGGCCGCGGCGGTCGACGGCAGCGGGCCGTTGGGGACATTGCTGCGGATCGTGGTGCCGGCGGCCCGGCCGGGGATCATCACCGTGGGGGTCTATTCGTTCATGACGGCTTGGGGCGAAGTCCTGTTCGCCTCGGTCATGACGGACGACAGCACTCGGACCCTCGCGGTGGGGCTGCGGAACTACGCCTCGGAGAACGACGTCTACTGGAATCAGATCATGGCGGCTTCGCTGGTGGTGAGCGTGCCGGTGGTGGTCGCGTTCCTGGCCTTGCAGCGATATCTGATCGCCGGTTTGACGGCGGGGTCGGTGAAGTAGGGGCATGTATGCTCGTGTCCTCCCGCCTTCGCCCAACCCGCGCCCCGGTCGGGAGCGACCCTTCAGCCAAGCTTTGAAACAACGAGGAGCCGATGCAGGGCCGGAGAAGCGGAACACTCAGGGATCTGCGACGCGAGAACCGGTCGGCGGTGCTGTGGTCGCTGTATTTCGACCGGCCTCGCAGCCGTCAGGACCTGGGTGCCGCGACCGGTCTGAGCCCCGCGTCCGTGACCAACGTGGTGCGCGAGTTGCTCGACGAGGGCATCGTCACCGAGGTCGGGTCGCAGGACTCTGACGGCGGGCGGCCGCGCCGGCTGCTGGACGTCTGCGCCGAGCACGGGTTCGTGATCGGCGTCGACGTCGGCGAAACGCGGGTGCGCACCACGTTGTACGACCTGACACTGGTCGAGCGTGCGAAGGCCGATCTGTCGTACGGTCCGGGCGAGTACGACATGGACGTGGTGGTACGGGCCGTCGCGGACAGCCTGCACGCCGTCCTCGCCGACGCCGCGGTGGATCCCGCGTCGGTTCTCGGCGTCGGCATAGGGGTGCCGGGCATCGTGGAGCAGGGTCCTGAGGCTGTGGTGCACGGCCAGAGCGTCCACTGGGACGCCGTGCCGCTGGAGCGGCTGCTCCGCGCCCACACCGACCTGCCGCTGCGGCTGGAGAACTGCGCCAAGACGACGGGCCAGGCCGAACTGTGGTTCGGTGCCGGACGCGGCGCGCGCACCGCGGCGGTGGCGTTGATCGGGACCGGCGTCGGAGCGTCGCTCGTCTCCGGCGGCAGCATCTACCGGGGCGTCAACTCCAGCGCGGGCGAGTGGGGGCACACGACGATCATCGCCGACGGCCGCCGGTGCCGGTGCGGCTCTTACGGCTGCCTGGAGGCCTACGTCGGTGCCGAGGCGATCCTGGACCGTTTCACCGGACCGGCGTCCGCGTCCGATTCCACGTCCACGTCCGAATCCACGTCCGCCGGAGACGAGGAGTCGGCGCTCGCGGCCCTGGTCGCCATGGACGACTCGCCCGCCGCACAGGCCCTGCTGGCCCAGACCGCGGAATACCTCGGCATCGGGATCGCGAACCTGATCAACCTGTTCAACCCGGAGCGGGTCATCCTGTGCGGCTGGGCGGGCCTACTCCTCGGCGGGAAGCTGCTGCCGGCGATCCGCTCGGCCGCGGAACGCTACTCGCTCCGACACCCGTTCGCGGCCACGACGGTCGAACTCGGCCGGCTCGGCCCGGAATCGGTCGTGCTCGGCGCGGCGACGCTGCCCCTGGAGGGCTTCCTCAACGGCGCCATCGGTCATCGGCCGTAGGCGGTTGTGCCCACAGCCGATGACCGGTGATCGATAGCCGGTGACGGGTAAATCAGCTCCCGTACACCTGGAACTCCCAGAGCGAGTACCCGTATCCGGTGGCCCGCTGCGTGCCGTACATCCGCACATAGCGGCCCGTGCCGGTCACAGCGAGGTTCTGCGTGCCTCCGGTCCCGGTCGTGGTCGAGTAGACCGTCGTCCAGGTGGTCCCGTCGTTCGAGGTCTGGATCTGGAAGGCCTTGGCGTACGCGCTCTCCCAGTACAGAACCACCTGCTTGATCGTGTGCACGGCCCCGAGGTCGACCATCAGCCACTGCGGGTCGGAGGCGGCGCTGGACCACCGGCTGTTGAACGACCCGTCCGTCGCGGCCGCGGCCGGAGTGCCGTTGCCCTCGATCGACGAGGCGTAGGCGTCGGCGTTCAGCGCGAGGTTCGTCCCGCTGAAGGAAGCCTCTCCCGGACTCGTGTAGACCTCGTTCGAGTCCGGCGAGACGCCGGTGGCGTTGTTCGCGGCGACGAAGTAGAAGTACGTCGTGCCGTTCTTCAAGCCGGTGTCGGTGAAGGTCGTACTCGTACCGGCGACCGTGGCGACCTGCGTGGTGGCCTCCCCGTCGGAGATGGTCGAGCCGCGGTAGACGCCGTAGGACGCCGCGCCGCCGCCGGCCGTCCAGTTCAGCGTGACGGACCCGCTGCCGGCGGAGGCCGTCAGGTTGCTCGGGCCGCCCGGTGCCGAGGCCGTAGCCGGGCTCACGGTCAGCTCGTCGACGCGCGAGACCCCGTGGCCGTTGGTGGCGCCCAGGGTGATCGAGTTCTTACCCGCGTTCAGATGGACCTGCAGCGCAGAGTGCTGATACACGTCGAAGCTGCCGGTCACGGGGAAGTGCTCGGTCGAGGTGATGACGGCGCCGTTCACCACGAGCTGCATGTCCCGGAAGTTCACCCCGGGGAACAGCCCTTGCGCGAAGGCGTACCGCCAGTCCAGCGTGTACAGCCCGGCGGTCGGCACCACGACGTCGTTGAACGTCATCGTGCCCTCCGCCGCGTAGGCCATGTCGACGACCTGGCCGCCCGGCGTGAGCGCGCCGGAGGAGCCGAGCAGCTGCGGGAACCAGCCGCTCAGCGTCGGGAACCAGTCGAAGCCGCCGAGCAGCGCGTCCTTGCCGTAGTAGACCAGCGAGCCGCCCGAGCCCGTGCCGGGCGTGTTCCCGCCGGTCCCGATCGGCGGCGGGGTCCGGGAGGAGTCCTCGGCCGACTTCGGCGACTCACCGCCGGCGTTAATCGCGGTGATCACGTAGAAGTAGTCCAGCGTGGTGCTCAGGTGGGTGTCGTTGTAGCTGGGGACGGTCGTCGTCGCGATCGGCGTGGCCGCCTCGCCGCCTGCCGCGGTACCGCGGTAGACGTGGTACGACGTCGCACCCGGCGTCTGATCCCAGCTCAACGAGAGCGAGGAGTCGGGGTTGGCGGTGATGCCCAGGTTGAGTGGCGCCGGCGGCGGCGTCCCGGCCGCGAACGCGGGGACCTGCGTCAGCCCCGCCGCGGCCAGGGCGCAGGCCGCGGCCAGGACCAGCAGACGGCGCAGCGACGTGCCCGCCGCGCGAGAGATTGTCTTCATGGCAGCTCCACGATCACTTGTGTCGTGCTCTGCGATGCCCCGGCCGACTGGCAGCCGTGTCGCACGGTATTGACGGCGAGGAGTTTCGTCAAGCTTTGAAACAAGTCGTGACCGCCGGACCCGGCCCGGACGCCCACGTCGGCCCGGAACCGGTACCGAAATCGGTTACGGAACCGGGTCCGGGATTGACACCGCGGAAACACCGGCGCAACATCAGCCACCAAGGGTGCCCTCCCGACTGGTGCACGAAGACTGATTCCCTCGCGACGCACGGAGCGCCGCCTCCTCGTGTACTGGAGAGAGCTTTGTCCTCAGCATCCATCGCCCGGGCCGCCCGCAGACCCCGCAACCGACCCCGTAGCAGACCCCTGACCATCGTCCTGGCGGTCCTGGCCCTCGTCGCCGGGTTGGCGCTGAGCCAGTCCGGCACGCCGAAAGCGGCGGCGGCCACCTGCAACACCGGCACCGATCTGGCGCTGAACCACCCCGCCACCGCCTCCTCGCAGGAGAACGCCAGCTTCCCGGCGGCCGGCGCGTTCGACGGGAACCTGAACACCCGCTGGTCCTCGCAGTTCTCCGACCCGCAGTGGGTCCAGGTGGACCTCGGCTCGGTGCAGTCACTGTGCCAGGTCGCCCTGCACTGGGAGACCGCCTACGGCAAGGCGTTCCAGATCCAGACCTCCACCGACGCGGCGACCTGGACGTCGATCTACTCGACCACGACCGGCACCGGCGGCACGCAGACGCTGACCGTCTCGGGCAGCGGCCGCTACGTCCGCATGTACGGCACCGCCCGCGGCACCCAGTGGGGCTACTCCCTGTGGGAGTTCCAGGTGTTCGGCAGCGGCAGCGGCACCGGCGACACCGTGACGGTGACTGATCCGGGCAATCAGAGCACTGCCACCGGCAGCTCGGTCAGCCTGCAGATCCAGGCCACCGACTCGGCCGCCGGCCAGACGCTGAGCTACAGCGCCACGGGCCTGCCGGCCGGGCTGTCCATCAGCAGCGCCGGACTGATCACCGGCACGGCGACGACGGCGGGCAGCTCCACGGTGACGGTCACCGCCAAGGACACCACCGGAGCCTCGGGGACCACGACGTTCAGCTGGACCGTGGGCACCAGCGGTACCGGCGGCGCTCCGCCGCCGGCGTTCTGGGGTAACACGTCGGCCATTCCGCCGGCGACCCACGTGCTGGAACTGTCGATCGTCAACCAGACCAACGGCCAGTACCCCGACAGCCAGGTCTACTGGAGCTTCAACGGCCAGACCAAGTCGATCGCCCAGCAGCCGTACGTCGACATGCCCGCGAACTCGGCCGGCCGGATGTACTTCTACCTCGGCACGCCGAACGGCCCGTACTACGACTTCATCGAGTTCACCGTCGGCACGACCTTCATCAACGTGGACACCACCCGCGTCGACCGGTTCGGCCTGAAGCTGGCCCTGCTGCTGCACGGCCACGACGGCTCCAACCAGCAGGTCGGCGAGAACTACGCCACGTTCCAGGAGTCCAGGGCGGCGACCTTCAGCCGGTTCCAGAGCTCGGTGCCCACCGAGTTCAAGGAGCTGGCGACCGACCAGGCGCCGTACGGCATCCCGTCGCCGGGCAACGACAAGGCGTTCCAGACCGGCGGCGCCTACGCGAACTACTTCCAGAGCTACGCCGCGGCCAACGGCGACACCAGCGATTCCACCGCGCAGATCTTCGGGTGCGGCGGCACGCTCTCGGCCAACCCCCAGCTGTGCGCCGGCCTGAACCGGCACGTGGCGCAGCTTCCGACGGCGCAGCAGTCGAACCCGGCGAACTTCTACCAGGCCGCGCCGGCCAACTACTACGCGCAGTTCTGGCACCAGAACGCCATCAACGGCGTCCAGTACGGCTTCCCGTACGACGACGACGCGGGTCAGTCCTCTGATATCTCGGTGACCAACCCGCAGTACATGGTGGTCGCGGTCGGCTGGTAGCCGCCGCACGGACGGCGGGCTCCCCCTCGTCGCGGCCGGGGAGCCCGCCCACCCAGGCGAGTTCCCCGGCCGCGGCCCTGTCTAAGGGGCATGTCAGATGCGAGCTTTCGTCCTGCCCGCGCCATCGGCCACACGACCGCGGCGGCGCTCCGTCCTCCTGAGTTGGTTCACCGCGCTGTTGGTGGTCGCGCAAACGCTGATCACCGTGAACCTGAGCGCCACGCCCGCCCACGCAGCGGCGGCGAACACCGCCGTCACCACGCTGCGCGACGACAACGCGCACAGCGGCCAGTATCCGAACGAGACCGTCCTCAACACCTCGAACGTCACCTCGTCCCAGTTCGGCAAGCGGGTCTCCTATCCGGTGGACGGCCAGCTCTACGCTCAGCCGCTCTACCTGCCGAACCTCACCATCAGCGGCGCGACGCACAACGTCGTGTTCGCGGCGACAGAGAACGACAGCGTCTACGCGTTCGACGCCGACGCTTTCACGACGACTGCCCCGGCTCCGTTGTGGAAGGTGAGCCTGCTGCCGGCCGGCGCGCAAGCGGTGCCGAGCTCCTTCCAGGCCTGCGGTGATCTGCAACCGATCATCGGCATCACCAGCACGCCGGTCATCGACCCGACCACGAACACGATGTTCGTCGTAGCCTACGACCAGGAGAACGGCAAGGAGGTCTACCGCCTGCACGCCCTGGACGTCACCACCGGCGCGGACAAGTGGCCGGCCGTCGTCATCCAGGGCTCGGCGCCGGGTACGGGCACCGGCAGCGTCGGCGGGACGATCGCCTTCGACCCCAGCGTCGAACGGCAGCGGTCCGCGCTCGTGCTCGCCAACGGCCGGCTCTACGTGAGTTTCACCTCGTTCTGCGACATCGGTGACTATCACGGCTGGATCTTCGGCTACAGCTACTCGAACAACGCCCTCACGGTCGCGTACCTTTACAACGACACCGCCAACGGTTCCCAGGCCGGGATCTGGGGCGGCGGCGCCGGGCTGGCGGCCGACCCCGCCGGCAACCTCTACTTCATGAGCGGGAACGGCACGTTCGACGCCGACAGCGGCGGCGTCGACATGGGCCAGAGCTTCGTGCGCCTGAACTCCTCGCTCCAGCGGCAGGACTACTTCGCGCCGTTCACCGCGAAGTGCGGTGGGGACAACGACCTCGGCGCCGGCGGCCCGCTGCTGATCCCGTCGGCGAACGAGGTGATCGGCGCGGGCAAGGAAGGGCGGCCCTATGTGGTGAGCACCACGAACATGGGCGGCTTCACGGCCGATCCCAACCTCGTCTGCGGCGGCACCGACTACAACCGCACGGACATCGACAAGATCGTCCAGGAGCTGCCGGTCGGAAGCGTCGGGTCGCTGTTCAGCACGCCAGGGTTCTACAACGGTCCGAACGGGCAGTACGTGTACTTCTCGGAGTCGGGCGGGCCGACCGTGGCCTACTCGTTCAGCGGCGGCAAGCTGTCGGCGACCCCGACCTCGAAGACGCCCGAGTCGTTCGGCGGCACCGGCGGCGACGCGGTGGTCTCCAGCAACGGGACCGCGGCGGGCAGCGGTGTCCTGTGGACCGAGGGCGGTGACTCGGTGCTGCGCGCCTACGACGCCACGAACCTCGGGAACGAGCTCTACAACAGCAGTCAGAACCAGGCCCGGGACGGCATCTCAGGGTACGTGAAGTTCACGTCGCCGGTGGTGACCAACGGCCAGGTCTTCGTGGGCCTGTCCGCCAGTCTCGCCATCTTCGGCATCGTCGCGAACCAGCCACCGCCGCCACCGCCGCTGCCGAACGGCGTGAAGATCAACGCCGGCGGCCCGGCGGTGTCCCCGTTCGTCGCCGACCAGTACTTCACCGGCGGGGCGACTTCGGGCAGCGGCAACGCGATCGACCTGAGCGGCGCGAACAACCCGGCGCCCGCAGCGGTCTACCAGACCAACCGCTATGGCAACTTCAGCTACAACGTCGGCGGGCTGCCGACGAGCGGCACGTACACGGTGCGGCTGCACTTCGCTGAGACGTACTGGAAGACGGCAGGCGCGCGCCTGTTCAACGTGACGGTCAACGGAACGCAGGCACTGAACTCCTTCGACATCCTGGCCACGGCCGGCGCCGCGAACAAGGCGGTCGTCGAGCAATTCACCGTCACCGCCAACAGCTCCGGAAGACTCACCATCCAGTTCGCCTCCGTCAAGGACAACGCACAGGTCAACGGGATCGAGATCAACCCGTCGTCCTCGACGCCACCACCACCGCCGCCCACGGCGGTCCAGATCAACGCCGGCGGCCCGGCCGCGTCACCGTTCGCCGCGGACGAGTACTTCACCGGCGGCGCGACGGCAGGCACCGGCAACACGATCGACGTGAGCGGAGTAGCGAACCCGGCGCCGACGGCCGTCTACCAGACCAACCGCTACGGCAACTTCACGTACACCATCCCCGGCTTCACCCCCGGCTCGACCCACACCGTGCGCCTGCACTTCGCGGAGACGTACTGGACGACGCCAGGCGCGCGCCTGTTCAACGTGCTGATCAACGGAGCGCAGGCACTGAACTCCTTCGACATCCTGGCCACGGCCGGCGCCGCGAACAAGGCAGTCGTCGAACAGTTCACGACTGCCGCCGACAGCGGCGGCCACATCACGGTTCAGTTCGTCACCGTCAAGGACAACGCGCAGGTCAACGGTATCGAAGTGTTGTGAGGCGCGAAGTACTAGAGAAGTCATCGATCGACTCGCCGAAGGCGGAACTGTTCAGCCAGTCGCCGCCTTCGGCCTGACGCTGGCCGGGACGCTGGGCTTGCTCGTCGCCGCACATCCGCGCCCGGGCGCGGCCGTGCCGTGGCGGGGCGGGAACTGGGTCCCGACCGCTTGTCAGCCGGTGGCCTTGGCGGCCCGGACGATCAGATCCTCAGTCTGGTCGGGGTGGGAGACCATGACCGCGTGCGAGGCGCCGGGGATGACGACCGTGTGCGCGCCGGCGCGCTCGGCCATGTACTTCTCGGTCGCGGCCGGGATCGCCTGGTCTGCTCCGGCGACCAGGTACCACGACGGGATGGTCTTCCAGGCCGGCGCGCCGCTGGCGCCCTGGAGGGCGGCCAGCGCCACTGGGCGCTGTTCGGCCGCCATCAGGTCGGCTGTCGCCGCCGGGAGGTCCGCGGCGAACACGGCGTGGAACTTCGTCTGGTCGACGTACCCGTCCTCGCCACCGCCTCCGCTGGCGTCTGTGTACGGCCGGATCAGCAGCGCCCCGCCGAGCTGGCTGCCGGGGTTCATCCCGGTGAGCTGCAATGCGCTCTCGCCCTGGTCCGGGGCGAAGGCCGCGATGTAGACCAGGGCTTTGACGTTCGCGTGGCCGACGGCGGCGTCGGTGATGACCTCGCCGCCGTAGGAGTGACCGACCAGGATGACCGGCCCCGGGATGGTGCTCAGGATGCTGGAGACGTAGGCCGCGTCGTTGTCCAGGCCGCGCAGCGGGTTGGCCGCGGCGATGACCGGATAGCCGTCGTGTTCCAGGCGGGTGATGACACCGTTCCAACTGGAGGAGTCGGCGAAGGCACCGTGGACGAGGACGACGGTGGGCTTGGGCCCGTGGTGCGTCGATACAGCGCCGGCGGCAGCGGGAGCCGGCGCGGCTGATGCCGCGGCGATGGCCGGTACGGCGAGGACGACTGCGGCGAGCACAGCCGGGATCGTCGCGCGCTTCCGGGTCACCTGGTGCGTACGCGTCCGATACGGGTTTCGGAGCATGGACAGACCTTTCTCGTGAGGCGGTTCTCGGACGAGGGCGAATCAAGCCGTCGGCGGCGGACCGGCGACCTTGACGTGGAAGTCGTCTGCGGAAGCGAGGATGCTCTCGATGTCGAAAGCCGCCGGCGCCTCGTCGAGCCGGCCGGCGGGGGTGCCGTTGGCGCTGAACCACTGCTCCACGCGCGACGGGCCGAAGACGACCGCCAGGCGTGCGCTCTCCGAACGGACCAGGTAGCTGTGCGGCACGCCGCGCGGCCCGTGCGCGATCTGTCCGGCGTGCAGGTCCAAGCGCTTGTCGGCGACGAAGAAGGAGACCTCACCGTCCAGAACGAGCCAGACCTCGTCCTCGTCGTCGTGGATGTGGCGCGGCGGCGCGTGGCCGGCCGTGTCGAGGAACTCCATGACGCTCAGCGTTCCGCCGGTCCGGCTGCCGGGCACCAGGATCCGGGCCCGTCCGCCGAGGAACCAGAAGGGCTCCGACTCGGCACCGGGAAAGGTGTCGTCGGGGAACGGCTGGATCATGATTTCCTCCCCAGGAAGTCGAGCAGGATGTGGGCCATCTCGGCGGGGTGTTCCTCGTACATCCAGTGGCCGGAGTCCGGGACCACGACGCCGGTGACGTGCTTGGCGTACTTGCGGACCTGGTCGGGCACGAAGCTGCCGAGGCTCCCCGAGGCCCCGATCGCCAGCACCGGCATGGCGAGCTTGGTCTTCTGGTACACGGCGTCGTTGACCATGTCCTGCGGCAGGGTGCGGAACCACTGGAAGCTCGCCTCCAGGTGCGCCGGGTCCTTCAGATAGCCGGCGAACACCGCGATGTCGTTCGGCGTGACGGCGCTCTTGACGACTTCGAGGTCGTCGATGAACTTGCCCGTCCACAGCTCTTCCCGGCCGCTGATGAGCTCTTCGGGCAGGCCGTTGGTGAGCGCGAAGAACCCGAAGTGCCAGGCACCGGGGCCGTCGGCGGTCAGCGACGCGAACGAGTAGATGCTCGGGTCCGGGATCGGCGCCTCGCTGAGCACGAGCTTGGTGACGTCCCGCGGATAGGCGGCGGCGTAGGAGTAGGCCACCATAGTTCCGATGTCGTGGCCGACCAGCCGGATGTCCTTGTCGTGCCCGATCTCGGCGAGCAGACCGTGGATGTCGGCCGCGAGGTCCACCTTGTCGTAGCCGGTGGCGGGGGCGTCGCTGCGGCCCGCGCCCGGAAGGTCGGGGGCGATGACGGTGTAGTGCTGGGCGAGGGTCGGCATGACCTCCCGCCACTCGTACCAGGTCTGCGGATAGCCGTGCAGCAGAACCAGGGTCGGGCCGTGGCCGCCGATCACGTAGTCGATGCCGATCGCACCGACCTTGGTCTTGTGCTCGCTGAATCCGGCCGGCAGCTGCTCGGCGGGAGCGGCGGTGGGAGACGACGCCGTCGTGGCGTGCGCCGCCCCGGGGGTGATCGTGGCGGCCGCGAGTCCGAAGGCCGAGGCCACGGCGAAGGCGAGCATGGCGCCCGGCCGGAAAACGGCAGGAGGTGTCGCACAAGGGGCTCCAGGGGTGTGAGACGTGCCCTACAGGGTGGTGACCAGGCCGCCGTCGATGACGAAGTCGGACCCGGTGATGTTGGCGGCGCGGTCGCTCGCCAGGAACAGGACGAGGTCCGCGACCTCCTCGGGGTGCGTGAAGCGGCCCGTCGGGGCGTCGCCCGCGGCCTGTGCGGCGACGTCCCGGGCGGTGGCGCCGGTGGCTTGCGCGACCTTGGCCGCGACGCCGTCGTCGGCCAGCCACAACCCGGTGGTGACGGGTCCGGGACTGACGGTGTTGACCCGGATTCCGCGCGGCCCGACCTGCTTGGACAGCGACTTGCAGAAGTTGGACAGCGCGGCCTTGGCGGCGCTGTAGTCGATGACGAGCGGGTCGGGCAGGAAAGCGTTGACGGAGCTCACGGTGACGACGCTTCCCGCGCGGCGCTCCAGCAGGTGGGGAAGTGCGGCCCGAGTGGTGCGCACGGCGGCGAGGAAGTTGACCGCCAGCGTCGCGTCCCAGTCCTCGTCGGTCACCGCCAGGAAGCCGTCCGTCCGCGGATGGACCGCTCCGACGTTGTTGACCAGGATGTCCAGGCCGCCGTGGGCGCGGACGGCGGCGGCGACGAGCAGGGCCGGGCCGTCCGGCGTGGTCAGGTCTGTCTCGACTGCCAGGACGGGCTCGCCGCCGGCGGCGAGCGCTTTCAGTTCAGGGGTGATCTCCCGTGCGCCGGCGACGACCCGCGCGCCTTCGGCCACCAGAGCCCGGGTGACGGCCAGTCCGATGCCGCGGCTGGCTCCGGTGACGACCGCGGTCTTGCCGGTCAGGTGCATGTCCATGTCAGGACCTTCCGCTCGCAGGGCCTTCTCCTCACAGAGTTCCGCTCACAGGTCCTGCTGCCGCAGCCACCGCAGCGCCGTGTCGGCGACCTCGCGCCAGCCGCTGTCGATGGTCAGCGAGTGCCCACGATCGGGGAAGTCGGTGAGGTCGGTGACCGCCTCCGAGTGCCGGTACTGCTTGAGCGTGGCCCGGGTGACGGCCTCGGGCACGGTGTGGTCCTTGCCGCCGGTCATCAGCAGCAGCGGCCCGCGATTCTCGTTGGCGGTGTCCACCTTGGCCGGCGAGTGCGGGTTGAAGTTGGCGGCGGCGGCCTCGAACAGCGGCTTGCCGGGCGCGGGGATGGACCACCGCTCGTACAGCGTGTTCGACTCCTCCGGGGAGACGGCGTTGCCGAACGCGAAGCGGAACTGCTCGGCGGTGAGGGAGACCGCCTTGTGCTTGTTGCCGGGGTTCTTGAACACCGGCAGCGTCGCGCGCAGCGCGGACAACGGCAGCGGGAGCACGCCCTTGATCTGGGCGGCGTCGATCGCCACGGCGGCCGCGGCCAGGTTCTGGCCGAGCAGCTTCTGGGCGATCATGCCCCCGAACGAGTGGCCGATCAGGATGGGCGGGACCGGCAGTTCCCTGATGATCGCCGCGTAGTGCTCGACGACGTCGTCGATGCCGTGGTCGGCGATGCTCTCGGGGTTGGCGCGGGCCTCCTCGACGGTGTCGGGGTCGCCCGGCCAGCCGGGCGCGGACGGGGCGTACCCCTCGTGCTGGAACAGTTCGGTCCAGAGCTCCCAGGACGTGGCGTGCAGCCACAGTCCGTGGATGAAGATGACGGGAGTCGGTGTCGTCATGGCAACCTCTCGATGCGGCTGGCGCTGGCGCTGTCCGGTGGTGCCGGGCGGATGTCCGGTGCCGGACCAGCTCAACACGCGGGTGGGGGTCTTCGTACTGGGGAAGGACCCCAGTCCTGACGGAGAGCGGCGCCTGTACCCCGAGTGGTCGAAGCGACAGGCGGCGGCTTCACGCGGTGGATTCGAGTCCTGTCTCGCCCAGCACGGACTCGATCTGCTTCCGTGAGGAGATGTCCAGCTTGCGGAACACCTTGTTGAGATGGAACTCGACAGTCGAGGTCGTGACGAACAGCCGGGACGCGATCTCGGTGTTGGTCAGGCCTGACGCGGCCAGCGACGCGACCCGCTGTTCTTGCGGAGTGAGGTCCAGCCGGGTCTCGACGGTGCGCTTGCGCGCCTTCTCGCCGGTGGCGAGCAGTTCGGCCCGTGCTCGCTCAGCGAACGGCACCGCTCCGCAGGTTTCGAAGGACTCGTAGGCGGCGCGCAGCTGGACTCGCGCCTCGGAGCGGCGCCTGCGGCGCCGCAGCCACTCGCCGAAGAGCAGACGCGACCAGGCGAGCTCCACCGCTACCGGAGCCTTTCCGAGCAGATCGATCGACTCCCGGTAGGACTCTTCGGCATCGTCGCTGTCGGCCATCAGGGCTCGGCAGCGGGCCAGCGACCCCAGCGCCCACGGCGTTCCGGCCAGCGTCGCACGCTCCTCCATACGTTCCAGGGCCACCGCCGCCACGGCCCGGTCACCGGTCCGGACACCGGCCTCGACGACGAGGGGCAGCAGGAAGTTGCAGTACGGCGGGGCGTCTTCGGCGAACGGCGGCAGCAGCTGGCCGAGCGCCTCTCGATGGCGGCCGCGGCCGATTTCGAAGACTGCCAGGGCGTGGGCCGCGAGGCGGTTCTGGGATCCCAGCCCGCAGCTCTCGGCCAGCTCGCGCATGACACCGGTCGCGGCGAGCAGTTTGTGCTCCTGACCCGTCCAGGCGTACAGCAGTGTCCTGGTGATCTCCCCGCCGCCGGCGAAGCCGGTCGCGGCGGAGTAGTCGTCCGCCTCCGCGTAGTACGCCTCGGCCGCGGCGAACCGGCCCTCGGACATCTCGGTGGTCGCGAGAACCATCAATGCCAGGGTGAGTCCGTAGAGTGCGCCCGCACTCCGGTCGACGGTCGCGAGCCGCCCGACGATCTCGCGCTTGGCTTCGATGTCCCACAGTTCGTCGGCCGCCATGGTGACGATCACGCTGAAGGGGCTGTTCAGCTCCCTGAGCTCAGCGGAGTCACGCAGCCGCCGCAGCCCGTCGCGAATGGCCGGGACACCCAGCGGGTGGCCGAAGGCGATCAAGCGCGCCAGCCCCAGCATCAGGGGGGCCGGGCTCCAGGACGGCGGGGCCGGATCACGCCGGGCGCCCAGGATCGCCTCGGCGACCTGCTTGCGGGTCGTGCCGACGAGGAGGTTTCCCCCCACCAGCGCAGCGTGCGTCGCTTCGTGCAGCAGCTCCCAGCTCATCGCGGGCTCGGTGTCGCCCAGCTCGGCCACCGCGTCCAGGAGCAGAGCCGGCACGGTGGCGACGCGGATGTGAAGCATCTCCACGGACGCCCGGATGCGCGTCGCCCGGGCGCGCGCCGAGCCGGTGAGATCGGGGGTGGCGAGATCGAGCAGGGACTGCGTCGCCGCGACGTCGCCGGACGTGAGGCTGGCGGCCGCCGCGCTGAGCAAGCGTTCGGCGCGTCGGGCGGGGTCCGTGGTGAGTTCGGCGGCGCGGGACAGGAACAACGCCTGCTCGGAATGCCCGCCTCGGGATCGGGCTCGCTCGGACGCGGCCTCCAGGTCCGCGGCCACCTCGTCGTCGGTGCCGTCGGCTGCTTCCGCGCGATGCCAGGCGCGGCGGTCGGGCGCGCTCGTGGACGCGAGGACGGCGTGGATCCTCCGGCGCTCGGCGGAAGATGCCGCCGAGTAGACGGCGGAGCGGATCAAAGGATGCCGGAACTCGGCGGTCCTGGCATGGTCCAAGACCCCCGCGGCCACCGCGGGCACGGCAGCCCGGAACGACAGCCCGAGGGCACCCGCGGCCCGCCACAGCGTCGCTCGGTCGTCGGCGGGCGTCGTGGCCACCAGCAGCAGCAGGCTGCGGGTGTCGTCGGGCAGGGCCATGATCGACCGCTGGAAGTGCCGCTCCAGCATCGAGTTCACCGGCAGGGGTTCCGGCAGCGGGGCCACGCCGGCCAGTTGCTCGGTGCCCAGTTGCGCGGCGAGTTCCAGCAGGGCCAGCGGATTGCCGCCGGTCCCGGCGACGATCTGGTCGGTGACCGCCTGATTCAGGAACCCCTCGACGGCGGAGGCGAGCAAGGTCCCCGCTTCCTCGGCGGGCAGCCCTCGGACGGGCACGGTCGTGAGGGCTTCGAGCAGAACGAGCTGTGCGGCGCCGTCGCGGGCGGCGAAGACCAGGCCGAGGGCGTCCGCGTGCAGTCGGCGGGCGACGAACGCGAGCGTCTCGGCCGACTCCCGGTCCAGCCAGTGCACATCGTCGACGAGGCACAGCATCGGCCGCTCGGAGGCGACGTCGGCCAGCAGCGTCAACGCCGCCAGCCCGACCAGGTAGCGGTCGGAGGGCACCGCCTCGGCCACGCCGAACGCCCCGTTCAGCGCGTCGCGCTGGCGTTGCGGCAGAACACTGAGTCTGGTCAGGAAGGGGCGGAGCAGGCGATGGAGCGCGCCATAGGCCAGCCGGGTCTCCGATTCCACACCGACCAGCCGGACGGCCGAGACATCGCCGGCCGCCCCCGCCGCCTCGGCCGCGTAGTCCAGCAGCCGGGTCTTGCCGACCCCGGGCTCGCCGGTCAGGACCAGGACTCCGCTCAGGCCTTCGCGGACCGCTTCCAGCAGCCGGCCTATCGCTTCCCGTTCACCGTGCCGGCCGACCATCGGCCGCTCGAAAGTGGGCTGGGCAGGCCGCCACACCATGGGATCCGTCCCCCTCCACGACGTTGCCTCCGCGACGTTGCTACGCGGGAAACGCTAGGTCGCGTGGGGCGGCGGGGGCGAGCGTCACGTGACGGTGGTCAAACAGGCGAGCGAGCGTCACGTGACGGTGTTCATCGCCGGGGCGCCGACCACGGTTCGCAGTTCGGCGCGGGAGACGACGCCGAGTTTGGGGAAGATGCGATGCAGGTGCGAGCTGACCGTGCGGTGCGACAGGTACAGCCGTTGTCCGATCTCGCGGTTGGTGAGGCCTTCGGCCGCCAGCTGGACTATCTGCAGTTCGTGGGGCGTCAGCCGGTCGCGGGCGTCCGGGTCCCGGCGGCGGCTGGTCTCGCCGGCCGCGCGCAGCTCGCGGCGGGCCTTCTCGCCCCAGGGGATCGCGCCGAGCGCGTCGAACATGTCGCGGGCGGTGCGCAGGTGCTCCCGGGAGTCCACGCTGCGGCGCCGGCGTCGCAGCCACTCCCCGTAAGCCAGGTGGGTTCGTGCCCTGATCAACGGCCACGCGGCGAGATCGGCGCGCAGCGCGGCCTCGAACAGGGCCCCGGCGGCGGCGTCGTCGGCCAGCAGCGCGCGGGCCAGGCGCAGGTCGGCGTGCAGGACCGGCGCCGGGGTCACGTCCGCCACCACCTCCAGCCGCGCCACGATCGGCGTGACGTCCGCGGCCCGGCCGCAGTGCGTCGCCGCGTCGACGAGGTCGCCGACACCGGTCAGCCGCAGCGCGATCTGATAGGCGGGATCGGCCGGATCGTGCAGCCTGCGCAAGTGGCCGAAAGCCTCCTCGAACTTGCCCGCGCCCAGCGCGGCCAGGCCGCGCGCGGCGATCGCGGTCGCGAGCACCGGCCGCGCGCCGACCGGCAGGCCGATCCGCTCGGCCTCGTCGGCCAGGCGCTGGGACTCCTCCGCCTCGCCGCGCAGCGCGGCGAGCTTCGCCGCGGTCGCCGTCATCAGCGCGTACATCATCGTCTGCCCCGTCTCGCGCGCGAGGCGGCGCGACTCCTCGGTCGCCGAGATCGCCGCGCCGAGGTCTCCGACGACGATCGCGCTCCACGCGTCCGCGCCGACCGTTCGGGCGAGCAGGCCGAGCCGGCCCTGGGAGCGCAGCTGCGCACTGCCGACCGCCGCGAAGGCGCGCGCCAGGTCGAACCCGCCGACCAGCAGCATCGCGGTGCTGAGCATCCGGTAGGCGCGGCCGTCGTCGCCCGGGCCGGGCGCCACTCGGCTCGCGCGGTCCAGGACGAACGCCCCGCGCTCGATCGGCGCGGCGTAGGCGCAGATGGCCAGGCGCCACGGATCGAGCTCGTCGAGTTCCAGCCGCTCGACCGCTTCCAGAACCCTTCGGCGTCCTTCCGTTCCGGGGTCGGACCAGAAGCACGATTGCGCCGCGCTCCACAGGATTCGAAGGGCCAGCGTCGGATCGTCGGCGGCCACTTCCAGCGCCAGTGCCGTCAGCGACGCGGCGCCGGAGGAGTGTCCGCGCAGTCCTTCGTCGAAGCTGTCCCGAAGCCATACCGCGGTGGCGTGCTGCCGGGACGACAACGGCCCGGTCACGGCTTGCTCCAGCAGCCGGTCCACGGTCTGCGGCCGGCCGAGTTCCACCGCGAAATCCGCGGCGCGCAGCAGCCGTTCGGCGCGGTGCCCGGGGTCCTCACTGAGCGCGGCGGCTTGTTCGAGCGCGGTGACCGCGGCCGAGACGGCGCCGCGACGGACGGCCCGGTCCGCGGCGTCCTGCAGGGCGGCGGCGACGGTTTCGTCCGGGGCGGTCATCGCGGCGGCCAGGTGCCGCACCCGGCGGTCCGGCTGGCCGTCCAGCACCTTCGCGAGCGCCTCGTGCGCGGCCTGGCGCCGGGCGGCCGGCATGACCTGTCGGATCGCCGAGCGCATCAGCGGATGCCCGAATCGCAGCTCGGACCCCGCCACGGTGATCAGCTGGGCCCGGACCGCGGGTTCCAGATCGGCGGGCCCGACGGCGGCTCCGGTGAGCAGCAGTGTCGCGCCGAAGATCTCCGGCAGGGACGACCCCTCGTCGAGGGCTGCGACCTGGAGCAGGCACTCGGTGTTCGCCGGCAGGGTCCTGAGGCGGCCGGTGAACGCGCGCTCAAGCCGCTCGGTGAGCGGCAGCCGGGCGTCGTGCGGGTCAGCGGTGACCGCGACGGCGCGCGACAGTTCGGTCAGGGCCAGGGGGTTGCCGGCGGCCTCGCTGAGCACGTGCAGGCGGGCAGCCGGTGACAGGTCCGGACCCGCGGCGGAGAGCAGCTCGGCCGCGTCGGCGTCCGGTAGCGGGTCGAGGACCAGCGTGGTGACTTCGTCCGGACTCAGCTGCGCTCCGTAGCCGTCCCGCGCGGCACCCACCATCATCACCGGCTCGGCCGCCACGCGCCGCGCCACGAAAGCCAGGGTGCTGACGGTGGCGTCGTCGAGCCACTGCACGTCGTCGGCCAGCACCAGGACCGGCGCGGCGACCGCGGCTTCGGCGACGAGGTCGAGGGTCGCAAGGCCCACCAGAAAGACGTCCGGCACCTTGGCCTCCTCCTGGCCGAGCGCGGCCCGCAACGCCGAGCGCTGCGGTGCGGCCAGGTGGGCCATCTCCGGGATGAGCGGACGCAGCAGCTGCTGAAGGCCCGCGTACGGAAGGCCGTTCTCGACTTCGACGCCGACCGTTCGCAGCACCCGGAATCCCAGTTCTTCGGCGGCGACGGCGGCTTCGGCCAGCAGCGCGGATTTGCCGATGCCCGGCGCACCGCGCACCAGGACCGCGCTTCCCCGGGTCCTGGTGTCAGCCAGCATGCCGCGCAGCAGTCCGAGCTGTTCGCCCCGGCCGACGAGCTCCACGCGCCCTCCCCTTCGACCGGGTCCACCGGACCGGCGTGCCTGGAAGTCAAAGGTACTCCAGCCTCTCGCGGGAAGATCACGAAAAGCCGCCGGGCAACCGCCGATCGACTGGGGTGTTCCCCCGGTGCGATCGGTCGGGGACGGGTCATCAGTTACGACCGACGCGGATTCGGCTGCTCCAGCCAACCCGTTGTCGGATACGACTACGACACCTTCGCCGCCGGCCGGGCTACTCTGCTCGCGTGACTCTCCTCGATGACGTGGCCGAACGCGACGGCTGGCGATGCTGGGTATGCGACGAACCGGTCGACCCCGACATGTCGGTGAACGACCCGCGGGGGCCCAGCGTCGACAGCCGGACCGCCGATCGGAAGGCCAAGGTCACCGAGCGTCTCGCGCACCGCGCATGCAACACCCGCAAGGGCGCGGTCCAGGTGGTCATCCCCTGGCCGGACAGCCTGTACGTGGTCGAGCCCGCGCCGCTGATCGCCGTCGCCGAGAGGCTGGAGCGCAAAGGAGGCCGCGAGGTGGTGGGTCGCTGCCCGACCAAGCAGGATGCCCAGGACGCGGCGGATTGGCTGGCGGACCGGTTCTCCCGACTGGTACCGGGAATGCCGGTGACCGCGGCCGTCGAGCCGGGCGGCGGCCAGTTCCTCGTCGTCCTGGCCGCCAGCCGCCGCTAAGCGGCGCGCACGCTTCTTCACAGGTACGCGGCAGAGGTCGATCTAGCGCCGGACGACCGCCTGGCACCCTCCATCGCCGCGGACGCCGAGCCGACCCGGGCTCGCGGTTGAGCCGCCGACCGGGATCAGGGGACTTCGACTCCCGGCAGCGCCGACGAGGCGGCGTTCGGGAGGCTCGCCGCGCGCTGACCGCGTCCGCCGATGCCGCCGTCGTTGGACGACCGGCTCCCTGGACGAGCGAGCAGCCCCGCCAACGGGCTGTCGCCGAGCGTGGCGAGGATGAAGCGTTGGCGCGGCGGGTCGGACGCGAGCGGCCGCCATGCCATCCCCGCGTCCGCTGTGATGCCGTTCCGGGCTCGCAGCGTGACCAGGTTCTGGCTGTTGCGCAGGTGGTGGCGGTACAGGGCTTGACTGTGCGCGTCGACGACATGCAGGCGTGGCGACCAGCCGTGGCCGGCGAGATGGGCCAGGACATAGTCGGCGAAGCGCGGGTTGCGCCTGGCGGGGAACCACAGGAGTTCTTGGTCTGCGAGGTCGGCCCAGGTCAGGACGGTGTGGTCGGCCAGCGGGTGGTCGGAGCGGAGCAGTACGCCCAGCGACTCGTCAGCAAGGGTCAGCGTGGCCAGTCCCTCGACCGCGTGGAAGACCCGCATCACCCCGAAGGCCAGGGTGCCGGTCCGTAGCAGGTCGAGTTGCTCCTGGGAGTCCGCCTCGGCGAACTCGACGTCCAGGGTTCCGTCGTCGGCGAAGATCCGCTCGACCTGCGCCAGCAGGTGCTCCGGAACGCTGCCGCAGACTCCCACCTGGACCAAGCGGCGTGCGTCGCGCGCCTGGACCAGCGAGGACTCGATCTCGGCCAGGGCACGGCTGGCGCTCGCGTACAGGATCCGGCCGCCCTCGGTCAGCTCCATCCCCGTGGACCTGCGGCGGAACAACGGGGCCCCGACCCGCCGTTCCAGAGCGCTGATCTGCTGGCTCAGACTGGGCTGCGCGATCCGCAGCACGCGCGCGGCCTCCGTCATCGTGCCCTCCTCGGCGACGGTGACGAAGTAGCGGAGATGGCGAAGTTCGACGCCCCGGTGGTCGTACACGGCCGCTCCTTACTCTCGCGATAGGCCCGAGCCTATGTCCTGGCCTCACGGGGCTATTGGCGCGGCCCGGACCCCGTGGGCTTTCCTGGAGCTGAGCCGCCGATCAGGTGCTGCCGAACGGACTTCGTCGCACTCGCGACCTCTCATCCCCGGCCAAGGAGCCCGCCATGTATCAGTTCGCCGTCAGCTTCACCGTCCCCGCCGACCGCCGCGAGGACTTCATCACCGAAGCCCTGCGGGACGCCAGGGGCTCGCTGGCCGACGAGCCGGGCTGCCTGCGCTTCGACCTCCTCGCCGACCCCGACGACCCGCTGGTGTTCCACCTCAACGAGGCGTACACGGACGAGGCGGCCGTAGAGCTCCACAGAGCCGGAGAGAACTTCCAGCGGTTCATCAAGGCCGTCTCGGAGTACGCCGACGGTCCGACGCGGCGCTTCACCGGGACGACCGTGGAAGACCCGGCTGCGGAGTGAGCGCAAATCCCTGGTCAGCAGGTTGGACGACACAGGGCGCCGGGCTCAGCCGCCATGACCTGCGGCCGAGCCCGGCTTCGCGAGAGGCGGTGGCAACGCGGTCGGGGTGCTGAACCAGCTGGCGGCGGCCGCCAGGGCTGCGGTCTGGTAGCGCAGGACGGCGGTGGCGGTGATCAGTTCGGCGGTGGCGCGGCGCAGTGCGTACAGGTTGTCGGGTGTGGGGTTGGCGCTGGCCGCGCCGGCGGCTACGGTCACGGCGCGGCCGACGGCGGTGAGGGTGTTCGTGGCGTGCGACAGGTGGGGTGCGTACTGGTAGATCTCGGCGGGCAGGTGCTGGCAGGCCAGAACTGTGTCGGTGTGGGAAAGGGTGGCTTCGTGGGCCTCGCGGGAGGCGTGGACGGCCGCCTCCAGCGCGGGCAGCAGATGATGGCGGCTGCTCATGGTGGGGACGGCGACCATTGACACGGTCATGGTGGTCACGGGAGTGGTTCGCGGCTGAGCGTGGGGCTGGTGGTTGAGCGGCTGGTGCGGCCCGTTGGTCGGGTGGGCCGCACCGCGTGCGTGCTGTGGCCGTAGGTGTCGCTACACCGTGTGGGCCAGGCGGTCGGTGAGCAGTTTCGCGAAGCGGGCGGGGTCGGGCAGGTCGCCGCCTTCGGCGAGTAGTGCGGTGCCCAGGATGATCTCGGCGAGTTCGGGCAGGGCCGGGTCGTCGGGGTTCTTGGTGTGGGCGTCGCGCAGGCCGGTGATCAGCGGGTGTTTGGGGTTGATCTCCAGGATGCGTTTGACGGGCTGGATCTGCTGGTTCATGGCCCGGTACATCTTCTCCAGCTGCGGGGTGATGTCGTGGTCGTCGCCGACGACGCAGGCCGCTGAGGTGGTGAGGCGGGAGGACAGCCGGGCCTGCTTGACCTGGGTGGACAGGGTGGCCGCGAGCCAGGGCAGCAGTGTGGCGAACTCGGCCTCGCGTTGGGCTTTCTCGTTGTCGTCGCCGCTGTCGTCCTGGTCGTCGAGGTCGACTTGGCCCTTGGCGATGGATTGGAAGCGGTGGCCGTCGAACTCGCTGATCTGGTCGACCCAGACCTCGTCGACCGGGTCGGTGAGGATCAGGACCTCGTAGCCCTTGGCCGCGAAGGCTTCCATGTGCGGGGAGTTCTCCACCGCGGCACGAGTGGCGCCGGTGAGGTAGTAGATGGCGTCCTGGCCGTCCTTCATCCGCTCCACGTACTCGCGCAGCGTGGTCGGCGCCTCGGCATCGTGGGTGGAGGCGGCCGAGATGACCTCCAGCAGCGCCTCGGTGTTGTCCGGGTCCTCGATCAGGCCTTCCTTCAGAACCCGGCCGAACTGGTCCCACAGCTTGGCGTAGCCCTCAGCGTTGTTCGCCTGCATGTCCTTGACGGTGCCGAGGACCTTCTTGACCAGGCGCTTGCGCACGCCGCGAATGTGCCGATCGTGCTGCAGGATCTCGCGGGAGATGTTCAGCGACAGGTCGTGGGCGTCCACGACGCCCTTGACGAAGCGCAGGTAGTTCGGCACCAGCGCTTCGCAGTCATCCATGATGAACACCCGCTTGACGTACAGCTGCACGCCGCGCTTGGTCTGGTGCGAGAACAGGTCGAAGGGGGCTTGGGAGGGGATGAACAGCAGCGCGTCGTACGCGAAGGTGCCCTCCGACCGCATGTGGATGATCTCGGCGGGGTCGGTCCAGTCGTGGCTGATCTGCTTGTAGAACTCGTGGTACTCCTCCTCGGACACCTCGGCGCGGGCCCTGGCCCACAGCGCCTTCATCGAGTTCAGCGTCTGCATCTCGGTGACGGACACGCCATCTTCCTGGCCGCGCTCGACCGCCATCCGAATGGGCCAGCGGATGAAGTCCGAGTACTGCTTCACAATCGAGCGGATCTTCCACTCAGCCAGATAGTCAGCCAGGCCGTCCTCACCGTCCGCTGGCTTCAGGTGCAGCGTCACCTCGGTACCCACCGGCAGGCCCTCAACAGTGGAGATGTCGTAGGTGCCCTCGCCGTCGGACTCCCACAAGGTGCCCTCGGCGGTGCCGACGCGGCGGGTACGCAGCGTGACCTTGTCAGCGACCATGAACGCCGAATAAAACCCGACACCGAACTGCCCGATCAGACTCTGCGCCGCCTCAGCATCCTTAGCGGCCTTCACCTTCTCCAACAGGCTCGCGGTGCCGGACTTGGCGATGGTGCCGATCAGCTCCACCACCTCCTCACGAGCCATACCAACCCCGTTGTCACGCACAGTCAGCGTCCGCGCGTCCCTATCGACCTCCAGCACAATGTGCAGGTCGGAGGTGTCGGCGTCGAGGTCGGAGTCGACCAGCGACTCCAGGCGGAGCTTGTCCAGGGCATCGGAGGCGTTGGAGATCAACTCGCGCAGGAAGATGTCCTTGTTCGAGTAGATCGAATGGATCACCAACTGCAACAACTGACGGGTCTCGGCCTGGAACTCCAGGGTCTGGACGCTGCTTTCCACCGGCGGGTTTCCTCTCGGGGCTAGATCTGATCAACAGAGTGGGGCTGGCGGGCCAGCCGTTGGTGGGTTCAGGCGGTGTCGGCGGGTTCGGGCATACCGAACAGTGGCGGCCAGTCCGCGGGGAGTTGCAGCAGCACCTGGGTCATCAGGTCGGGACCCGCGATGTCGGCCACCACCGACAGCACCGCGCCGATGTCCCACAGCGCCGTGGCCTCGGTGGCACCTTCGATCCAGGCGGCGGTGGCGCGCACGAAACGCTCGGCGTTCAGCGGCTGGGCGGCCGGCAGCGGGTTGAGCAGGATCAACGCGAACGTCTCCGGCAGCGACGCGGCCAGCTGCGCGCGGGTGCGGCCGATCAGGTGCGCGCCCAGCAGTGCCAGCACCACCCGGGCGGCTCGGTCCGCCTCATCAGGGCTGCGGTATTCACCGCGATCGATCACCTGCTCCATGAACGACTCGAAACGCACCATGATCAACCCTCCTGTCATAGACGCGACTGCCATAGACGTGACTTTCCGCGTGGCGCTTACGTGCCGGGCCGGCGGCTGCGGTCGGAGGCGGCGCGGACTTCGGCGATGCTGGCGTCCAGGGCCCCGACCTGCTCGGCCAGGCCCGGATGGCCGGAGGCCAGGTGGCCTCGGGTGTCGGCCAGCGGCCCCAAAAGGTCCGCGGCGTCGTCGCGGCCCAGGGCGGTGTGCAGCGCGGCGAGGTCTTCGTCGGCGCGCTCGCCCAGGTCCGTCAGGGCGCCGATCTGCCCGGCCAGCTGGCGGAGCCCGGCGGCGTTGTCCCGGGCCCACCCGGCGACGGCCTTGTCACCGGCCCGCCGGTCCCGCTCGGCGGCGACCCGCTGGTCTCCGGTGCCTTCCGCTCCGTCAGCGGCGGGGCGCAGCCGTAGGTAGCGTCGTTCGGCGGCCTGCCGGCTGGCGACGCCCAGGGCCGGGGCCAGATCGGCCCAGCTGGTGTTCAACGCCCGGGCGGCTTCGATCAGCTGCGGTTCCCAGCCGGCTATCTCCGTGCGCAGCTCGCGCAGCAGCGTTAAGGCGCCCAGCACCTGGTTCGCGCTCAACGCCGCCGGCGGCGGGGCTCCCAGAAGACCGGCCGGGGCGTGCATCGCGTGCATCGCCGCGGTGATCTGTCCCAGGGCGGCGCCGGTGTCGAACTCGGCGGCACCGGGCGTGGCCTGGCTGTTCGGTGATTCCTTCATCGCGTCATCTCCTCGGCGACGCCATCACTTGTCGTCGTTCCGATGACATGCTATACCGGTGTGTGTCAGCGAGTCGACCCCCATGGTCGACCACTCACCTGGAGGTGACCCCCATGTTGATGCGCACCGACCCGTTCCGTGACCTGGACCGCATCGCCCAGCAGCTCCTCGGGACCACCGCCGCGGGCACCTGGTCCCGCCCGAACCCGATGCCCCTGGACGCCTGGCGCGAGGGCGACGAGTTCGTGGTCTGCTTCGACCTGCCCGGCGTGTCCCTGGACGCCATCGACGTCGACGTCGAGCGCAACGTACTCACCGTCAAGGCCGAGCGCCGTCCCACCGCGGTGGGCGAGGCCAAGGTGGAGATCTCCGAACGGCCCCTGGGCGCGTTCTCCCGCCAGCTGTTCCTCGGCGACACCCTCGACACCGAGAGCATCAAGGCCGACTACGACGCCGGCGTGCTGACCCTGCGCATCCCGGTCGCCGAGAAGGCCAAGCCCCGCAAGGTCGAGATCACCACCTCCGGGGAGAAGAAGGCGATCAACGCCTGATCCGAGCGGCGTGCCGAACGACACGCCATCCCACGTCTGGCGGTGGCCGCCCCCTCCCTCTCCGGCGGCCACCGGTAGACCGGCCGGAGCGATGATGGACCCCGACTTCTACGCGATCCTCGGCGTCGCCGCCGACGCCGACGCCGAACAGATCAAGGCCGCCTTCCGGCAGCTGGCCCGCGCCCTGCACCCGGACGCCGCCACGGCGCACGCGACCGGGCGCGAGTCCAGCCCCGAACGCCTGACGCAGGTCGTGACCGCCTGGCGGATCCTGCACGACCCAGCCAAACGCGCCGCCTACGACCGCACCCGCGCCCAGGCGACACCCGACACCGCCGCCTGGCCCAGCCCGGGCGCGCACGAACACACCAACAGCGGATCCGAACACGGCCAGGCCCCGCTCATCGCCGGGCCGACCGTCATCCACACCCGGACCCCGCCATCAACCGGCCCGCACATCCGCGTCGGGCCGACGATCCGCCTGCACGACTGACCCCGCGTCCCGCCAGCGCCCGGGGTGTCTCGACAGGAATGAGCCAGGAGAAAGGAGCGCGGCGTCATGGCAGACACGCCGGCCCCGGAGATCCCTGACGACCTCATCGAGCTCAAGTACCGCTTCCTGGTTCTGGACGCCCAACAGGCTCAATTCGTCAAGACGCTGCCGGGCTCGATGGACATCGCTACAGGGAAGATGCAGCTGACCGACGAGCAGCGTGCCACCCTCACCGCGATGCAGGCCGAGCTGACCGAACTGGCCGTACAGATCCAAAGGCACCCGTTCCTGGTCGCCCTGACGCCAGCGCCAGTGGACCGGTATGCGGCAGATCGGGCGGCGACGAAGGCTGCCAGGGCATGCACCGAACGGAGCACACCTCACCCGACCGCTCGCGAAAATCTATAGCCGCCGGTGTAGACATTCGCGATCCGTGTGGGTATGGTTTCTCTCGTAAGCACAGCAAGCAGTCGATAGGCGCGACAGACACGAACTGGCGCGAGCAAGACGGCAATGGGGTTCCGAAGCCAGCAGTACAGGCGCAGGAACCGACAGCCGGGACGAGCCCGGAGCTGCCGAGCAGTACCGCATGTGTAGTACCCGGTCAGTAAAACCCGTAGAGAACAGGAGGAAACACCATCATCAGGATCGCCCGGACGGCACATCGTGTCCGGGTGGGCAGTTCAGGCCCCGGATTGGAAGGTGGTCCCCGGTCAGCAGTCCGAGATCCCCGCGCCACGGCATAAGCCCCGCGCGGAAAAGTAAGCCGACGTCATGTCGGTAGGCAGATGGTGTTAAGTCCCTCAGGGCCCGGTGCCGTACGGCACCGGGCCCCTTACCGCGTTCCGGCGCAGATGAGGTGCAAGTGACAGACAGTATCGACCCGACCCCGGCCGACCGGCTGGACGACGACGACTACCCGGCCTACACCATGGGCCGAGCCGCCGAGATGATCGGCACCACCCCCGCCTTCCTGCGAGCCCTGGGCGAAGCCAAACTGTTCGTCCCGCTGCGCTCTGAAGGCGGCCACCGCCGCTACTCCCGCTACCAGCTGCGCCTGGCCGCCCGCGCCCGCGAACTCGTCGATACCGGAACCCCCATCGACGCCGCCTGCCGCATCATCGTTCTAGAAGACCAACTGCAGGAAGCCCACCGGCTCAACGAGCAACTCCGCCAAGGCACCCAAGCAGGTCCCGCGTAGTGCCACAGCAGAAGACGTTCGCCCTGTTTGGCCGCCGACGCCGGGATGTCCTCTCTCTGGCTGAACAACCGTCACCTGAGCGAGCAGAAGCGTCGGCTAGGCCAACGGCGTCCGGTCGAGCCCGTCGAGCAGCTCACCGATCGAGGCGAACACCGCGGCAGCCCCGGCCTCACGCAGCTCCTGCTCCGAGAAACCGCCGGTCAGCAGCGCGACCGACGCGACACCCGCCCGGCGGGCGGCCTCACAGTCCCAGGTCGAGTCGCCGATCATCACCGGCCGCTCGGCATCCGGAACCTTCTCCAGCGCCGCGCAGATGATGTCCGGCTCCGGCTTGGCGGCCTCGACGTCGGCACTCGACGTCGCCCCGGCCAACAGGTCGTCCACCTCCAGCATCGAGCGGAAGTGCTCCAGGTCCTCCTTGCCGGCCGAGCTGGCCAGGACGACCGGGGTACCCCGGTCGTGCAGCACCCGCACCAGACGCCGCGCGTCGGGCATCAGCTCGACCTCGCCGATGAGCTCGTGGAAGTGGCGGCTGTGGTCCTTGCGTACCTCCTCGCCCAAGTCACGCTCGGCGTCCTCCCCCGCCACCGCCGCGACGAACTGGTCGCCGCCCATGCCGATGTGCCGGTGCAGGCGCCAGATCGGCAGCACGATCCCGTGGTCGTGGAACGCCCGGAACCAGGCGATCGCGTGCTGGTAGTTGGTGTCGACGAGGGTTCCGTCGAGATCGAGGAGCGCGGCCGTGGCCGTGGCCGTCTTCGAAGCAGATGTCATAGCCGCCTCACAGCTCGCGCAATGCTGGGATCAGTGTCTTCTCGGCCCAGTCCAGGAAGGGCTGCTGGGCGTCGCCTCCGACCTGCACCAGCGCCACCTCCGTGAAGCCGGCCTCGGCGTACGGCCGCACCGCCTCGACGAAGTCCTCCACCGAGTCCCCGCACGGGATCGACTCGGCGACGTCCTCGGGGCGGACGAACCGGCTGGCCGCGGCGAACCCCGCGGTCCCGGGCAGCTCGGCGTTCACCTTCCAGCCGCCGCCGAACCAGCGGAACTGCTCGTGCGCGCGGGCCACGGCCCGGTCCCGGTCGGTGTCGTAGCACACGGGGAGCTGGCCGACCTTCGGCTTGCCCCGGCCGCCCTCGGCCTCGAACATCGATACCAGGTCGGGCTTCGGCTCCACCGCGATCATCACATCCGCCAGCCGGCCGGCCAGCTCACAGGAGTCGCGCCCGGACACGGCCAGGCCGATCGGCGGCGGGGTGTCAGGACGGTCCCACAGTTTCGCGGCCTCGACCTGGAAATGCTCGCCGTGGTGCGTCACGTAGCCGCCGTCGAACAACCGCCGGATGATCTGGACCGCCTCGGTCAGCATCTCCTGGCGTACGCTCGCCGCCGGCCAGCCGCGCCCCACCACGTGCTCGTTCAGGTTCTCCCCCGAACCCAGCCCCAGGCGGAAACGCCCCTGCGACAACAACTGCACCGTCGCCGCCTTCTGCGCCACCACCACCGGGTGGTACCGGAAGGTCGGACACGTCACATACGTCATCAGCGGGATCCGCGAGGTGGCCTGCGCCGCGGCGCCCAGCACACTCCACACGTAAGGCGCGTGCCCCTGCTCGTCCAGCCAGGGGAAGTAGTGGTCGGACGCGACGGAGAAGTCGAAGCCCGCCCTTTCGGCGCCGACGAGGTCCTCGACCAGCTGTCGAGGGCCGGCTTGTTCGGTCATCATCGTGTAGCCGATCTTGATCATGCGCTCGCTGATGCCCCGGATAAGACGGAGGAAACGGTCGAGTCGAACACGGCGCGACAGCAGCGCTGACGTGCTGACACGCTTCGGGCTCGGTCGCCCCCGCTGCGGGGGCGACCGAGCCCGAAGGTTTCTCCATGTGCCGCTACCGGAGACAGATCACATCGGGTCGCGTCCGGTCGAGCCGTGCTGTGTCTGCGGGCCGACCTCGCCGCGCCAGGCACCGGTTTCGGTGTTGCGGTCCTCGATGAAGTCCTTGAACCTCTGGGCGTCGGCCTTCACCTGGTGGGTGTCCAGTCCGACGGCGCTGCCGGCCTTCTCGGCCAGTCCCGTCGGCTCCCACCCCAGCTGGATGGTGACGCGGGTGTGGGTGTCGTCCATGCGCTCGAAGCTGACGTTGCCGGCCTGCTGGACGTCGCCGGCCACGGTCTTCCAGCTGATGCGCTCGTCCGGCCGCTGCTCGGTGATCTCGGTCTCGAACTCGCGCGTGACACCGCCGACCTTGACCACCCAGTGGTTGTGCAGGTCGTCCAACTGGCGGACCCGCTCCACCCCGTTCATGAAATGCGGGAAGGACTCGAACTGGGTCCACTGGTTGTAGGCGGTGTCGATCGGGACGGCGACTTCCACAGACGCTTCAACGGTACTCACAGGTCACACTCCTTCTCTTCGCCGATGACGGTGGCCTCAGTACGAGACCGCCGAGGGCAACGAGGGCTCCGCGTGCCCGATCACCGCTGCCTCAAACGACTGCGATGAGACAGGCGGTCCCGGGCGCAGAGAGCTGCACAGTCAGCTCACCTGTTCCCGGGCTCCAATCGATCACGCTCTTCGTGTCCTGCGGAAACAGGACGCTGACGTCCAGATCGCGGCCCTTGAAGTGCGGCATCAGGAGCACCTGCTCGGCAGCGGACTCCTCGCCCGGACGGCGCCACACCGTCACGTACGTCCTCGCCCTACCACGCAACCCCAGCGCGATCCAGGGATCGGTCCAGCCCGGCAACCCCAGCGGCCAGAAGGGCACCGCGGCCGGGATGTCCGCGCGGATCCGCTTGTAGACGGCGATCGCGTCGGCGACCAGAGCACGCTGCTCCGGCGCCATCCGATCCAGATTCCCGGAAAGGTGGACGCGGCCGAGCAGCGCGTTGCACAGCGCGAACGCGTTCTCGTCGGCGCCGAACTCAGGCTGCGGATACGTCCAGCTCGCGGCCTGCTCCGGAGCTATGGCGGCCGGCGCGGCGGCGGCTATCGCCGGGTAGCGATAGTGCTCCTGCTGGTCACTCGTCGACTGCAGTTGCAGACGCGACAGCATCGCGTAGTCGCTGCGCATGCCCCCGGAGGCGCAGTTCTCCAGCGTCAGGCCCGGATGACGGTCGAGGACCCCGTCGAGCCAGTCCAGCAGCGCCCGCTCGTGGCCCAGCAGGCCCACACCGGCGCTGCCACCGAGGTCAGTGCCCGGCCCCGGGTTCACGTTGTAGTCCAGCTTGAAGTACCCGACGCCGTAGTCGGCCACGAGCCGGTCGACGACGGCGTCCAGGTGCTCGACGGCCGCCGGATGCCGCAGGTCGAGGTGATACCGGCCGTTGTCGACGACGCGCTCGCCGTCGCGCTGGAAGAAGGCGGCCCGCGGAAGGCTGCCGGCCGGCCCACTGCGCACGCCGATCACCTCGGGTTCCAGCCACAACCCGGGAACCATCCCGCGATCCCGGATCCGGTCGACGACCTCGCTGAGCCCCGCCGGGAAGCGGGTCGCCGACTCCTCCCACGCGCCGACCAGGTCCCACCACCCCTCCTCGCCGGCGTACCAGCCGGCGTCGATGACGAAGCACTCCGCGCCGACCTCCGCGGCAGCGTCGATCAAGGGCAGCAGGCGCTCGGTGGTCGGGTCGCCCATGACCGTGTTCATGAAGTCGTTGAAGATGACCGGCAAGCCCTCAGCGTCGGGGTGCGGACGCCGCAGAGCTCTGCGGTAGACGGTCATGGCCGCGACCGCTTCACTGAATCCCCCTGTGCCGTCACCACCACCACCCGGCGCGGCACCGATGGCGACCGCGGCCGGAACGGTCGTGAACGCCTCGCCCGGATCGAGCGCCTGCCGCCACTGATGGTCCCGGTCCGTCGGACCGAGCAGCGCCACGTAAGCCGCTTCGGCGAATTCGCCGACCTCCCAGCGCCATCCTCCGGGATTCTCCAGCTGCCACAGCAGAGTGCGGCTGTCGTCGCGGGCAGTGATCGCTCCCATCGGCAGGTGCCGTCCGGTCGACCACGTACCTTGACTCGCACGCCAGGCGCTGCTGCGTCCTTCCTGCCGGTGCCGGCCGTGGTTCATGTCGACGAGCACCTCGCGCAACGCACGCCGTTGCCAGCGTCCTTCGGCGAGCCATTCGTTTTCGGCGGACCACAAGTCCAGCCCTGCCACGTGGCCGCCGCTGTCCACGATGCCGCCGAGCGTGAAGCTGGTGACGGCGTCCAGGGTCAGCCGGTGTTCACCCCGATTGGTCAGGCGGCTCCAGGTCTGGACGGCGCCGACGCCGACGAGCGTCCGGAAGAAGGCCTCGGCGGCCAGACCGGACTCCGGATCGGCCAGGTCGACCCGCAACACCAGCCATCCGTCCTCGTGGTATTCCTCGTGGCCCTGATACGCCAGACGCTCTCCGACCACGGTCTGGATGAAGCGCTCATTGGCCAGCCACCGCCCGTACCCCGTCACGTGTACTTCGATCAGCGGAAGCCCCGCAGACCTGGGCAACTCCGCGCGTGCCGGGTCGTCGGCAGGCGCGGCCGGCGAACCGACCGGGGCGTCGGGGCCCAGGCCGACGATGCGCACCCGACGGGCGGAATCGACGAGGAACTCGACGCGCAGCGCCGCGTGGCCCCAGGAGAACGTTGATATCTCGGTCACGGTCGATTCTGACCGATCCCCACCTTCAGCGTCAAGAAAGTTTCTCCGAGATCTGGTCGCCGCTTTCTAACAACTCACAGGCATGCAGAGCCACCGTAAAACCTGATAAATCTCCCTCCATCCGGCTGCGGGACTGACACTCTAGCGCCGTCGACGAGCTACATCCTTGACCGACTTCCCGCCGGTCGCTAGCTTCGAGCTAAGAAACATTCGTGACATGTTGGCGAAACTTCCGCCGCCCGTCGCGCCACACCAATCCGAATCCCGTCCCCTTGGAGAGGCCATGCCCAGACCTGTCCGCACCAGATTCCTCCGCCTCGCCGCCGCCCTTGTGCTGACCTCGGCGGGCGCGGTAGCGGCGGTGACGCCACCGGCGTCCGCCGCCACCGATGCCGTGTCCGTCACGGTGAACGCCGGCCAGGCGCTGGCGACCATCCCGTCAGCAGGCGTCGGAACGAACGCAGCGGTCTACGACGCGAACATGAACGGCTCGGCGACCCCCGGACTGTTGAGCTCCGCGGGCATGAACGCCGTTCGATATCCGGGCGGCAGCTACTCCGACATCTACCACTGGCAGACCGGCACCGCCGAAGGCGGCGCCTTCATCGCCCCGAACACCGGCTTCGACGCGTACATGGCCACCGTGCGCGCCGCCGGGGCTCAGCCGATCATCACCGCGAACTACGGCTCCGGCACCCCGGACGAAGCCGCGGCCTGGGTGAGATACGCGAACGTCACCAAGGGCTACGGCGTGAAGTACTGGGAGATCGGCAACGAGATCCCCGGCAACGGCGAATACGGTGCCCAATGGGAGACCGACCTCCACGCCAGCCACAGTGCGACGACCTACGCCACCAACCTGTTGCAGTTCATCTCGGCGATGAAGGCCGTCGATCCGACCATCAAGATCGGCGCCGTGCTCATTCCGCCCGGGTCCTGGCCGGACGGCATCGTCGGCCCCGGCGACACCCAGGACTGGAACCAGACCGTCATGTCGATCGCCGGCCCGAAGATCGACTTCGTGATCGTCCACATCTACCCCAGCAGCACGAGCGAAGCCGACATGCTCACGAAACCCCAGTCCGTGGACCCGCCGACGATGAACGCCGTGCACTCGCTCATCACGCAGTACGCCGGAGCCAACGCACCCAACGTCGGCATCGCCGTGACCGAGACCAACGGCGGCCCCCACTACAGCGACACCGCCCCTCAGGGTCTGTTCGCACCCGACCAGTACCTCACCCTCATGGAGAACGGCGCCTTCACCATCGACTGGTGGGACCTCCACAACGGCACAGACTGCACCAACCTCACGACGGTCGACGGCGCCACCGACTACAACGACGGCGGCGTGGTCTCCAGCGGCGCCTCCTGCGAGCCGGCGTTGAACACCCCTTTCCCGACCTACTTCGGCACCGAGATGATCTCCAAGCTCGGCTCACCGGGTGACACCCTGGTGTCCGCGGGCAGCTCGACACCGTTGCTGTCCGTGCACGCGGTGAAGCGTGCCGACGGCGACGTGGACGTGATGCTCATCAACAAGGACCCGAACAACGCCGCCAAGGTGAAGCTCGACTACCACGGTTTCATCCCGAGCTCGTGCACGCCGACCGTGTACACGTACCTGAAGAACGGCACTTCGATCACATCGGCGGCCGGCGGCCGCGCCACCAGCCAGACGGTGCCGGCCTACTCGGTCGTGGTCGTGCAAGTGCGCCCCTGAGCTCCCGGCTTGAAAGAACCGCACCCGACCCCGTTCGTGTATGAATAGGGCGTGGCGGACGAGGAGAGGCAAGTGACGGACCTGGGAGGACAGCGCGAGCGGGGCTCCGTGACCATCGCGCACATCGCGGAGACGGCGGGCGTGTCAGTGCCGACCGTGTCCAAGGTCCTCAACGGCCGGTCAGGAGTGTCCGACCAGACCCGGGCACGCATCGAGGAACTGATCGAAAGCTCGGGCTACCGCAAACCGCCGGCCAAAGGCAACGACATCCTGGAGCTGGTGTTCCACGAACTGGCCGGGATGCAGGCGGTCGAGGTCATCCGCGGCGTCGAGCAGGTCGCACGCAAGCACCGGTTCGGCGTCGTGATCTCCGAGTCCGGGCCGGCCGCCGCCACCACCACCGCCGCCACCGCCGTGGACGACCTCGTCGAGCGCCGCCCGCGGGCCGTGCTGGCGGTGGCCCGGCTGTCCAAGGCCGAGCGCGACCTGCTCACAACCCGCGGTATACCGTTCCTGGTCCTGGACCCGGCCACCGAGCTGCCGGACGACGTCCCGTTCGTCGGCGCCACGGACTGGCGCGGCGGCCAGACCGCGACCAAGCACCTCATCCAGCTCGGCCACCGGCACATCGCCGTCATCAGCTCGGACCAACTGCCCTGCCGCGCGCGCCTGGCCGGCTTCCACTCCGCGATGCAAGCCGCCGGCCTTCCCACGGATCCGGACCTCGTAGTCGACGCCCCGCTCACCCGCGAGGGCGGCCACGCCGCCGCGCTCGGCCTCCTGGCGCGCGCCGACCGGCCCGCCGCGATCTTCGCCTCCAACGATCTGCAGGCACTGGGCGTCTACCGCGCCGCTCGCGAAGCCGGGCTGCGCATCCCGGAGGACCTGAGCGTCATCGGGTTCGACGACCTACCGGTCGGAGCATGGGTGGAACCGCCGCTGACCACTGTGCACCGGCCGCTGGCCGAAATGGCCGCAGCCGCCGCCGAGCTCGCACTCAGCCTGGGACGCGGCGAACAGCCAACGCAGACAGGCGTGGAGATGGCGACCACGCTCGCGGTCAGGGAGAGCACCGCGCCGCCGGCAACAACAGCCTGATGCCCACACTGGAATCGCTCGCCGAGGCATCAGCGGCACCGAATACACGACCACTGTCTCGGCCGGAGATCAGCGTCTATCCGTCCAACGGGCACGAAGGCGGAGGCGGGACCACGTCCCCGTGGTGTCCGCCTTCACTGCGCGCGTTATACAGCCGCCAGTGCGGCTGACCTGATCTCGACCGTTCCCTTGCCGTGATCGAGTACGAACACGAACTCCCCGCGCCGCACCGCCTCGACCCCCTCCGGGAGGCCGGGTAGAACCGATTCGACGCCCGCCTGTTCGCAGGCCAGCTCCAGCAGCCGCGCCATCACGCGCTCCTCGGGCAGCGTCGCCACGTACCAAGCCGTGCCCGCACCGTAGGCGTTGCGCACGATGGCGGGGATGCCGGCCAGCGGCCCGGAGGCGATCTCGGCGACCGCCGTCCCCGCGCCGGCGGTCAGCCACTCGGCCCACGACTGCGCGCTGAAGTCGCCGAACAGCTCCGAGCGCAGCGTCAGCGGCTCGTCGTCCGGCAGCGGCCAGTACTCCTCGATCCGCAGTCCCAGCAGGTCGCGGAACGGCGCCGGGTAGCCGCCGAGCCGGATGCGCTCATCGGGGTCCGACACGCCCGAGAACGGGCCGAGCACCAGATGCCCGCCGCCGCGGACGTAGCCGGTCACGTTCTCGGCGGCCGTGTCAGAAACCTGATACAGGTTCGGCGCCACGACGAGCTTGTAGCGGCTCAGATCCGCCTCGGGATGCACGAAGTCGACGGTCACGTTCGTCTTCCACAGCGGCGTGTAGTACTCGCGGATGCGGTCGACGTAGCGGAATCCGCTGTGCGGCTGGTGGTCCAGCTCGACGCCGCGCCAGGAGTCCCAGTCCAGCAGGATCGCGACCTCGGCGGCGACCGCGGTGCCCGGCACGTCGGTCAGGTCGCCCAGCTCCTTGCCCAGGTCGCACACCTCGCGGAAGATCCGCGAGTCCGGGCCGGCGTGCGGCAGCATCGCGCCGTGGGTGCGTTCGGCCCCCTGCTTGGAGGCGCGCCACTGGAAGTGCAGGATCCCGTCGGCGCCGCGCGCCACAGCTTGCAGCGACCACAGGCGGTTCAGGCCGGGCCGCTTCGGGGTCGCGACGTGCCGGAATCCGGCGCGGCCGGGGGTCTGCTCCATCATCAGCCACGGCTTGCCGCCGCCGACCGAGCGGATGAGGTCCTGGGCCATCGCGCCGTCGCACGCGGCCTGCGGGCTGTTGGGGTCGGGGTAGGAGTCCAGCGCCGTGAAGTCCTCTTCGGCACCCCAGGCCCACAGGTCCGCCGCCTTGAAGAAGGGCATGGAGTTGGTCGTCACCGGGACCGCGGGGTTGGCGCCGCGCACGATGTCCCGCTCCGCGTTGAAGCGCTCCAGCAGCAGGTCGGAGGCGAAGCGTTGGTAGTCGAGGTCCTGCGTGGGGTTGATGACGTACTGGACCTGGCGCGGCGGGATGACCTCGTCCCACTCGCAGTAGCGCTGCGACCAGAACGCGGTCCCCCAGGCCTCGTTCAGGGCGTCGAGGTCCCCGTACCTGGCCTGCAGCCAGTGCCGGAAGCGCTCAGCACACTGATCGCAATAGCACACCGTCCCGAACTCGTTGCCGATGTGCCACATCCGCAGCGCCGGGTGGTGCGCGTAGACGGAGGCCAGATCGGCGCTGATCGCGTCCGCGAAGGCCCGGTACACCGGGGACGACGGACAGTAGGCGTTGCGCGAGCCGTAGGTCCGGACCGTCCCGTCGGGGTTGCGCGGCAGCGTCTCGGGCCAGCGGTGGCCCATCCACGGCGGCGTGGAGGCGGTCGGCGTGGCCAGCCCCACGCCGATGCCGTTGGCGTGCAGCAGGTCCAGCACGTCGGTGAGCCAGCCGAAGTCGCGCTCGCCGGGCCGGGGTTCGAGCAGCGCCCAGGAGAACACGCCGACCGTGGCCAGGTTGACGCCGGCCTCGCGCATCAGCCGCACGTCCTCCTCCCAGACGTCGCGCGGCCACTGTTCGGGGTTGTAGTCGCCGCCGAACAGGATCCGGCCGCCGGTGGCGTCGCCGAGCGATGGCATGGTGATCGTTCCTTTCACGCAGCCCGTGGCCGGGCGTCGTCCAGCAGTTTGGCGGTTCGGCAATTCGGCGGTTCGGCGGTTCAGCCCTTGATGGCGCCGGTGAGCATGCCCTTGGTGAAGTGCTTCTGCAGGAAGGGGTAGACGACCAGGATCGGGATGAGCGTGAGCACGACCACGGCCATGGAGATGGCGAACGGCGCGGCCGCCTGGTGCTGGATGTCGGCCCCGGAGCCGCCGGAGTCCATGCCGGGCATCTTCGCGCCGAGGTTGACGTATTCGTAGAGCACGTACGACAGCGGCCACTTGTTGTTGTCGAACGGCGTGTACAGCAGGGTGTTGAACCACGAGCCCCAATACCCGACCGCGTAGAACAGGGTCATCACCGCGGTCACCGCCTTGGTCGTCGGCAGCACCACCGACCACAGGATGCGCCACTCCCCCGCGCCGTCGATCCGGGCCGCGTCGATCAGGTCCCGTGCGGTGGCCTGGTAGAAACCGCGCATGATCAAGATGTTGAAGACCGAGATGCAGCTGGGCAGGATCAACGCCCAGTACTGGTCGTAGCCGTGCAGCTGCGTGACCACGAGGAAACCGGGGATCAGGCCGCCGCTGAAGAACATGGTGAAGATCATCGCGCCCAGGAAGAACCGGTGCCCGACCGAGCGGGCCCGGGACAGGCCGTAGGCGCACAGGATGCTGAGCACCATCGACACCACCGTGCCGACGACCGTGATCCCCACGCTGACCAGCACCGCGCGGGTGACCACACCGTTGGAGAAGATCTCCCGGTACGCCGACAGGCTCAACCCGTCGGGCACCAACACCAGACTGCCGCCGGCGCGGGTGATCGCGCCCTCGCTGGACACGCTCGTCAGAACGATGGCGTAGAGCGGCAGGACGACCGCCAGTACCACGACGGTCAGGACCGCGCCCTTGCCGAACTGGCCGATGAAGCTCGGCTGCTCCTCCCAGACGGCGCGACCCTTGGCGCGCTTGCGGGGGACGCCGGCGCCCGGCTTGGTGCGGCGGCTGATCAGGGGTTCGAGTGTGCTCATTTCCGGTACAACCCGTCCTCACCGAGCTTGTGCGCCATCTTGTTGGCCGCGAAGATCAGAATCAGGGAGATGACGCCCTTGAACAGGCCGGCCGCCGCTCCGTAGCCGAAGTTGTTGCCGGTGATGCCGTAGTAGTAGGCGAAGGTGTCCAGGACCTCGGCGTGCTGCGGTCCGACCGCCTGGCGCTGGATGAGCATCTGCTCGAACCCGACGTTGAGCGCGTTGCCCAACCGCAGGACCAGCATCAGGATGACCATGCCGCGCATCCCGGGCAGCGTGATGTGCCACATCCGGCGCCAGCGGCCCGCCCCGTCCACCGCGGCCGACTCGTACAGCGCCGTGTCGATGGCGGCCAGCGCGGCCAGGAAGACGATGATCCCCCAGCCCGCTTCCTTCCACACCGCCTGGGCGGTGATCAGGTACTTGAACGCCGCACCGTTGGTCATGATGTCCCAGGTCGCCATGTGGTGCTGGCGCAGGAACTGGTTGAGCAGACCCGCGCCGCCGAGCATCTGGTTGAAGATGGTGATGACCAGTACCCAGGAGAAGAAGTGCGGCAGGTACACCACGGCCTGGATGAAGGACCGGAGCTTGGTGCTGATCACGGTGTTCAGCAGCACCGCCAACGCGATCGGGATCGGGAAGTACAGCACCAGCTGCACCAGGCTCAGCACCAGGGTGTTCTCGAACGCGTGCCAGAACGCCGAGTCGCCGAACAGCTGGGTGAAGTTCTGCAGACCGATGAAGTTGCTGTGGAAGAACCCGTAGATGGGGTCGTAGTACTCGAACGCCGAGACGCTCCCGAACATCGGCAGATAGTTGAAGACCAGCAGCACCAGCATGGTCGGGACGATCATGATCAGCAGGGACCTGTCCCGCCTGAGCCGCACTCGCAGGCTGATCTGCCGCCGCTTCGCCGGCACCGGTCCGCCGTGCTCGCGGTCCCGGGGCGGCGCCTCCGGCTCGGGCCTCGCTTCCCCGCCGGACATCGCGCCGTCCGCTATCACCGCCATCTGCCGACTCCTTCTCGTCTCGTCTGATCCGTCTGCCGTCACGCGGGGCCCGGCCGCCGCGACGACGCTCCCTCAAGCGCGCCTGGCGACCGGGCCCAAGGCCGGAGCCCGTCTAGCTCAGGCCCTTGTCGACGACGTTCTGCTGGTACCAGGTGGCCAGTGCGTCCCCGCCGCTCTTCTTCCATGTGGCGACAGCGTCCTGGTAGTGGGACATCGGCTGCTTGCCGTGCGCCACCGCCTGCGCCGCGTCCTCCACTTCGGTGCCGGCGGCGATCTTCGAGTACTGGTCCGGCACGGTGATGTTCAGGTTCCGGAACAGCACCGGGTACGCGTACTTGACGACGTCGGCGTACCAGGCCGCGTTGGCCTTGGTGACGTCCGGGTATCCGGCGTTGTAGAGCGTTTGCTGCGCGCTGCCGAAGAAGTTGTAGATCTGGTCGGCGGCGGTGTTGGAGCCCTCGGCGGTGCGCACCGGGCCGTCCGGGCTCATCGTGTAGTGCACGCCTTCGACACCGAAGTTGATGAGGTTGTACTCGTACGATCCGAACGGCGCGGCGAAGTAGTTCGCGATGCGCAGGCATTCCTTGATCTGGTCCGGGCTCAGGTTCTTGTTCAGGTAGCTGACCCAGCCGGAGGACCCGACCAGACCGATGGTGGGGGTCGACCCGTCATTGGAGAACAGCGGGAACGCCTGCCGCTGGTATCCCGGCTTCCCCGCGATGCCCTGCTTGGCGTCGCCGTCGTTCCAAGCACCCAGCCCGCCGCCTTCGATCAGCGTCTTGCCGGCCTCGAACCGGCTGGGGCTGGCGCTGACACCGGCCAGCGCGTCGGGGTGGACCAGCCCGGCCTTCGCCAACTGCGCGCAGTAGTCCAGGCACTCCAGCAGCTGCGGGTGGTCGTAGGCGGTCGCGACCTTTCCGTTGTTCATGTACCAGTTGTTCAACGGCACCTTGAACACCTGGTACAGGTACACCCGCATCTCGTCGAAGGCCCACACGCCGCCCTTGGGGTCGTTGAGCTCCTGGCCCAGCGCCTTGAAGTCGTCCGCGGTCTTCACCGCGGGAGTGATCCCCTTGGCGTCCAACAGATCCTTGCGGTAGAACAACGCGCCGGCGGTGCCCATGCCGTCGGTGTGGCACGGGATGCCGTAGAGCCGGTTGTTCCACACCCCGCACTGCCAGCCGCCGGTGGGGATCGCGGCCAGGTTGGGGTACTCCAGGACGGCGTCGCCGCCGAGGTAGGGCGTGAGGTCGGCGAGCCTGGTCCCGACCAGGCCGCCGATGTTGAACGTGGAGACCATCCAGCCGGGGACCTGCAGCCAGTCCGGCAGCTTGTTCGCCGCGATCAGCGGCGGGATGATCGTGTTGTAGGTGTTGCCGTTGCCCGGCTCCGGCTTGAAGGTCGCGCCCAGGGCCTTGTTGACGGCGTCGTAGTAGGAGTTGCCGGACGGCGGGATCGGGTTCCAGGACGGTGCGACCCCGGTGTAGGTGCCGCCGGAGCCGACCTGGCCGGTCACGGTCTTCGGCAGGGAGGTCGGGTACTTCAGGAAGCCGGGGTTGGTGAGAGCCCCGTTGGCTCCTTGCACCGACGGGAAGTCCGGCGTGACCCCGTTGGTCAGCGGCCTGAACGTCGGAAGTACCGCCTGGATGCCGGCCTTGGTGCTCGCCCCGCCCTTGCCGGCGTTGTTGCCGCAGGCGGCCAGCAGGGGCGAGGCAGCTATCGCGCCGCCGACGGCGGCGGAGGCCGAGAGGAAGCCGCGTCGAGTGAACGCGTTGGTGCTCGACATGGGAATCTCCAGTCAACGAGATGATTCGCGACCCTTGACACACGCCGGTGGAAGTCGGCCCGGTGTCCGGTCCGCGGATACGAGTAGTCGGGCTGTCGCTGTGCGGGCTGTACGCCGAAGTGCAACTGCGAGGACTGACTGTCGAAGCGCTTCAATATTGCGATGAGGTTAAGTCAGCATGATGAGTGACGCAAGGGTTGATGGTCACGTTTCGGTATCGGTGGCGGCCCTATACATCCCATCTCTCTGTCACGATCTTCAAAGAAGGGCAGGGAAGCGACCTGGTCTAAACCACACTGAGCTGCCAATACATTACGGACTTCCAGCCCTTCAGGGTTGACAGGGGTGGCGACAGGTGGGACTTTCGAAGCGCTTCGACTCGCCGGCGGCTCGGCATCTCGGCCCTCCGCGCGGGCCGAAGCTGTGTAACGTTCCCCCGCCGGTGCTCGCACCGCCGCCGACGAAAAGGTCGTCCCGTGACTGAAGTCCCCGACGCCGCCGCGAAGGCCGCCGCCTTGCTCGCGCGACTGTCCGTGACCGAGAAGATCGCGCTCCTCCACCAGCAGCAGCCCGCGATCGAGCGCCTCGGCCTGGCCGCGTTCCGCACCGGCTGCGAAGCCCTGCACGGGGTGGCCTGGATCGGGCGCGCCACCGTGTTCCCGCAGGCGATCGGCCTCGGCGCCACCTGGGACCGGGCCCTGATTCGCCGCGTCGGAGAGGCCGTCTCCACGGAGGTGCGGGCTTTCCGTCAGGACACCGGGAACGCCTTCCAGTCCAGCAGCATGGCCGAGAAGCCCCCGATGATCTCGCTCAACGTCTGGGCCCCGGTGGTGAACCTGCTGCGCGACCCCCGGTGGGGCCGCAACGAGGAGGGCTACAGCGAGGACCCGCTCGCCACCGCCGAACTGGCCACCGCCTACTGCCGCGGGCTGCGCGGCGACCACCCGGCGATCTGGCGCACCACCCCGGTGCTCAAGCACTTCCTGGCGTACAACGTCGAGACCGACCGGGACATCATCGACATCGAGGTGCCCCCGCGCGTCCTGCACGAGTACGAACTCCCCGCCTTCCGCGGCCCGATCGAGGCCGGGGTCGCCGCCGGGGTGATGCCCGGGTACAACCTCACCAACGGCATCCCCAACCATGTCCACCCCCTGATCAACACGGCCCTGCGCGCGTGGAACCCGGAGCTGGTCGTCTGCTCCGACGCCCAGGCCCCGTCGAACCTGGTCGATCGCGAGAAATACTTCGCCACCCATGAGGAGTCCCACGCGGCCGCGCTCAAAGCCGGTGTGGACAGCTTCACCGACGGCCCGGACTCGCGGTTGACCATCGAGCGGTTCACCGCCGCCCTGGAGAAGGGCCTGATCACCGAGGCTGACATCGACGCGGCCGTCTCCAGGGTGCTGGCGATGCGGGCTGCGACCGGTGAGTTCGACCCTGAGACAGACCCCTATGCGGGAATCCGTGCCGACGTCATCAGCAGCCCGGCCCACAACGCGCTGGCACTGGAGGCTGCTCGCGCCGCGATCGTCCTGCTCAAGAACGAGGGCGGGGCGCCGCCGTTGACCCAGCCCGGTCCGGAACCGGATGACGGGAGAGCGGCAGTCGCAGTCATCGGGCACCTGGGAAACAGGGTGCTGACCGACTGGTACAGCGGCTCCCTCCCCTATGCGGTCAGCATCGCCGACGGCTTGCGGACAGCGTTCGGCGACCGGGCCGTGACCGCGGTGGACGGCGGCGACGTCGTCTCCCTGCGGGTCGGCGAGACGGTGTTCGGGCCGTTCTGCCACCAGGACTGGGGCACGAGCGTCCAGTGCCCGGTCCCGGTGCGCACCCTGCAGGCGGTGGAGAACGGCAAGTACCTGACGCTCACCGGCGACGGCGACACCGAGGTACTGGCCGACGCCGCGACGCCGGACGGCTGGGTGGTCAAGGAGCTGTGGGAGTTCCACCCCGCCACCCACGGACAGACCTTCGTGCGCTCGAACGCCAGCGGCCGCTACCTGCGCGTCGGGGACGACGGCCGCCTCGTCGCGGACGCCGCCACCGCCGAGGACGCGACGGCATTCTTGATCGAGACCCTCACCTCCGGTATCAACCAGGCCGTCGCCGCGGCCGCCTCGGCCCACCACGCGGTCGTGGTGCTGGGCAACGACCCGCACATCAACGGACGCGAGACGATCGACCGCGACGGACTCGCGCTGCCGGCGGACCAGGAGGCGCTGCTGCGCGCGGTCGTCCAGGCGAACCCGAACACCACACTCGTCCTGGTGTCGAGCTATCCGTACGCGATCGGCTGGGCGGCACGCCACGTGCCCTCGATCGTTTGGACCGCACACGGCGGCCAGGAACTGGGCAACGCCGTCGCCGACGTCCTGACCGGCACCCACAACCCGGCCGGCCGGCTGCCGCAGACCTGGTACGCCTCCGACACCGACCTGCCCGCCCCGGACGACTACGACGTCATCGGCTCGGGCTGGACATACCAGTACTCGCAGCGGGAGCACCTCTACGCCTTCGGACACGGCCTGTCGTACACGACTTTCGAGTACGGCGACCTCATACTGACGGCCCGCGAAGATCAGCTGGGGACCCTCACGATATTGGCTGAGGCGCAGATCACCAACAGCGGTACGACCGCAGGGCAGGAAGTCGTGCAGCTTTACTCGCATGCCCTTGAGGCCTCGATGCCCACTCCCCTGCGCCGCCTACAGGGCTTCGAGCGGATCGAGCTGGCCCCGGGCGAATCACGCACCGTCACCTTCGCGGTCCCGGCGGACCAGTTGGCGTACTGGTCGGAGGAGAGCGGCGCGTTCCTTGTGGAGCCGGGTGAGTACGAGTTCGCCGTCGGCCGGTCGAGCGTCGATCTGCCGTCCAGCGCGTCGATCCATTGTGGGGCGCAAAGATCGATGGTCGTCGCACTCGGCGGATGAGCCACATCAACGGTCACAGCACGGTGCCGTTGAGACATTTGCCGCGGCGACTTGGTGTCGCCGCGGCAACGGTTCTCGTCTCGGGGCTACGGCTTGCGCAGCCGTCGTCGCCAGGCGGACGGTGTGTTCAGCTCAGCGTCCACTGCTGATTGCTTTGACCGTTACACGTCCACAGTTCGACCAAGGCGCCGTTGGCGGTGGAGGCGCCGGTGACGTCCAGGCAGAGTCCTGACTGGGCTCCGGTGACGGTGCCGTTGGTGTTGAAAGCCCACTGTTGGTTGGACTGGCCGTTGCAAGACCACAGGATCGCCTTGGTGCCGTTGGTCGTGCCCTGGGCGTTGGCGTCCAGGCACAGCGTGGTGCCGCCGACCGTGACGGAGAGCTGTCCGGACGAGGTCCGCGTCCAGGTCTGGTTCGCCTGCCCGTTGCAGTCGTAGATCTGCTGCTGGGTCCCCTGGGTGGTGGCCGAGTTCGGGTCGTCCAGGCACCTGCCCGCGCCCACCGCGTGCAGAGCCCCGGTACCGCCTCCGGGGGGCGTGGTGCTCGGGGTGGTGCTGGGCGTGCTGCTCGGCGAGGTCGGCGGCGGTCCGGACTGGAACTGCGTGAAGAAGTTCCAGACCACGCCCGAGGTCCAGGTGTGCCAGCCGTCGCCGGTACTACCGTCGATCGGACCGGGATCGTGACCGGCTCCATCGAAGGCGGCCCAGACGACCGGATACCCGGGCTTGCATCCGGAGTAGGCGGTGACGATGTGCGTCAGGCTGCCGTACGCCGGCTCCGGCGGATTCTGCGGCGTGCACTGGTTGTTGCGGACGAACGTGTCCCGCAGCGCCCGACCGTTCGCGATCGGCAGCACGTTGTCCCGGATGCCGTGCAGGCCGATGTACGCCACCGGCTGCGTGCCGCCGGCGCAGCCACTCAGGTTCGCACCGGAGTAGACGGCGACCGCGCGGAAGACCGTCGGCCGGGCGCAAGCCAAGGCGTAGGTCATCGAGCCGCCGTAGCTGAAGCCTGAGGAGAAGATCTGCCCGGTGTCGACGCAAAGCCCTGACTCGAACTGGTTGAGCATGTCGTCAACGAACGTCACATCCTGGCCGCCCGGGTTGGCCCAGCCGTTGTTGTTGCCCTGCGGCGCGACGAAGATGGTGCCGTTCCCGGCGGCGTCAGCCAGCTTCCGCAGGCCGTAGTAGGACCAGTTGTAGCCGTCGGTCCCGCCGGAGTCGACGTCGTTCATCGTCCCGCCGACCCAGTGGAACCCGAAGACCAACCGATAGGGATGGCTGCTGTCGTAGCCGGTGGGCAACCGCAGAATGTAACTGCGGGTCTGGCCGCTGCTCTGGATCGTGTGCGTACCGCTGGCCAGGGTCGGGGTTTTGCCGCAGCCGGCGGACGCCGCCGCAGGCGCGGCGAGTGCCGCCCCCGGCGACGACGCCGCAGCCGCGCTGAAGCTTCCGTAGGTCACCAGGGCACTGAGCAAGGCGACCACAAGCACGGTGAGTGCGGCCGGCCCGAAGGCGGCTCTGCGCTCTCTCATCTCTCACACTCCATCGAACCGATTCGAGGCATGCGTTCGGGGAGGATGGTATGAGCCTGATCTAGAGGGAACAATCAATGTTTCGTACTCTCGACGCGCCCGTCGCTCCTGCCACTGTCTTCAGCAGTGACCTCGCGTATTGATCGTCGAAAGTTTCAGACCAATGACGAATCCCTACCGGGCATCAGCCGGCGAGCACCGCGGCGAGAAAATCGAGGGTCCGGTCGACTTCCGCGAGGCTGGGGTCGCGATTGAGGTGTCCGTGGACCATGCCCGCGGCGAGATACTTCTGTACGGGCACGCCGGATTCTTCAAGCTGCACCGCGAGGAGCTCGCCGGAGGGCCGAAGGTCGTCATACTCGGCCACCACGATCGCGGTCGGCGCGAGCCGGGTGAGGAGCGCCGCCCCCGGCAACGCGTCGGAGGGAAGCCCGGCAAGACGGCCGACGTAGCCGCGCACCATGCCCTCGATGTTCGCGGGAGGAGATCGCAGTATCGGCGACAGCCCGGACATCTCGGCGGCGGTTTCACCGGAGAGCGCCGGGACCGGGAAGTGCACGAAGGGATAGGCCAGAAGCAGCCGGTCCGGACGACGTCGACCCTGGTCGCGTAAGCGGATCGCGGCGGTCAGGGCCAAAGCCGCGCCGGCGCTGGCCCCACCGAGCGCGACCGTCTCCGACGGAAGCATCGCCCTGCCCTCGCCCTCGGTGAGCCACAGCCACGCGGCCCGCACGTCGTCGACCGGGACCGGGTACCGAACGGTTTCCGTGGCGAGCCGATAGCCGACGGAGACCACGAGCGCGTCAGCGCGGGCAGCGAGTTCGGCGGACACCCGGTGCGCCTCCGGCATGTCGAGGTCGCCACCGGTGAATCCACCGCCGTGCAACCACATCAGGGCACGTCGGGCAGCGCTGCCGGAGCCGTATATGCGGATACTGATATCCCCGTGGGGTCCGGGGATCAGCCGGTTCTCGATCGAGACGTCCGGCACAGCCGATTCGGCGGGATCGGCGAGGAACTCGGTGAGCCGGGCCATGTGGTCCGGATCCCGGTACGCGGTCTCCCACGTGACGCCGTCCAGGAGACGCGTCTTCGCGGCGAGGAACGGGTCAAGCGGCAACGGAGTCTCCCCGTCCCTCGACGCATGGTTCGGTTCTCAAGCGTGGGAGCCGGTGACCGTGGTGCCCGTTTTGGTGACGGTGTACGTCGTGGTGGCGCCGCTCCAGTAGTAGAAGGTGAGCGTCACGGGAACGCCGTCTTTGATCGCCTGCAGGAACGCAGGCGTCATGGTGATGGTGTTGCCCGAGGCGCTCGGAACGAATGAGACCCCGAACTCCTGGTACGTCGTCCAGGACGCCGGTCCGGCGCCGCTGCCGTCGGCGTACTTGGCTTCCATCTCCGCCGGCACATCACCGTTGAACTGGGTGGGGATGGCCAGGCCGGCGGTGGTGTCCCCGGTCGCGTCCGCCTGGGTCACCGGGCCGTTCGTGAGCACGTTGACGGTCCACGGCACGCCCCTGGAAAACCGGACCGTCAGCGTCGAGTCGACGCCGTACGCCTGGTTGCCGGCCAGCCGGGCGACGGTCGCGGCGGTCAGCGTCAACTGGTCCCCGTCGATGGCGTAGTCCCTGCCCTTGACCAGGCTCCAGTCACCGGCGCTCAGCCCCTTGAAGGTGGTGCCGTCGAGGTTCAGGCCGATCGTCCGCGCGGTGATCGGGCCGGATTTGGGCACGAACAGCTGGTCGGTGGATGCCGTTCCGGAGCGCGTCTTCCAACTCGACTGGATCAGCGTCCACAGGGCCGGGTCGCGGGGCTGGAACGTGCTGCGGTTGAGGAAGTTGCCGGGATCCCACAGCGCGGTGGTGACGTGGTTGATCCGCGCCTCGTAGGCGAACATCTCGAAGAACTTGTCGCCTTCGCCCGGCTCGATGGCGTTGTAGTCATGGGTGTAGTCCGGGTACTTGAACGTGCCGTACTCGCCCATGTAGACCGGGACGCCCTTGGCGACAAAGGCGTTGTAGGCCCGGGAGAACAGGTCCAGCATGTCCTGCTGCACCTGCGCGTTGAAGGTGTCGTATCCAGCGATGTTCACGGTGAACGGCCAGAAGCCGTAGTTGTGGATCGTTGCGACGAGATACGGGTCGTGAAGCGAGGCGATCTCGGCGGCCAGGCCGTCCAGGCCGCTCTGATCGTTGTTGATCGGAAAGAGGATGAGGCCACGGGTGTCGTTGCGGCCGCCGGAGTGACGCACGATGGTGAAGAAGGCCGTCTGCAGCTCGTCCAGGCACTGCTCGCTCACGGCGTCCGAGACGGACGCGCCGGAGGCGTCCTTGAACTGCGGCTCGTTGACGCTCTCGAACAGCAGCTTGTGCGGCTCGTCCTTGAACTCGGCCGCGATCTGGGTCCAGGTCGCCTTGAAGCACGCCAGCACGTTGTCGTGATCAGTGGGCATGTACTCGATCCACTGCCACGAGTCGTGATGGACGTTGAGATCGACGTAGAGGCCGTCCTGGATCGCCCAGTCGACCACCTGCTTGACCCGGGCCATCCAGGCCGGGTCGATGGCGTAGGGCGCTGTGGCGGACTGGTGGCCGCTCCAGGTCACCGGAATACGGACACTGCGAAAGCCTTGGGCCTTCAGCGTGTCGAACAGCTGCTTGGTGACCAGCGGGTTGCCCCAGGAGGTCTCGGTCGGGATGGCGTCCAGCGTGTTGCCCAGGTTCCAGCTGGGCTGCATCGCCGCGACCGTGTCCATCGCCGGATTGTCGGGGGCGGGCAGGGTGGTGCTGTCGCTCTGGGTCGTGCTGTCGGGCGCGGCCGACGCGCTTGCGGGGAGCGTGCCGATGCCGAGGACCGTACCGGTGAGAAGGGTGACACTGGCGATGACGGTGGCGAGCCGCCGTCGGGTTCGTCGTCGTTGAGCGTGTCCCATGGTTCCTCCGTCAAGTAAGTCAGCGTCCGGCGCAGCTACGGGCAGTGGAGCGCCGAGAAAGTTTTCGTGATTGATGCGAGAAACTTTCCCGAGCGGGAAGCTAGCGCTGAGTCGGACCTCAGTCAACAGCGAGGGCGCGTTGCTTCCCGCAGGTTGGTTCCGGTAACACGCACGTGCTATCTGTGGTCGCACATTGGAGCGGACGGAGCGAACGGAGCGGCGTGATGGTGTTGCGTGTCAGGGTTTCGGCCCGCGTGGGGGCGGCCCTGGCCCTGGCCGCAGCGGTGGCGACACTGTCACCGGCTGGACCCGCGCGGGCGTCCGGGCCCACCGACGTCACCGGCCAGGTGCTCGCCGGGCAGGACATCGCCCTGCACGGTGACTCCGTCATCAACCTGCCTTCCGGGACGACGACCTACAACGGAGTCCTCTCCGGCCAGGGCACGCTGACCGTCGCAGGCACCGGCACACTGGTGCTGACCCGCAACAGCACCCTGACGCTGCCCGCGAGCCTTCAGCACCAGAGCGTGACCACCAGCGGCGGCAACTGGCCCTACCCGATCGTCGCCGATCCAGATCCGCCGACGGTCGTCGTCGAGCGCGGCGCGACGCTCCAATACGGCGCCGGCGGGTCAACCGGCGTCATCGGGCGCTATCCCTACTCCCTACCGAAGATCAACCTCGCCTTGAACCAGGACAACATCAAGGTCGACGGCACCCTGGTACTCGATCTGAGCGGCCCGGACGTCAATCTCGGCACGATCTCCGGCTCCGGCGTGGTCTCGCAGCCGCGCAGCGCCCCGGCCAGACTCGACCTCGCCGGCGACCAGCCGTTTGGCGGGGTGATCGGCGTCGGCACCGCGATCGGCTTCGGCGACGCCTCGTACCGGATGGCGCTGCCGAACGCCCGCGCCATCCTCAACGACGGCTCAGCGATCTTCTACGCCCGGGACTACACCCTCACCGTCCCGCAGGACTTCTTCGAGCAGAACTACGGCACCGACATCAACTACCACACCTGGCAGGCCGGGAAGATCGTGATGACGGGCGTCGACAGTTACTCGGACACCGGAGGGGACTCCAGCCCGGCACTCAGCGACCCGGCCCTGAACACCGGCCAGATCGCGCACACCGTCAACTTCCGGGGCATCAACATCGAGGGCGCCACCGTCCAGTGGGGCGACGGGACCACGAACCGCTTCTTCCTCCCCGCGACACCGTCCGACTCCTATATCAACATCCACAAAAACGGCAGCCTGACCTTCGACTACGACGGACCGGTGACCCTGGACACGCCGATATCAGGCGGCGTGTACCACGCCTCGCTGAGCACGCCAGCCTACGCGGCCGTGTCGCTGAGCCCGACTCCGGGCAACGCCGTCACCTTCGCCACACCGCAGAACTACCACGGCACCACCACCATCGGCACCGGCGCGACCCTCCTACTGGGAACGGGGAAGGCCGGCGGAGACAGTGCCCTGCTGACCGCAACCGCTGCGGACGCCGTCGACGACAACGGCGCACTGGTCGCACGCAACACCACGACGCCGCTCTCACTGTCCGGCATCACCGGGTCCGGCTCGCTCACCCAGTCCGGTACGGCCAGGACCACACTGACCGGCACAACGGCCTACACCGGCGCGACCACGATCACCGCCGGCACGCTCGCGCTCGGCCCCGGCTCCGGCGGCATCGGCTCCAGCAGCCGCCTGACACTGGACGGCGGCACGTTCGACGTCTCCGCCGCCGCGGACCAGACGGTCAAGAACCTGGCAGGCGGCTCCGGCACCGTCGTCCTCGGCACGCACACCCTGACGGTCACGGACGCCGCCTCGACAACCTACGGCGGGACGATCACCGGCTCCGGCGGTCTGGTCAAGACCGGAGCCGGAACGCTCAGCCTCGCCGCGACCGCCACGACCGGCGGGGCTTGGCGGGTCGACCAGGGCGTTCTCGCCCTCGGCGGCCCGACGACGACCACCGGGGGGCTGACCGTGGCCGCCGGCGCCACCTTGGCGGTGACGCCGCACGCCGACGGCGCGGCGCTGAACGTCAACGGCCCGCTTGACCTGTCCGGCGCGCTGGCCGTCAAACCGGCGGGAGCGGTGAGCGCGGGCGAGCAGTTCACCCTGATCCACTCGACCGGCCAGGGAGCATCCGGCACGTTCGCAGGCCTCGCCGAGGGTGCCACCTTGGCCGCCGACGGGGTGACGTTCCAGATCACCTACCGCGGCGGCTCCGGCCACGACATCGTGCTCACTGCCAAGAGCAGCGCACCGGCGAGCACGGCGGCGCGAGACGGCGACGGAACGACCGCGCAGGCACCCGCCGGCACCGGGGGTGGTTCCGGTGGTTCCGGCCTCCCGCTGGTCGCACTGGTCGCGCTGGTCGGTGCGCCTGCCGCACTCCTGGTGGCGGGTATCGCGGTTCTCCGCCTCCGTCGACGCCCCGCTGCACGGAGCGTTCATCGCCGCTAGCGGCCCCGGGCAGCACCGGCATGCCAGCCTCCCGTGGCCGGAAGACTGCGGGGTCGGCCACGGGAAGGCTGAAGGACTCGCCGAACGCGCGGGCGAAATGGGTGTTCGCGTCGGCGGCGGCTTCGGCTACGCCGCCGCTATCCCAGGTTCCACTGTTGGTTGCTGCCGCCGTTGCAGTTCCACAGTTCGACCAGGGCACCGCTCGCGGTGGATCCCCCGGTCACGTCGAGACAGAGCCCTGATTGCACTCCGGTGATCGTGCCGTTGGAGTTGAACTGCCACTGCTGGTTGCTGGTGCCGCTGCACGGCCAGATGATCACCTTCGTGCCGGCGCTGGTTCCCTGACCGTAGGCGTCCAAGCAGTCCGTCGTGCCGTTGTTGGTGACGGTCAGCTGGTTCGAGGAGGTGTGCGTCCAGGTCTGGTTCGTCTGGCCGTTGCAGCCCCAAATCTGCTGCTGCGTCCCCGCGACCGTGGTGCCGTTCGGGTCGTCCAGGCACTTGCTCGCGCCGTCGGCGTGCAAGGCGCCGGTGCTGCTGCCTCCGCCGCCGGCGGAATATCCGGCGGCGTTGATGTTGGCCTGCACCGCGGCTTCCGTGGCGTCGGACGGATAGCCGGACGTCATCACGCCCTCATAGAAGGTCCCTGCCGCACCGTCGCTGTTGTCGCCGCCGATGCCGAGCAGGATCGCGCCTTCCTTGTGCATCGGGTTGTACCCGGCAGGACGCGGCCCGCTGTAGAACGTGGACAGGTTTCCGGACTGCGCGTTACCGCCGCGGATCGCCCACTGGTTCGCCGCGCCCTTGACCATCGCCGTGGTGAACCGGTAGTTGATCGTCGTGTCACCCGGGTTGGGGCTGTTCACGTTGGAGCCGGAGAACAGGCCGTTCTCCAGGTCGGCCATGATCCACGGGCCGTTGCCGGCGCCGGTGTCCCAGTAGGAGGCGTTGCCGAAGTAGATCGCCTCCATGGTGCCGTTGCCGTCGTCGTTGTTGGTGGTCTCGGCGTTGCCGTAGTCGAAACAGCACCCGTTGTTGTAGTGCGTGCCGTCCACCACGTCGTACTCGCCCTCGGGGTTGTCCCCGGTGGCGACGCCGTTGGTGGTGTCGTCGCGGTAGCCGATCCCGGTGGAGGTGAAGGCGCCGTACGCCTTGTGGCCGCCGACGGTGATCGGTGCGGCGGTGGCGTTGGCGGGGCTGTCAGGGGTGTGCACGTACCCGCCGGCCGGTGCCGGAGTCAGGTTGTTGCCGCGCCCGGACTGGTCGTAGATCACAGTGATCACACAGCTGGCGCCCGCGCAGAACGAGTCCTGCGTGGAAGCGTTGGCAACCCCGCCGGCGGACAGCAGGCCGACGTCGGCCGTCGCGTTGTCCGAGGAGCGCCGCACCTGGTACAGCGGGCCGTTGTACGCCGCGTACAGCGCACGTGTCGTCGAATGCGCGGCCACACAGGGCGTGCCGCCGGCCGCGTAGATGTCACACGGACCCTGCGACGCCGCGTGAGCCGGGCCGGTGGCGGCCGCGGTCCCGATGAACGCGCCGAGTGCGACTGCTATCGCGGCACCGAGGCCGCCGAGTCGGCGGTGTTTCCATGCGCTTGCTTTCATACCGTCTCCTGGGTCTGCCATGAGCCTGACGGGAAAGGAGTTAGCGCTAACATCCCGGAGGGAGACGGTGGCTCAATCTCTGTCCTCTGTCAAGCAGACATGGGATGTCATCGAGGTTTCCGGATCGCACGGTTCACCCATCGGGGAGCGATTTCCCCTGTCACAGCAGTGTTTCCCAACAGCGACGCGCCCTCCGACCGGCTGAACATCCCATGTCTTCGTGACAGGTTCGGCACGATCCGGCATCACGCCGGCGGGCGAGCGACTTGACGTCGTCGCCGTCGGCCTCTCAGGATGCCGCCATGAGCGATGAGATCGAAAAGTTCGTCGATGTCCCGGGCGGTTTTCTGTACTGCCGGACTCGCGGTCAGGGCCAGGACGTAGTCCTGATCAACGCCGGCGCCGCCGATCTTCGGATGTGGGAGACGACTGTCTCGTGGCTGTCGGACATCGCACGGGTCACGACCTTCGACTACCGTGACACCGGGCTCTCTTCCCCCGGCACGCAGTCGTACAGCGAGATCGAGGACGTCGCCGCGGTGATGGACGCGGCCGGTGTGTCATCCGCGGTACTGCTCGGGGTCTCCGACGGAGCGCGGCGCGCGCTCGGGTTCGCCCACCGGCACCCGGAAAGGGCCCGTCGGGTTGTCGCGGTGGCCGGCACGTTCGGCGCGTTCCCGGATCCGAGCCCGGCGGAAGCCGTGGCGCGGAAGGAGATGCTGGAGCATTTCGCCCGCCGCGAGCGCGTGCTGGCCGGTGCCGGAATCCGTGCCGCCGCCGAGGTGGACATCGATGCGTGGGCCCCCGCGCTCGACGCGCGTGAGCGCCACAAGATGATCGGCTTGCAGGTCGCGAACTCGTACTTCTTCACGCTTGAGGACTACCTCGGCTTCGAACTCGACCCGCCAGTCAAAACCCGCTTCAGCGAGATCGGCACTCCGATCAGCGTTCTGGTGGGCGGGCACGACTTCGAGAGCACTCGGCTGTGGGCCCAGCGAATAGTGGAACAGGCCCCTGATGCGAGCCTCACGCTCCTTCCCGAGGCCGACCACTTCCCGATGTTTTCGGCGCCGGCGCAGTTCGAGCAGTTCCTGCGCCAGGCTCTCCGATAGCGCCGGCGGCAACCTTTTCGGCCTCCCGAGCCACTCAACGGCGTCCGGCCAGACGGCCGGTTCAGACGCACTGGCCGGAAGAGAGCAAGACATGCCCCTCGCCCACCCACCTCACCTGTGGCGCACCGCGCTGATGGCGACCGCGCCCGCGGTCGCAGCCGGTCGTTGTCCCGCCCAGCCGTCACAGGGGGACGAGAAGTGAGCAGGCGTCGTAACCGTCCGTTGTTCACGCATCGCGGTGTCTGGTCGGCGGTCGCCGTGGTCGCGGTGGTCGGAGTCGTCACCGCGGTAGTCGGCACCACCACGCCTCACCGGCAGGCGGTGGCGGTGTCGTCCAGCTCCACGGCCGGGACGACCGGGACGAGCGACAGCGGCACGTCCATGCCGAGAACGTCGAGCAGTTCTGCCGGGACTCCGGCTGCGCAGAGCGGCAGCAGTCCAAATCTCACCAGCCACGCACCGGGCAGCACGACCCCCGCGAAGGGCGGCGATGTTCCGCCCCGTCAGACGCCCAGCGGCAGCACGGGCTCGTCGGCTCCGCATCCTGCGCCCGGTGGCGGCCTTACGGGACGCTTCATGGGCAGTAGCACGGTACTCATCGGCGGTTCGATGTCTGGTGCCTCGGCGAACGCCGCGCCTTTCGACGTGCAGTATGCCTATATACACAGCCAGCCGGCGCCGTCGTCGGACGCCTATACGGCGAAGCTGTGCCAGGCTTCGTGGTCGAGTTGGTGGGGTTGCTGGACCGGTGACACCACGGCGCCTGGTTTCCAGTTGACGTTGACGGAGTCCCATGCAGCTCAGGCGACGTACAAGGGCAGCCCCCGTCCGCAGAAGATGCTCTGGGACTGGTACTCGTTGCGCGACCTCGGGGATCTGGCGGGCCAGGGCGACGGCCCGGGTGAGGTCGTGGCGATCAACAGGGTCGACCTGCTCACCCGGTATCTGAACGACTACCGGTTCTTCCTTCAGAAGATCGGCACCAGGAACGACATGATCGACCTCGAACCTGACTTCTGGGGCTACGTCCGCTCAATCGGCAATCCGCACCAGGTGCCCGCGCAGGTCTCGGCCGCGAACCCGACCGATTGCGGATCGCAGGAGAACAGCGCCGCGGGACTTGCCCACTGCCTGGTCGCCATGGCCCGCGAATACGCGCCGAACGCCGCCGTGGCTCTCCACCTCACCTGCTGGGACTGGCAGACGGAAACTGCCGGATGCATCAGGGACTACCAGGCCCTCGGCGCGCAGAACGCCGACTTCCTGGTCACCGACGTCTCGGACCGGGACGCGGGCTGGTACGCCGAGCCGGCGCACGGGGCCCGCGACACCTTCTGGACCGACCAGAAGGCCGCCGCCGCCCTTGGCTTCTACAAGACGATGGCCGAAGCGCTGGGCAAGCCCGTGGTGCTGTGGCAGATCCCCGTGGGCAACATGGCGCAGAACAACACCCTCAATCATTACCAGGACGACAAGGTGGACTGGTTCTTCGCGCACATGAGCCAGGTGGCGAACGCGCACGTCGCCGGTCTGCTGTTCGGCGCGGGGCAACAGGAACAGACCACGGTCGAGACCGACGGTGGAAACCTGATCAGCAAGACGATCGCCTACCGCAACTCAGGTGGCGTAGCGCTCAAGTAGTGGGCTCGACGGCGAATCGGTTGTCGCGGGCCCACCCAACCACAGACCGCTCAGCTTCCATACGGGGTGGCTCCGTATCCGGAGACTGAGCGCGTCTGGCCCTCCCGCGCCGACTGTCGCCGGTCAGTAGACCCGAACGTCGGCCAGTGCGGCACCGGCACGTACGAAGACCGGAATCCGTTCCAGCGGCGCGGGAACCTCCACCGTCCGGCCGCCCTCGTGAGGCTGGCCGCCGGCGGCGTCGATCCAGTGCGCGCCACGCGGCAGATATACCGGCCGGCTGCGGGCGCCGGGCTCGGTGACCGGAGCGACCAGCAGATCGGGGCCGAGCAGGAACTGGTCGTCCACGTTCCAGGCGGCCTCGTCGTCGGGGAACTCGAAGAACAGCGGCCTCATCGGCGGGGCACCCGTGTGGTGGGCCGCCTCCGCGAGCCGGTGTATGTACGGTCGCAGGCGTTCACGCAGCAGCAGGTGTTCACGCAGAATCGCGTACGCCTCCTCGCCGTAGGACCAGACTTCGTTCGGCCCTCCGGTCATCCGCGTACTGAACGACTGGTTGGGTTCCCGGTCGCCGTGCAGGCGCATGATCGGCTGGAACGTTCCATACTGGAACCACCGCACCAGCACCTCCCGGTACGCCGGATCCCGCGGGTCGCCTCCCATGAAGCCGCCGATGTCGGTGTTCCACCACGGGATGCCGCTCATGGCCACGTTCAGCCCCGCGCGGATCTGCGTCGCCAGCGACGCGAACGTCGGATCGATGTCACCGGACCACAGAGCGGCGCCGTAGCGCTGGCTGCCGGCCCAGGCCGAGCGGATCAGGGCGAACGGCCGGTCATTGCCCGCCGCGCGCATCCCGTCCGCTGCGGCCCGGGCCATCGACAGACCGTAGGTGTTCCCCACCTGTATGCCCGGCCCCGCCTGGTAGACGGCCCGGCGGGCCAGGTCTGGCGGCAGGTCCGGCTCGCAGGCGTCGAGCCAGTAGGCTGCGACGCCGATCTCGTGGTACGAGGTGCGCAGACGTTCCCACAGCAGGCGGCGGGCCGCAGGATTGGTGGGGTCCAAGTACGCCATCGGCACATATGGATCGCCGTCGCCACGGGACGGCCAGTGATTTCGCAGCAGACCGCCGCAGCGGTCCCGGACCAGGCCGTCGATCGCGCGCAGCGGCTCGAATCCGGCACTGTCCGCCTCGACGGTCGGCCACACCGAGACGGCGAGCTTCACGCCGAGCCCGTTCAGTTCCTCGACCATCGCGGCCGGATCGGGCCACTCGGCGCGCTCGAAGTCCCAGTCGCCCATCTTCGGCCAGTGGAAGAAGTCGCACAGGATCCCCGACAACGGCAGCTCGCGGCGCCGGTACTCGTGCGCTACCTCCAGCAGTTCCTCCTGGGTGCGGTAGCGCAGTTTGGACTGCCAGAATCCGCTTGCCCACTCCGGGAGCAACGGCGGATGCCCGGTGGCGTCGGCGTACGCTGCCATGACCTCCGCGGGGGTGTCGCCGGCAGTGATCCAGTAATCGATCTGCCGGGACTGCTCGGCTGTCCAGCGGGTGGCGTCGGCGCCGAGTTCCACCCGGCCCATCGCGGGGTTGTTCCACAGCAGTCCGTAGCCGCGCGAGGAGTACATGAACGGGATCGTCGCGACCGTGTTGCCCTGTACCAGGGCTATGACACAGCCCTTCTGGTCCAGCTCGCCGTGCAGGTGCTGGCCCAGGCCGAAGATCCGCTCGCCGTCGTAAGCCTCGAAGGTCTGCTCGACCTGGTACGTGCCGTCCCCGCGTGGTGAGTGGACCCGCGGACCGGGACTGGCGGTGTACGGACGTTTGTCGGCAAGCAGCTCGCGCGCCGGGGTGTCCGAGTCCGAGTCCAAGTCTGAGTCCGAGGCTCCAGAATCAGCGCTCCGCAGGAAGCGCAGCCTGCCCGCCGCGTCGGCCTCGACGGTGATACGTCCGTTGACGAGCCGGGCCGTGCCGTCATCATGCACGGTGACACGCACCGACTCCGACACGACGGGTGAGTCCAAGGCCCAGTCGAGATCCGGGACGAGGGCGTCGGCCGCCGCACGCACCCGAACCGCGTGTTCGCCCCAGGGCTCGACGCGAAGGATCTCATTCTGAGTACGGCGTTCAAGCGCAGAGCCTGTCTGCAGGAACATCAGCTGCAACCTTCCGAAGGCACGAATGCACGTTGGTCACCGAAGGGAATCCTGTTCTGTAGCCGCCGTCCGCAGCTCACCGCGGAAAGGGCTGCTAGGCGGGCCCGCCACCGTGGTCCGGAATCGGCAGCCGCACCCCGCCTTGCAGGGCGGACTGATGCGCGATGATGCCCGGAAGGGTGTAGCGGGCCGCGGTCCAGGCGTTGACCGGAGGCAACGCCCCGGTCGTCACGGCGGTGACGAAATCGTCGGCGAGGAAGTGGTGGCTTCCCTCATGGCCGTTGGCGGCGTGCTCGAATTCGCGCGGCAGGCGGGAACGGTCGTGGATCGGCGCCGTGCCGGATGCGAACGCACCTCGCAGCTCTGGCGCCAGATGAGCCAGCGACGGATCATCCGGGCTGAGGGTCGGCGCCGGTTCCAGCTGCTCGGTGATGTCCCGCCGGCCCGACTTGTCCTGCCACAAGCTGACCGAGTCGAGCTGCTCGAAGACCGCCTCGGTGCCGAAGAACCGGAAGCGGGACTCCTTTCCGATGTAACCCACCCTGCGGAACTCGTTCGTGCGGAAACTGCCGCCGCCGGCGACCTCGAACAAGCCGGTCGCATTGGAGAAGTCGTTGTCGAACTGGCTGATCTCCCGATCGAACACCCCGTCTCCACGCTGGTCGACCACGCCGATCGCCGAGACGCTGACGGCGTGTGTCTGCCAGGCGCCGAGCACGCCTCCGATGGAGTGGGTCGGATAGAGCAGCGGCGGATAGCTCGCCGTGGACTTCCAGTTCTCACCGCCGCTGTACCGGTAGGCGTCGTAGAACCCCCAGTCCATGTCGTGGACATAGTCGCCCTCGGCGTAGAACAGCCGGCCGAACGCCCCCGCCTCCACCTGTGCGCGGGCATACACGGTTGCGGGGTGGTAGTGGCTCGTCTCGCCCATCATGTAGACCAGACCGGTGTCTTCGACAGCTGCGATGATGGCTGCGATCTCCTGCTCGGTGATCGCCATCGGCACCGAAGAGTAGACGTGCTTGCCGGCCCGCAACGCCTGCTCGACGAGCGGGCCGTGCGTCCAGCGCTGGGTGAAGACGGCTACCGCGTCGACGTCCGAGTCGAGCATCTCCTCGAATGACGCGACCGTGCCGGCAAGGTCGTGGTCGGCCACGAGTTTGGCGGCACGGTCCGCCAGAAGGTCGGTGACGAAGATGTCGCCGACGCCCGGGTGCAGACGCCAGAGGTGGGCGAAGGAACCGGCGAACTGGCCGGCTCCGACGATGCCGAGTGAAAACAAGACGATGCTCCGTTACGTTCGAGAATGCGATGCGGACGTCCGAATGGCTCGATCAACTACCGGTCCGTCTGCGACGGTAGGGTTTGCGGATGCGCGATGTCTTCACCATTGAGGAGTGAGAACTTCTTGGATCCTCAGGCCACGATCGACGACCTGCCCTCGTTCCTCGCCGGCTGGGCCGGGCGTCCCACTTTGATGAAAACGCCGCATCGGCACGACGACATCGAGGTCAACCTGGTGGCCGAGGGCGGCCCGATGCTGTACCTGATCGGCGGCAGCCTCGTGGAGGTGGCGCGGGGAAGCATCGTGGTCTTCTGGGCCGCGATCCCCCACCAGCTCATCGCGAACAGGGCAGAGCGCGTCCATTGGCTGCACCTGCCCTTCGACCGCTTCCTGAGCTGGGGCCTCCCCGAACCCCTGGTGACCCACCTGCTCTCCGGAGTACCCGCGATCTCCCCACCGTCCCGGGCCGACGCGACCGACCAGGCGAAATTCACCCAATGGGCCGCGGACCTGGCCACCGGGCAAGCCGAGCCACGCCGGATCGCGATGCTCGAAATCGAGGCCCGCATCCGACGCCTCACCATGAGCACCTTCGGAGAACCCGTGCGGCCGGACACCGGAGACGACCCGGCTCTACGCCAAGTCGTCTCCATGGTGCGGCACATCGCCACCCACTTTCGCGAGCCGATCACGATCATGGAAATAGCCGCCGCGGCGAATGTACATCCCACGTACGCCATGACCCAGTTCCGCAAGGTCGTGCGCACCACGATCGGCGACTACCTCAAGCTGCACCGACTCGCCGAAGCCCGTCGCCTGCTGGCGACCACCGATCTGCCGGTGAGCCGAGTGGCGGCGGCATCCGGATTCGGATCCCTCAGCCGCTTCTACCGCGCCTTCACCGACGCGTGCGGAACTCCTCCCGCGCGATTCAGACGTGAGCGACGAGAATAGGCGGCGCGCGGCGAGGTCGTCGCGCAACCTCTTCCAGACGAGGACCCAGGCCGCGTGCGGGCCGAATCCGAGGCGGTCGAACCACCGCGCCGACCACGGTGCAGATCAGGCGGGCACCGTCGCCCGTCACTCGGCGACGGCCACGTAGCGATCGCTGTCCGCGATCCGCTCGGACAGGTCGATCTCGACGCCGGGCAGCGCGTGGCGCAGCCGGTCGCCCATCTCCTGCGACAGGTAGTGGTGGTGCAGGTCGAGTTTACGCAGGTGCCCGAGCGATTGGCCGGCCAGCAGCGCAGCGGCGCCGTCGTCGCTTAACGTCCCCAACGACAAGTCCAGAGTGTGCAACTGCTTGACGATCGGGGCGTCCGCAAGGACTGTTGCGATCGCGTCCTGGACCACCGCGTTCTTCAGCCCCAGGTACCGCAGCTTTGAGAGCTCTTGGCCGGTCAACAGGCTCCTGATGTCTTCGGCCGATCCGGTGCCGCCGTAGTACGGGTCGCCGAAGTAGATCTCAAGGTGCTCCAGTTCCGGGAAGGAGCACTGTCCAATCGAGCGGATGGTCTCGGACGGCAGATTGCCGGCCTGGAGGACCAGCGTGCGCAGCGACTCATGCTTGATCGGGGAAAGGATCGGGACGTCCCTGTCCTCCGGGCCGCCTCGCACCCACAGTTCCTCCAGCTGCGGAAAGCTCTCCAGCAGCGGCGTGACCGGAGGGTTGGCGATCCAGGAGATCTCGATGTCCTGACTACCGACGTCGGCGATGAACACCCGACGCAGGGAGGGAAGCCGATCGGCGGCCGCCACCAGCACCTGAACGGGATGGCCGCCAGAGTCCATCTCGGTGGACCACACGCCGAACACGACGGACTCCACGCGCGCGGCGTCCACACGCCTGAGGAACAAGTCGAACAGTTCCGGAAGGGTGTGGCCGAACTGTGCGCCCCACCGCACGTCACACTCCAGGCGCCATGCGACCGACCGGCCGTCTTCGGCGGCGACCGGCAATGGCGCGTCCGGGTCCAAGGGGAAGGCGACGACGGGGAGCCCTGCGAATTCGATGGTGTGGTCTCTGTTCACGGGCCCTTACTTTGACGTGGCATCGGTAGCCCCGGCAAGGCCGGACCGGCGCCTTGACCAACGCCGGACGAGCGTCCCCCTCTTTCTGTAGTGCCGAACAAAACTCTTCGTTGCGAGATACAGCGACGTCGAGAAGGCCTCGGGACTCCGACAACCGTCTGGCAGCATGAGTCGGTGGGATGCCGCTGTTGGATCAGTTGCTCGCACCATGCGGGCGAAGGCTGAGCTGGAGGCCGATTCGCGTGACGGGCACAGAGTTGGCAGCACTGGCTGCTTGGGCGCAGTCGTGTCTGCCGGAGCTGATCGAGGCCGCGTGCGCCGCGACCGTCGAGCGCATCCCGTTCTACCGCGAAGGCAAGATCGTCGACGCCGCGGAATTGCGCCGCTCGGTCGAGGCGAACATGCGCTTCCTCGTCGGCGCGATCGCCCAGCCGCAGGCACCGCTGGATCTGGAGGCGCCCACGGCGACCGGCCGCCGCCGTGCGATGCAGGGTGCCCCGCTTCCGGAGGTGCTGCGCTGCTACCGCATCTGCTTCACCACGCTGTGGGACGCGCTGGTGGCGCACACCAGCCGTGACCGCGAGCTCGCCGCCGCCGAGGCGCTGTTGTCCACGGCCAGCCTGATCCTGCAGCTCACGGACCAGCACGCGCTCGCGCTCACCGAGGCCTACCGGGCCACGACCGCGCAGCTGATGCTCGCACGCCAGGAACGCCGCGCGGCGATGGTCGAGGCGCTGTTGACGGGCCTGCCCGGTGCCGACACCGGACCGTGGGAAGCCGCGGAACTGCTGGGCCTGCACCGCGAGGGGGTGTTGGTGGTCGTGGCCGCCGAAACCCGTGCCCTGGCCGAGGCGAGCCTGCCTGACATCGAGCGCCGGCTGGCGGACGTCGGCATCGTCTCCGGGTGGCGCCTGACGCCCGCCCAGCAGCTCGGCATCGTGTCAGTACGCTCGAACGGCACCGGTAACGGAAGCGGCTACGGGCAGCTGCTGACCGTGCTGCGCACCACCGCACGGGCGCGCACCGGCATCAGTCCCGCCTTCGGCGCGGTCACCGACACCCCGCGTGCGCTGCGTCTCGCGCAGGCAGCGCTGGCCGGCTTGCCACCGGGCCGCCCCGAAGTGCGACCGTTCAACCCGAGCCCGCTGGCCGCGCTCATGGTGTACGAGTCCGAGGAGAGCCGGAGGCTCACCGCGGACGTGCTCGGGCCCGTCCTCGCTCTGCCGTCGGAGGACCGGGAGATCCTGCTGCAGACGCTCATGGTCTGGCTCGACAACAACGGATCGGCCGAACGGGCCGGAGAGATCCTGCATTGCCATCCCAACACCGTGCGCTACCGGCTGCGACGAGTTCAGGACCTGACCGGACGGGTCCTGTCGGACCCCCACGGGATCGCCGAACTCGCCGCTGCCGCCTACGCCGTGCGTCTGGCCGACAAGTCCCCCAAGTCAGCCTGACGCCACGACCGATCACCGCACAGGTGTGCTCAGTCCACGGAAACGCTCTTGAGCTCGGCCTCGAATGCCTTCAGGTCGGCCACCTCAAGCTTCTTGATCTGGTGCGCCGTGGCCTTCAGCGTCGTAGTCAGCGCGTGGTCGATTTCCGTGGTGCTGATCACGACCAAGCTGGACTCCCCGGCATCGAGCCACTCGCCGAGCTCCTTCAGGTCGTCCCGGGACAGCCCGTGCCACAGGTGCCCGACGAGCCCGCCGGCGGCGGCGCCGGCCACCGTGCTGACGATGAACGCCGGCGGGAAGAGCACCCCCACCAGGGCGCCCACAGCCGCACCGTGCCACGCCGAATGGGCGGCCGTGTGCTCGTGGCGGCGCACGTGAATCCTCTGATCGGCCTCCTTCGTCACCACGGCCGCGTCGTAGGTCCGCAGCACCCCGTCGCCATAGAGATCACGCACAACCTCCAGGTCGGACTTGGCTGCCTGCTCGTCGGCATAGGTGCCGATGTAGACGTAGATCGGTTCTGACATACCTTCACTTCCTCGAAATCGGGCGGGCGCTGAAGCTCACGGGAGGTGCCTCGATCGTAGGTATGCGCCCGATCCGACGTCATTGGCGCCAGCTACGCAATCCTTTGGATGCCGCGACAACAGGCGTCGCTACGACGAGTCATGCGTGGGCTCCCGCTTGGGCCAGGGCGTTGGTTTCCAAGCGCCACGCCAAGGCTTCGGCGTCGGCCGGGGCGACGGCAGCGGTGTCGATGCGCACGGTGACGCGGACCCCGTTCAGGAAGCAGTGGATGGCGAGGTCTACGCCGCGCTCGGCCTGGACGCGCTCGACCACGGCTGCGACGTCCCGCGGATCGACGCAGGCGTGTTTGGACGCGGTCAGAACGGACCTCCGCGCGCGCTCAAGCACCTCTTCGAAGCGGGCATCGGCGACGTCGAGCACACAGATGGCGTTCTGCGCCGCCGTGCACACGACATCGGCCAGCCCGGGACGGAACCGGTTGTCCATCATGGGCCGCACCACGACCGGATCGACCCCGTGGACCTGGTTCACCGTCATGGCGAACAGCGCCACGAACACCGTCGCCGCGTCCACGCCGGTACGTTCGCTGATCGCTTGAACCGCCGGCAGCAGCACGGAGGAGTCGAACTCGCCGTGCCAGTACCGCGGGTCGGTGGCACCGCCGGGGTTGCAGAACCGTTGCGGAGAAAGCCTGCCACCAGGACCCCCAGATGTTGACGACCGTCACCCGGCCTTTGAGCGAGGCGGTGTCCAGTGGCGTGCCGTCCAGAGTGGTGCCGGACAGCGCCGGGAGCACCTTGCGGTCGGCGGGTTTGAAGGTCTCGATGCCGCTGGTGCCGCCGGAGGTGCTGGCGCTGCTGGGCGAAGCGCCCGACGTGTTCGCACATTCGGTGAGCAGCGTGGTCGCGAGCGCGAAAAGCGCCGATGCGGGTAGCAGCTTGTTCATGTCTCTCCTGGTCGACGTCAGTCCGAGAAGTCCTGGGTCATCCACAGGGTGCCTTTGGTGTCTCGGAGCACTGAGATGCCGACGTGGCGGAAGCTTGTGCTGAGGATGTTCTGTCGGTTGCCGTCGTCGGGCGGTCCTGACGCGAGCATGTTCTCGGTGATGGCGACGGCTCTGGCGGCGATGTTCGACGTCGACGTGCCGGAGCAGCTGCACTGCCCGAGGTTCTCGGCGAGGGTCGTCCATTTCACTCCGGCCGCGCTCAGGCGTTGGGCGAGTTCAGGCTCGCCAGGGCAGATTCCTTGCAGGCCGCAGCCGTGGGCCATGGCCTGCGTGTGGGCTTTGGCCGTGGCGCTCAGCCCGTCGCCGCGGGTCAGCGGCGGCAGCCCTTGGCCGGCTCTGGCCCGGTTGATGGCGGCGAGCACCTGGTCTTCCGGCGACAGCGGGCCGTTGACTGTCGGCGAGGTGGTCGGTGTCGGCGTAGGCGTCAACGTGGGCGTGGGCGGTGTGCTTTGCGTGACGGCCGGCAGGGTCGGTGCGGTGCTGGGCTGTGCCGATGTGGCCGCCTGGGCGATGCCGGTACGCGGCGGTGTGATCGGTGCCTGGCCGGAGTTGTTGGTCAGGTTGGGCAGAATGACGATCGTCCCGACGACCGCCGCGGTGGCGGCGGCCACGGCAGCCAGTTTCGCCGCGAGAAGACGTGACCCGTGCACGGCGCCCTGGGCCGCCACAGTCGCGCTCACGGTACGGTGCGTCGCGGCCAAAGCCGCCGCGAGGCCGAGCGGCAACGGCACCAGACTGAGACTGACCAGGAGCCGTTCCGCCGGAACCAGGTCCGCCGCGGCGTGGACGCAGTACTCGCACTCTCTGATGTGCCGGGCGAACCGCTTGCGCCACAACGGTGCCGGCTCGCCGGACCAACTCGCCGACACCGAAGCCAGCTGCGGGCAGCCCGGAACGAGCGCCAGCGCGCGGACCACCCCGCGGGCGATCTCCAGCTGCCCCTTCATCCGGGCCACCCGGACCGTCACCAGATGAGCGTCCAACCGCATGGCGCCGATCATCTCGGCTCGGGTCAGGTGCCCGGCCACGACCAGCCACCACAGCGACAGCAGTTCGCGGTCGTCGGGATCCAGCCAGCGCGTCGCCTCCACGACCTCGCGCCGCTGCCCTGACAAGCCGAGTTCGGTGAGCGTGAGGTCGGCGAAGTCAGCGCCCGGGTCCGCCACCTCGGCGAGCTCCTCCAGCCCACTGGGAAGCGGTCCACGGGTCTGGTAGTGCCCACGGACCTCGTTCATCGCCACGGCGACCAGCCACGACCGGAAACTGGACGGATCACGCAACCCGCGGATGCCCCGCACCAGGCGCAGCATCGTCTCCTGCACGATGTCGTCGACGTCCGAGGCGCGCGCCACGGCCCGGCCGACGATGTTGTAGACCAACGGCAGGTAGAGCGCGATCAGCTCATCCAGAGCCGCGGGATCTCCGGCGCGCGCTTCAGCGACCAACGCGCTGTCCTCGTCGGTCTCGCGGGCAGTGCGCTCACGGGTCGGCCATCGCATGGACACTCCTCCCCTCGGTCTAGTCGGAGAAGTCCTGTGTCATCCACACGGTTCCGGAGGCGTCCCGGTACACCGAGATGCCGATGTGGTGCAAGCTGGTGCTCAGAATGTTCCGGCGGTGACCGTCGTTGGGCGGCTTCTCGGCGAGCATGCTTTTCGTCAGCCCGACGGCCATGGCACCGATGGACGTGTTGTCGACGGCGACGGGCCCGCCTTCACCGATGTTCTCGCCGCACGCGCCCCACCGGACTCCGGCCTGGCTGACGCGCGTGCCCAATTCCGCTTCGCCCGGACACTGATGCGATAGCCCGCAGCCGGCGGCCATCGTCTGGGTATGGGCGCCGGCACTGGTGTTCAGGCCCGAGGTCAGGGTGTACGGCGGCAGGCCCGCCTGGGCCCGGGCCTGGTTGATCTCGGCCAGGACTTGGTCGACGGGGCCCTGCCGTGATGGATCCGGGGAGGTCGGCGGCGTGGACGTCGTAGTGAGGCTTTGAGACGACGGGTCGACGGTCGGATGTGCCGGCGATGTCGTGGTGCTCCCCGACGTCGGGGGCTTTGCGTCGGTGCTCGAAGCGGTCTTCGCCGCTCCAGTCGGCGCGGACGTCGTGGGAGTGTGCGGCGGGGCGGATCCGGTAGGCGCCGTATCGGTTGTCAGGTCCGCCGGGATCGGTGTGCCGGGAACTGTCGATGGGGAACCAGGATGCTGATTCGCCGAGAACGACTCAGCCGCCAGCGGTTTGTGGCCCCCCTCCGACGGCGCGGCAACGTCGGGCAGAACGGTGTAGCCGGTGAGAAGGGCGGCCCCGGCCACGGCGGTGAGCATCGTCTTGCCCGCCAGCGACCCGGCCAGCAGGCCACCGGCACGGTGACGCGTCCGCTTTCCGGTGGCGCGGTGCCCGCCGGCCGGCGGCCTGGTTGTTCGGGCCGACGACCAGCTCGGACCGTCGTGTGCGCCGGCCATGATGTTGCCCGCAAGACCGGTCGGCGGCGCAACCATGGCAAGCCCGTCAAGCACTTGTTCAGCGGGCGCGAGGTACCCAGCGGCACCTCGACAGGTAGTGCAGGTGCGGACGTGTCCGGCCAGGTGCACTCGCCACCGCTGATCCGGTCGACCGTCCCATGCGGCGGCGCTGGCGAACAGGATGGCGCAGCCGCGCGATGCGGTCAGTGCCCGCTCCACCAAACGCGCGGCGTCCAGTTGTTCCTTCAACCTCGCCACCCGTACGGCGGCCTGATGCGAAGCCAGCTCCAGGGCGTCAACGAGCTCGGCACGAGCCAGGTGCCCGGATTCGGCCAGCCACCACAGGCTGAGCAGCTCACGGTCCTCGACATCCGACCAGGCGGCGGCTCTGACGAGCTCTCGCTGCTCACCGGAGAGCCCGAGCCGGCCGGCATCCAGGTCCTCGAAGGCCACGGCCGCGCCGCCGCGATCCGGTAAGTCGTGGCGATCCGGTAAGTCCTCGCGACGAGCTGAGCCGGCGTGTCGGGGCTGCGAGTACCGGCGGACCTGCTCCAGCGCCTCGGCCACCAGGAGCAAGCGAAGGCTGCGCGGGTCGCGAACGCCGGGCAGCGCACGCAGCACCTGCAGCATGGCGTCCCGCGCGACGTCGTCGATGTCGTCGATGTCAGCCCGCCGGGGCAGGGCGCGGCCGACGATGTTGTAGACCACAGGCAGGCAGCGCTCGACCAGTTCGGCCCGCGAATCCGGATCTCCGATCCGGGCCGCGGCCAGTACTGCCGTGTCCGACTGCTCGATCATTCGTGCCACCGCGCTTCCCGCTCTGTCCCTGTCCGGTCCTGCTTGGGAGACAACGGCAGCAGGCCGTGGGTCACAGAAAGTTCGGTGACATGTTCGAGCCGCGGTGCCGGAGCCGTATCTCGGCCGGGCATCGGCGCACTCTCGGCGGATTTCTGTGACGTCGGCCGTTCCGCGCGATCTCCAGTACGAGGAAGGCTGCGGCGATCCCGGACCCGCGGCCGGCTGACCGACCTACCGTTCAGGAGCCGTCATGCGCAGGTCCATATCAATATTCGCAGTGGGAGCGGCCGGCGCTCTGCTCGCGGGCTGTGCCTCCGCCTCTCCGTCGCCATCCGCCGCCGCCGCTGCCGCAGGCGCAGGCACCTCCGTCACGGGGACAGTGGGACAGTCCGATCCGGCACCCACGTCCGACACCACCTCGACATCCGTGACGCAGTCATCGTCGGCGCCGCCCACGACGAAGCCCACACCGACGAAGCAGACAACTTCGACGCCACCGCAGACCACCAAGCCGACCTCGACGAGGCCCACGCCCTCCACGCCGACTTCGACGAAGCCCAGCCCAACCCACACCACCACGCCGACCAGCCACCCCACCCCCGGATCGACCCCGACCTCCTTCGGCTACTCTCCGACGGCCGACGCGAAGGCGCAGATCGCCGCCGCCCGCGCCGCCGCCGAAGCCGACGGCCGGGAGGTGTTGCTCGACTTCGGGGCCGACTGGTGCGGCAACTGCGTCGCCATGGACCACGACTTCCACGCCCCGGAGGTCCAGGCCGTCCTCGCGGCCTCCTACCATCTGGTGCAGATCGATGTCGACACCAACATGTCAGCCATCTCTCCCTACGACGACTCCAGCAGCTTCGGGCTACCGGTCCTGATCGTCCTCAGCCCTTCGGGGAGCATGCGCGTGGACACGAACAAAACTGGGAACCCCAGCTTCGACCAGTCCGGGTTCCTGGCCTTTCTGAAGAAGTGGGCCGCATGAAAACAACCCGGCCCACAGCCATCGGTGCTGTAGCAGCTCTCCTGATCGCGGGCGCCGCAACCTGGTTCGCCACCCGGTCCGACACTCCGAAGCAGTCGACCGTGGCACAGTTCACCAGCCAGGGCGTGACAGTCACCATCACCGTCAAGGATCACGCGGCATCCCACGCCACGATCGTCGCGACCTTCGCCCCGCAGAAGCCAGGCTTCCACCTGTACAGCGCCGACCTCCCCGCCAACGGCATCCAGGGCGTCGGGCGACCGATCAAGGTCGTGCCACAGGGGAAGCTGCACGGCACCGGACCTCTCACCGCGAACGTCAAAGTCCTGACGCTGCCGCTCGCCGGAACCAACCTCGCGCTTCCGGTGTACCCGGACGGGCCGGTAACGGCCGAACTCCCGGTCGCCCTAGACGGCGACGGCGCCGCCACCCTCCTGGTCAGCTACGCCGCCTGCAGCTCCAACGACTGCCTGCCACCGGTCACCGATCACCCGATCGACCTGGAAGTCAACGGCTCCGGCATCAGAGAACGGGCCTGAAGATTCCCAGCGGCTGAAGCGCGTTGCGTGCGAGGCGGGGAGACGGACCATCACGTCCACTCCCCGGCTCGCAGTCGCCGCCGGAAGTCAGGACAGAGCGATTCGATCCAAGACGCGAAGTCCACGGACTCGACCTCGAAGTCCTCAGGACCCAGATCGCCCAGGTCTGACGAGAACACGGCGGAGCACGGATCGTCGGCATGCAGGAGAAACCCGCGGCCACCACTGTCGTCGCCGATGAGGACGAAACCCGGTGCGTACTGCGCGACTTCGAAGGTGGTGTTGCGTTCGCCGATGCACCCAGCTGAGTACACGGTCACACCAGCATCGGTGATCAGGCCGTCCGTCACCTTCCACAGCGCCACCAGCGGATCTGGAAGGTGCAGCCCAATCTCCGCCCAAGCACGCTCTACATCAGCCGATGTAGCCGCCGTCGACCCGGGAACCGCCTCTGTCATGTCGAAGCCTCTCCTTCGCCGTGCCGGACTCGCAGCTCCGGAAGTCCGAGATCAGCCTCGGCTGCCCTCGCTTACGAGGGCTGGCTGATGCTGCAGTAGCGCGAGCAGCCGCGACTGCTCGCGTTTCAACGTCTGGAACGAAGTCTGCAGGTAGTTGCTGACGTCTGCGTCAGGGAAGTCTCCCGCGACTGACACGTGATCGGCGGAGGACACAGAGCTGAACCCGTCCTGTGCCCACGTGGCGAGGATCGGTTCGTAGCAGGCCACATGTGCGCACAGGGCAAGGAGCGGTTCGGGAACTCTCTCCTCAAGCAGGAGATCGGCGTGGGAGACGATGGTCTCGACCATTCGACGGTTCAGCGGCATGAAGACCGTTGATACCCAAAGGCGCCAGGTGGCCGCCTCCTCGGCCGAGGCGGTGACGTTGCCGCCGGCCGAGCCCTGCCACGGAATCCCGTACCTGGCAACGTACTTCCGCCAAGCTCTGCCGACCGCTTCCGACTGGGCGTAGAGCGGGCCGTAGAGCTCGCTGAGCTGACGGTTGACCCTCGCGAGCTGGTCCTTGCGCCGTTCAAGCCTGAGATTCGTCGCATAGGTCGCCAGATAACCGGCAGCCGCTACGCCCACGGTGACGAGTAAGGGGACGATGACACTCCAATGCACGGAGCATCACGCTACATGCGGGCGGACGCCTGTGCGTTCGCCAGTGCCGGCTGGGTGCGGCGAGCTCGCCGCACCCAGCCTGGCTGTCCGTGGCTACTGCCGGGACCACTGCTGGGCGGCGACCAGGGCGCCCAGCAGCACCAGCGAGGCGACGACGCCGGTGCCGCGACGCCTCACGCCCCTCACGCCGGCTTCCACTCGTAGGTCGCGATGCCGTGGCCGGGCAGCGAGTCGCTGAACTGCTGGCCGCCCCAGCTCGTACTGAAGGACTGGGTCGAGCCGGAGGTGTTGTCGACGATCAGGACGAGCGAGCCGTCGGGGTTCTGGAACGCCACGTTGTCCAGGCTCCCGGTGGTGGTCGAGGCGATGCGCTTCGCACCGGGGAGCACGAACTTGCTGAAGTGGCCGACGGAGTAGTACCCGGCGTTGTAGGTCACGTTCCCGGTGCCCTGGTTGACGGTGACCAGCGGGGTGCAGGCATTGCAGCCGCCGGGGATCACCGGGCCGTTGTTCTGGTCCTGGGCGATGTTCCACATGGTGGCGGTCCGCGCCCAGTTGCGGGTGCTCTGGATGAAGGTCTCGATCGCGTTCTGCGGGTCGATGCCGTCGGAGCATTCGGTCTCGTAGTTGTCCTTGGTCGGGAACGCCGCCTGCATGGTGCTGATGGCGTTCAAGCCGCCCGCGTAGCAGTGCCAGGACGTTCCCGCCAGGTACTTGCTCGCCGCCGCGTCCTGCATCAGCGGTTCGGCGTAGCTGCCGAGCACGTTGGTGTTGAAGTCGGTGCCCAGGACCGCGGGCGACAGACCCGCCTGCGCCAGCGCGGGGCCGAGGTTGTTCGCGATGAAGGTCGCCTCGTTCTGCTCGCTGAACTGCATCCCGGGGTAGGCGGTGGCGTAGGACGGCTCGTTCTGCGGGGTGATCGCGGAGATCGGGACGCCCTGCGCCGCATAGCCCTGCAGGAACTTCACGAAGTACTGCGCCAGCGGTCCATAGCTCGACGGCAGCAGCGATCCGGCGTTGTTCACGTTGTTCATCTGGCCGTTCGTCTTCATCCACCCCGGCGGGCTCCACGGGTTGGCCATCAGCTTCAGGCCCGGGTTGAGCGTGAGCGCTTCCTTGAGATCAGGGATGATGTAGCCGAGGTCGTGCCCGATCGAGAAGCTCGCGAGCGCCGGATCGGGGCGGGTCCAGGCCTGGTTGGTCTGGCCGTTGCAGGACCACAGTTGCACCAGCGCGCCGTTGGCGGCGGACGCGCCGGAGACGTCCAGGCACAGACCGGACTGCACGCCGGTGATGGTGCCGTTGATGTTGAGTTTCCACTGCTGGTTCGTCTGGCCGTTGCACGTATAAAGGATCACCTTGGTGCCGTTGGTGGTGCCCTTGCCGTTGGCGTCCAGGCACTTACCGGCGATTTGCAGCTCGGAGGCGGTGGTGTAAGAGAACTGCTGGTTCGCGTTTCCGCTGGTGCAGTCATGGATGGAGACCTGTACGCCGTTCGCGGTGCTGCCGGAGTCATCCAGGCAGCGTCCGGAACCCACACCGACAGTCGTGCCCGTGGAGACCCCGAGGTTGTCGTCGTACGAGTACGGCTGCGCCGTGGCGGAGAAGTCCGACGAGCCCATCGGGACCCGGAGCCAGCTCATACCGATGCCCTGACTCGGGTTGAACAAGGCGTTCATCAGGTTCGTGTGCGCGGTACTGCTCAGTCTGTTGGACAGCAACCAGGCAGAGCTGTCCGTCATCGCGGCTCCGAAGCCCACGATGCTCTGGAACTTCTGCGTGTCGTCGACGCTGATGGTCCCCGAACCGGATGACGCGGAGAAACCGAGGTCTGTCTGCTGGGTCAGGTGCTGGCTCAGGTCTGATGTCGTCAGCCACTTGTGGACCGCCTCGTTGGCGGCCGAGGCCGGTGGCGCCGGCATCACCATCAGCGCGAGCCCGAATATGCCGGCCAGTGCACTGGCCAGGCCGGTGCGGCGTATTGCTCGTGCCATCTGTGTCAAGCCTCTCGGTTGAAGAATCGTCCGAAGCCCTGGCATCACCGGGTCAGGAACACGTCGCTCCGTTGACGGTGAAGCTCGACGGGGAGGTGTCGTTCGCGGTGAACGTGCCCTGGAAGCCGAAGGAAGTGTTCGCTCCGGGGGCGATCGAGCCGTTGTAGGCGGCGTTGGTGGCGCTGACGCTCTGGGTAGATCACGGTGATGACGCAGGTCGTGTTGGCGCAGAAGGAGTCCTGCGCCGCCGCGTTGGCATACCCGCCGGCGCTGGTCACGCCGATGTTCGCGGTGGTGTTGTCCGACGAGCGCCGGACTTGGTAGAGGTTGCCGGAGTAGGCGCCGTAAACGCACGCGTAGTGCTGTGCGCGGCCACGCACGGCGTGCCGCCGGAAGCGTAGACGTCGCAGGGTCCTTGCGTGGCGGCCCGCGCGGTCCCGCCCATCACCCCCAGGCCGGCCAGGGCCAGCGCCGCGGCGCTCGGAGGCTTGAGCGCGGTCGCCGCCGTAACGGGCACTGCGAGCGCCAATGCTGCCGTCGCAGGAAGGAAACGGGTCAGAAGCAGTCGGAAGCGCATGAGAAAGACTCCCTGCGTGTCTCATCACATAGCGTCAGCCAGAGCGGCAACGCGGCCGATACACATGGGATGTCTTTAGCCCGGACTGCATGGCGTGTCCAGGAAAGGCGTGCGACGCGCCGCCCTTGATTCCGGACTGCTATCCGAGTAACGGCACTTCAGGGCGAATATCGATCGAGTGTCCGGCGTTGATCGATGATGGATCTTTGATCGAAAGTTTCATTATCAGGACGGAGCGATTGGTTCGTCATCCCATGATGCCGGGCTGAGGGTGACGGCCGGCCGTCGACCGGGTCCAGGACGAGGAGAGCCGAATGGTACGCAGGCTACTGATGTCAGTCCTCGCCGCGGTGCTCCTCGATCCGGGCCCGGCCTACCCGTTCACGATCGCTGCCGGTGGCACTTACGAGCTCACCAACACCTACGGAACTCCGGGGTCCAGATGCCAGCCGACCTCGCTGCGCATGAGCGTGAACGTGAGCGTGAACGGCGTCGTCGGCACGGTCGGCACCGCGTCGGCCACGCTGCGGTTCGCCCCAGCGTGCACCGGCAACGGCATCGCCGTCGACCTGTTCTCCTTCAGTCCGGCGGCGGTCGAGCCCACCGCGAACTCGGCGCTGACCCTGGTCCGGCACCGGCACGCCGCCCGGCTGCCCCTCCCTGAACCCGGACGAGTTCGAATACGCGATGGCTCCGGGTGCCCTGTCCACGACGGGTCGCGCGTACGCCGCCCCGACCGCCAGCTGCCTGGCCACCGGGCTGCACGTGACTGCGGACGTCTATGAGGACTACTCGCCGAACAAGGTGGCCGGCGCCGACGCCGATCTCGTGATCACCCCGCCGGCTCCCAGCGTCTGCCACATCACCTTCACCACCACCTACTGGTCCGGCGGGTTCACGGCCAACGTCACGATCACCAACAACAGCGCGTCCGTGATCAACAGCTGGTCGCTGGCCTTCAGCTTCCCGGGCGACCAGAAGATCACCAACGCGTGGAACGCGAGCGTCGCGCAGAACGGCACCAGCGTCACGGCCGCCAGTCTCGGCTACAACGCCTCCATCGCACCCGGTGGCAGTCAGTCGTTCGGGTTCCAGGGCACCTGGGCCCTCGGCGGCGCCTCGCCCACTGCGTTCTCCGTGAACGGCGCGATGTGTTCCTGATCGGCTGACCGCGCACTGCGGGGGCCGTTGGCGGGGAAGTAGTGGCCGTTCTCCAAACCGGCGAGCAGGCCGGGCTGGGTGGGTTCCCACCCGAGCGTCTGGCGGGTGATGAGGTTTGACGCCGGGTAGCTCTGCGTGACGATGTTCGCGAGGAACCCGAAGTATCCGGGCACCATCAGGACGTCCGCCGGGATGCTCACGACGGGCAGGCTCAGTCGGCTGCCGATGGCCTCGGCGATGTCGCGCAGCGGGATGGCGCCGTCCGCGACCGCGTGCCAGTAGCTGCCTGCCGGGCTCTTCTCCAGCGCCAGGCGAAACACGGTCGCGACGTCGCGGGCGTGCACGGCGTTCCACTGGTTGGTGCCGTCTCCGGGGTAGCCGACGACGCCCTTCTGCTTGGCGATCGCGATCAGCTGTACGAGGAAGCCGGCTTGATCGGTCGTGCTGTGCGCGATGTTGGCGATCCGCACGATGGAGGACCGCACTCCTTGCTCGGCCAGGCCGATGACGGTGGTCTCCACGATGTTGCGAACCCGCAGCGTGCCCGTGTGCGCATCCCCGCCGGGTAGGGCCGGGTCCTCTTCGGTGGCCGGCCGGCCCAGGCTACCGGGCGAGCCTATGCTCCCGGCGGCGACCAGCGGCTTTGCGGTTCCCGCGAGCGCTTCGCCGTAGGCGAGCATGATCGGGACCTCGGCGGCGGCTACGGCGTCGATCCCGCCGGAGGCGAGAAGGTCTTGCCTGTACGCGACGTGGATGACGCCGTCGGAGTCCGTGGCCGCCGCCTTGAGCCCGTCGAGATCCTTGAGGTCGCCACGACACACTGTCGCGCCGAGCGCGGACAGCGACATCGCAACCGCGTCCGAGCGCGCCAGGGCGGTGACTTCGTGCCCTGCGGCGACGAGCTCGGGATGATGTATGAACCGGTATGGCCGGTCCCGCCCGTAACGAAAACGCGCACGACTTTTCCTTGCATGAGTAGGTGGCAGGGCATGAGTAAGTGGCAGGCTGCTTTGCCCGTCGCAGAGCGGCGGAGCTGATGTGATGCGAGAAGTGGTGGTGCGGGCGTGCTCAACCGGCGAGGTTGATGCCGAGGGAGAAGTCGAAGTTTCCTACGCTATGGCGGGCGAGGCTGATCATCACCAGGCCCGTCCCTTCCAGCCGGCGCGCCACCCGCAGACCGCCGGCGTCCAGCGGGCGCAACCCGAGGGTCTCGATCAACGTTGAGACGCTCGTCTTGGCCTGCGCGTCGTCGCCCGCGAGAACCACGTCCAGCGGGCCGCCCCGGGCCAGGATGTGGCCGAAGACGGTGTTGAACGCCTTCACCACGTTCGCGCTCGGCGGGGCCCCTTGGCGATCTCCTGTGCACCCGAGGTGTCATCGCCTGTGACCAGCCCGGTGGCGTCGGGGTTGGAGGTGTTGGTGATGTCGATGAGGACCTTGCCGGCGAGCGCGTTGGGAACTATGAAATGTGGCAGCGTGGCGGCCCTGCCGCCGCAAAGCACGGGTGAGCGGTTCGGCTGACAACAGCAGCGCCAAGCGTGGGCACGTAGCCTCACGCAATGTCAATGGACTGCCACTGGACGACGATCGGGATCAGTGAATGAGACTGTGGAGGTTAAGCAGGATCATTGCATGACCGACGGCACGCGCCCGAGCAGGATCGGCGCATAGCAGAGGCCGAGGATTGCCACGCCTTGGCCGGCACGCGCCGCCCGCACCGGCGCGGCACACAGTCCGGCCAGTTCTCGCTCAACGGCGCCATCTTGCAGGTTTCGCTGCCGGTCGTCCGCGCTTGGCACTCTTCGCACGCCCCGCATTGTCGATGGCGGTGAGTTCGTGGGCTGCCGCCCGCACTTCATCTATTTCCACATCCGCCGCCAAACGGACCTGAGCGAACACAATGAGCGCGCGCCTCAAGATCGGCACGAAGGCCGCGCCTTGGCCCTTGACCAGGCGGCGACAGATTGCCAGCGCCTCGCTGGTCAACGCCAGGGTCTCCAATGAGCGTTCCAAGCCCTGAAGCGCATCGCTGAGATTCAGCAGCGCCATGGCGAGACCAGGCAAGTGAGCCGCGGAGTCGGTCTCCACCAGTACGCGATAAAGCGCTACCGCCTCCTCGATCAAAGGCAGGTCGTGCGCCCGGCGGCGCGCCTCCGGAGGCAGGGCGCCGAGGTTGTTCAGCGCCGCAGCGAGTCCGGGCAGAGCGGGATCGGGCCCGGCCAGGCGGCGATAGATCATGATCGCCTCCTCGGTCGGCGGCAGGCCCTGCCTCCACCGACCGGTCTCCAGGTACACGCCGCCGAGGTTGGCGAGCGTCTCGGCAAGGCCGGGCAGGAACTCATCGTCGGCCTCGGCCCCGAGGCGGTGCACCTCCACCGCCTCCTTGAGAACCAGGAGAGCCTGGTTCCACCGCCTGAGGTTGACCAGCAGAGTACAGAGGTTGCGAAGCGATCCGGCGAAGCCGGCTCGGTGGGCAGCGGGGTCGCTCTCGGCCAGTGGGCGGTAGGACTTCACCGCCTGCTCGGCCACCGGCAGTCCTTGTTCGAACCGGCCTGTCATCCAGAACACGCCAGCGAGCTCGCTCAGCGCCATAGCGAGGCCGCGGTCGGAAGCCGGGCTGACGCCGGCCGATTGGCGGCAGATCGTCACCGCTTCCCGGGCCGGCCGCAGTGCGAGCTCAGCCTGCCCCGCAGCCCGAAGACCGTGGCTGAGCACTACCAGCGAGTGAGCGAGCTTGGGCACGTGCTCGGTGGGGTTGGTCTTGGCCAGCCTTCGCTGAACTACCACAGCCTCCTTGGCCGGCGGCAAAGAATCCCCCGGTCGGCCCTCCTGTTCGAGCAGGGCGGCGTAGTTCTTCAGCGCCATAGCCAGATCGGGCAGATGAGCAGGATTGTTCTCAGCCAATCCGCGACCGATGTCCACTGCCTCGCGGAAGAGCATTAAGGCCTGCTCAACCTGGCCCGACTGTCCGAGCAGAGTGCCGAGATTGGACAGCGCCCGGACGAAGCCCGGCAAGTGGGCAGGGTTGACTTCGGCCTCCTGGCGGTAGAGATCGAGTGCCTCCTGCGCCGGGGACAGCGCTTCCCCCCACTGACCCGTCTCCGTCTTCGCGCTGGCATGGTTGGTGAGGGCCAGCGCGAGGTCGGCGAGGTATGCGGCGGCGTTGGCTTCGACCAGCCGACGATGGATGACAACTGATTCATCGGTGGCCGACTGCGCCTCCTCCCACCGGCACAGCCGCGCAAATTGGCCGCCGATGTTCGTCAGCGCCATGGCGAGGCCAGGTAGATGGGCTTCTGGGGCGTCCTCGACGAGTCGGCGCCAGATCGCCACCGACTCCTCGGTCGTGGACACGGCTTCCTCCAACCGTCCCACTGCCGTAAGTCGATTTCCCAGATTGCCCAACACTGTGGCGAGGAACGCCAAGCGAAAGGAGTCGGCGTCAGCGAGCGTACGGAGGATATCCGCAGCTTCCTCGGTCGTGGACAGGGCCTCGTCCCACCGGCCCACTGATGACAGGCGTACGCCCAGACTGGCCAGAGCAGCGCTGAACTCTGACAGGTGGCTGCCGGGATCGTCCCCAACCAGCGCACGGTATAACTCAACCGCTTCCTCAGTGGCGGACAGGGCCTCCTCGTGCCTGCCTACTCTGGCCATCATGTCGCCGAGTAGCTTCAGCGCCCACGCGAATTGAGGCAAGAAACCGTCAGGGCTTGGATCACCCTCCGCGATCAAGCGATTGAGGGCCACCGCCTCCGTCGCCGCAATGAGCGCCTTCGCGACCAGGCCGGCATTCGCGTACCGGACACTGAGGTATTCATAGAAGGGCGCCCGGCCAGCCGGATCGCGCACTTCGGGCAGAACCCGTTCGGCCCAACGCTCGGCGATAGCAGCAATGCCGAGGTCAAGGTCGAAGTGAGGACCTTCCGGCAGGATGTGGTGAATCTCCCACAGGACGCCCCAGTCGAGATCGGGGATCTCCGCCAGCGCGCTGAGAACAGCACTGCCCGCTGTGACTGCAAGGCCGGGATACTGCCGCAGCAGCGGGTAGAGATGTCCCTCGCCGACATGCGGCCAACGCTTAGTGGTCTCGATCAGTACCGTGAGCGCCTGGCTACTCCAAACCAGTGCCGGATCGTCCTCTGCCTGGCCGTCTTCCGTTTTCGGAGCGAGCAGTCTGTACGGAGCATCCTGGGCCCAGGGGTCGGCGAGGCCGTCCGGCTGCCCGATGTCCGGCGTGCTGAGAGCAAGAAAGTCTTCGGCCAGCAGGTCGGGATAGAGCGGCTCAAGTACGCTGCGCGACGGATCGCGAGGTGGGTAGAGCAGCTTGTGGTCCTTCAGAACCAGGGCGATCGCTTCGGGTCCGCCGCTAATCCCCAACTGGTCCAGAACACGAGCAGCGTCGCTATACGCAGCAGGACCGGTGAGTATCGCCGCGTAGACCGCGCGGCCGAGCGTGACGCCGTCAGTACGGACCCGGCCGGTGTCTTCGGGCGGCAGGCTGCTCCACGAGGCGTGTTCCCGACTCAGCAGATAGGCGGAGACCCGAGCCGGATCCGTGGGTGCGTCCTGACCCCGGCGGGACGCGTCGACCGCGGCGAGCGCAGCCATGTGCACGGCCAGAACGAGTCGGTAGTCCCGGTGGGAGAGGTCCACGGTTCCGCTCGTTTCGACGCTCTGAGCACCCATCGCTTCAGCGAAGCGTTCGCGCGCGCCGGCGAACAGCCGGGCCCGGTCGGCGAGGTCCGCCGCCAGCGGCGACAGCTCGTCCAGCACATCGTTGTCGATCTCTTCGTTGCTGAGTTTGAGGGAGACCACGTCCCACCAGCCCCGGGCCGAGCGCGAAAGCAGGAGAACCCGCACCCTCGTACCCGGCGCGACAAGAGTCTGACGGCGGAGCAGGGCGAGCAGCTGTGTCAGCGGCCAGCGCTCGGCATAGTCGACCACAAGCAGCACACCGCGATCCTCGTCGCCGCGCAGGGGCCCGGGGAGCACGGCCACCGGTGCGGCCGGGTCGTAAAGAGCCTGCCATACCGCCCAGCCCGCCTCCGCACTTTCCTGCGCGAGGTGCGCCGCCAGCCGCGTCTTCCCGGATCCCCCCTCGCCGTGCACCAATCGGACCGAGAGCCCGGCGGTGCGCTCATCGTCACGCCAGGCCCGCAACGCCTCCATCTCAGCCTGCCGTCCGGTGAATCCGATCACGCCGCGCCAGGCTACGAGCAACAGGCTCGGGCGGGCGCGCGCCGACTCGATCGGCAGCGGTTCCTTCGGCTCGGCGGCGAACGGGGCGAGGCGGAACTCGCGGCGTACCTGCTCGATCGTGACGCTGTCGGCCCGACCGATGACGGTCAGATCGCCGAGGACCGTGGAACCGGTCAACGACTGGCTGATCGCCGCGTCGGCCGTGCCGGACAGGTCGGCCGCATCCGCCGGCTTCGGCTTCTTTCTGGGCATCAGGGACCGTTGGAGATCTCGACGTCCCCGTCGGCCTGGCCGATGATCGTGCTGTCCCGGGCTGTCATCCGATGCACCGCCTGGGAGGTCGAAGCATCCACTACCGGACCCGGAAGAGGCGCCGCGGGCACTGCCGGAACGGCGGCCTGCGGCGACGACGCACCGATGCGGACGTTGCCCGCCCGGCCGATGACGACGGAGCTTCCTACGACGCCGAGGTCTTCGATCACCTGAGTCACCGACGGGGACGGCTTCGGCGCGACGAGCCCGTACACGGCAACGACCAGACCCAGCAGCGCCGCGATCGCCGCGGGCACGCCAAGGTACTGATTCGCTTTGTCCAGTCCCACCCACGCCACCACGGCGACGGCGCTCCCCGCCACGAGCAAACCCGACCCCGTCCACACCGCGACACGTGCCCGCCCAGTCATGCGTCCATCATCGACCCGCTACGGGGACCGGTCTGTACTTCGTCGAGGTGTCGTTTCGGTGGAACCCCTCGCTTGACCGCTCCCGCCGGGTGGGGATCTCCGTAGTCAGTACAGCTAGCCGTGTTCCCCGCACACGGCGACGCTGCCCTCGAACACGTGACTCGCGAGGTGGCGGCGATCCGCGCAGCGCCGCGCTGACACCACGTCACGACGGCGGCCCCGGCACGGCGTGCCGGGGCCGCCGCAACGCAAATGCGCTCCGAAGTGCGCGCGACGTCAACGCTCCAGGCCCGGCGGTTCGAGTCCCTGCGGCCAGCCACGATCGCCCGCCTGGAATCCGCCCTCGGGATGCTGCTGCTGTCTACCGATGGCTGCGTCCTCGCCTACGGCACCATCATCGCCGCACCACTCGGTATCAGCACGCCGTTCGCAGCGACGGCGCCATCTCCTACGGCACGCTCATGTTCCTTGCTGGAGCCACCGCAATGGTTGACCGAGGGAAAGCATACGGCGACTCAATCCGGAACCAAGAGTAATGTTTATCTCACAATTCGTGAAGGGCCGGCAAGAACGGTGGACGGCATGGACACCAGTATCGTCGAGGTCAAGCTCCCGAACGGCACGGTGGCACTTGTGCAGGCGGTGGATGCTGACGCCCTGGGTGCGGATGAGGAAGATGGGGGCGCAGAGCAAGTCAAGTATTCGGAATTATTTGATTTCGACAAGCTCACGGCAACGCTGGACGGCGTCGCGCACGCAATCAAGTCAGGGGTGGAGAAGGCGCTGCCCTCCAAGACCACCGTAGAGCTCGGTATCAGCCTGGCTGTCAAGAACGGCGTTTTGGCGGCCTTGATCGTCGACGGCAAGGCGGAGGCGTCGCTCAAAGTAACGCTGGAGTGGGTCAATGACAAGTGACGGCGATCCGAATCCGCTGATCAGCCTGCTGCGTGACTGCGTTGTTCGGATCGACGCCGAAAAGGGCTTTCGCGGAACCGGATTCTTCGTGTCACCGGGCCGCGTCATCACTTGCGCTCACGTGGTCCACGGAGTGGCGGGCCTGGCCGTGTCGTGGAAAGAACGGACCCCGGTTCCCGCCTCGGCTGTGTATGCCGCGCCGCGGCTCGACTCATTCGATGGGCGGGGCCACTATCCCCTTCCTGACGTCGCGGTAATCGATCTTGACCTAAGCGCCGGACCGTGGGATCACCCGTGCGTCCGCCTAGCCACGGATCGCCCCGTGCTCAATTGCCTGGGCAGCATGCTCTATCTGGTGGGGTACACGGATGAACTGACGAGGTTCGTCCCAGCGTTGACCGGCGTCAGCACTGTCTTCGAGGGGGAGGTATTCGAGGAAGCCCACAAGCTCTACAAGTTCAAGAACGGTCAGATCCGCCCCGGTTTAAGCGGCTCGCCGCTGCTTGATCCGCGTTCTGGCACGATCGTGGGCATCACGGAGGCCACACGCAACAAAATGGCCGACCTCGGCGGCTTCGCTGTCCCGGTCACGGAATTGACCGCCTTGCCCGACGTCGTCGCCGCGAACCAGGAATTCCATTGCGAGGACCGGAGGTGGGAGACCGCCGTCGAGGCCGAGCACATCCGTGCGCATAACCGTGCCGAGTTGGGGCTTCTGCCCGCGGTCCTGAAGCCGCCGAGTGCTGACGGCGAGCTCTCGCCCACGGTGGTGTTCAGTCCTCGCTACCCGATCGTCGGGTACGTCGGGAGTCGTCGGTTGCTCGACGACCTGGCCGCCTGGCGCGACCACGAGACCGCGGACGGTGCCCCCGTCGGACTTTGGTTCGTGAAGGCAAGCGGCGGATACGGCAAGACCCGCCTTGCCGTCGAAGCATGTGTCGAGGCCGAGGCACTGGGCTGGACCACAGGTCTGCTGCCGGTGAATCCCCGCGACGACAACATCCGGGCGTTGGCAGAGTGGCCAGGGCGGCTACTGCTTGTCGTCGACGACGCTGAAGCGTGGCCGAAGAATATAGCGCGGCTCGTCAGCGAACTCGCCTCCCGCCGCTCCAGACGCCCAGTCCGGATCCTGCTGCTGGTCCGCCGTGATATCGGGCAAAGGGAACTCCACGCCCTGTTCAACGAAAGGCACGAAGAGGAACTGGCCAGCTTGTTGCGCGAGGCGCCGGTGTCCCTTTTGGACAAGGGTGGCGTCGAGGTCGACCGCATCCAGCTCTTCCGTCGTGCAAGCGCCGACTTCGCCGCGTGGACCGCTTCCGCGACGGGCATCGATGTCCGCGCGCAGGACAGCGCGGAGCCACTGCCGTCGCTACGAGCGCCGCACTTCGCCCGCCCGTTGTATGTTCTCGCTGCCGCTTACCTGCACCTGAAGCGTCAGCCCTCGGACGCAGAAGTGGATATGCTCGGCGAAACCGAACTGCTGCGCGCTCTGCTCAAGGAGCATGAGGCCCAGTACTGGAACAACGTTGCCACCCGGCGGCGTCTCCCGCTTGAGCAGGAGGACCAGCGCAACGCAGTCGCCGTAGCCACGCTGCTGACTGCCGAGGGCAAAGAGGAGGCGCTCGCTGTCGCCCGCCTCGTCCCACACCTTTCGGGCGAGAGCGAGCCGAGACTTATGGCCGTGGCCCGCTGGCTCGGCGAGCTCTACGCGGCCACCACGGCGAACGGGGAGCTGCGGATCGCGCCGCTCCAACCAGACCGCCTCGGCGAGGTTCTCGTTGCTGACCTGCTGAATCTGTACCCTGACCTGCTGTCCGCCGCCCTCGATGTGGCATCCGACCGCCAGTCTGCCCACTTACTCGCCATCGTCACCCGCGCCGCCGTGGACGACTCCGTCGTCGAGGACTGCCTCAGCCGTGCTCTCGACGAACGACTAGTAGATCTCTACCTGCGTGGTATGGGCGCAGGCAGTCCCGCGCCTGGCCAGGCCAGCCCCGAACTCTTCAATGCCGTTGTCGTCGCGATGATCGTGAGCAAGCCCGTTGCGGGTGCGATCGCGCTCGACGAGTGCCTGACGCTGGCTCTGCCCCGCCGACTGCAGGACCACGCTGTCGGCGTTGCGGAACTCGCGGTCGAGGGACTCCGGAAGCTCGCCGGCCGCGACCCGTCGCGCGAGCGCGAGCTCATCACCGGCTTGAGCAGGCTTTCCTCCCGGTTGAGAATGATGGGCCAGTGGGAAGAGGCGGCCGAGCGGGCGCGCGAGGCAGTCAGCCGGTGCCGCGAGTCGGCTGCGGATCGCCACAGCGCGTTGCAGACCACCAGTCTTGCCGTCTCGCTGGTCGAACTGGTCGAGGCACAGCGGAAGCTCGGTCTGTTGCCCGATACTGAGGCACTGGCCGACGAATCTGTTGCGCTCTGCAGAGCGCTGGCCGCTGCCAACCCGCCCGAGTGTTTGCCGTACCTTGGGGCAGCCCTGCGCAATCTGGCCCGAGTGTTGGGCGACGGTCCGCGGCACGCAGAGGGACTTGCGGCTGCCGGGGAGGCCGTCTCCATCGACCGAGGACTGTCCGCCGGTGATCCGTTGCTTTACCTTCCAGGTCTGGCGGAATCGCTCGCCGCGTTGGCGGTCGCTCATCGCAAGGCTGGCCAGCCGACCTCTGCGGTGGAGACCGCGAAGGAGGCCATCGCAATCTTCCGCAGCGTTTCCAAGACTCGCGGTGATGCGTATCAGCTGGAACTTGCGGAATCTCTGGGCACTCTGGCCGGCGCGCAGTTCGAGACGGAGCCGCCAGACGAGGCCCTGTCGACGGCCGGTCAGGCAGTCCACGTGCTCAGACAACTCACCGAGAACGAGGATTCACCTGACGGGTATCGTGCCGCACTGGCACGGTCCCTCCAGACATGGGCCGTCATGTTGGCGGAAACGGGAAGGCCTTCGGAGGCGCTGGACTTATCGCAAGAAGCGGTTGGCATATGCCGACGACTGGCCGGTACGAAGCCCGGCGCTTACCATCCCGACCTGGCTTCCGCATTGACGGGTCTGGGGGCGGCCTGGTGGCGAGCCGGGCGACTCGAGGACGCCCTTGCCGCATCGCACGAGGCGATGTCCATCCACCGGTCGATCGCCGAATCCGACCCGGACGGCTACCGCCCGGAGCGGGCCCGATTGCTGACCCATCGGGCCGTCTACCTCGCGGATGCACGAATCGGGGGCGAAGCGCTATCGGCTGCCCGCGAGGCGGTCCACGAATATCGGCAACTCGCGACGGTCTCTGCCGGCTATCGCAACGATCTGGCAGCGGCCCTGACGAATCTGGCCGGCATCCTCGGTGAGGCGGACCATGCGGACGAGGCGGTCCGGACGGCTACGGAGGCGGTAGAGCTTTACGAAGAGCCCACTGGGTCCCTTCCTTTCGCCGATGTTCCCGTATTTGCCGGGTCGCTGCACGCCCTGGCCACTCTCCTGCTGGCCACAGGGCCTTGCGACAAGGCGGTGGACTCGGCACGGCAGGCAGTGGATCTCCTTCGGCTTGCCGCCGAACGCTCCCCGGGGGAGATACCCGCGCTCGCGGCATCGATGCACACCCTCGCAGTGTGTTTGAGCTCCGCAGGGCGTCCGGAGGAGTCGCTGCGGTCAGAGCGAAATGCGGTCAGCCTCTACCGAGAACTCGCCGCAGCCAGTCCCACGGCGTACGCGGGGAGGTTCGCCGAAGGGCTCGGTACCCTGGCTACGCTGTTGGATGACGTCGGCCGACGTTCTGAGGCCGAAGACCTCTTCGCGGAGAACCTTGCTCACTTCGCAGAAACCCCCGACATGGTCGCCTCCATACTGCTGGCACGCGGGCGCCACTGTATGACGCACGGCGATCTGAGTGCGGCCGTCGATGACCTCAGCGCCGCGGCACGGGCTGCGGATGATGCCGGGGACCGCCCGGTTCGAAGCCAGGCTCGAAGGTATCTATGTCACCTCCGCCAACAGGACACGTCCTCCTTTGACCGTGCGTGGGAGAGGCGGCAAGTCCCCTTGCCGATGTGGCTTGAACATCTGGGTGTCAGCGACCAGCTGATCCGGGCCGTCAGCGACTGGGCCGGTATCACGGTGCCCGCCGAGTCGCGGGTTCACTTGGAGGGCCACGCGGCCATCCTGCTCACTGACGAGGCCGAGGCCGTTCTCGAACACCTCATCGATGCCAACCCTGGGACTGGATTCCTGGACAGTCGACTCAAGCTGCTGCAAGCGGTGCGCGCGGGTGGCATCGCTAATGCCTATGAAGATCTTACGCGGCAGGTCCTGCAGAGAGAGAAGACAGAGATCTTGGAAGCATGGTTAAGCGGAGGCAGTTGGCAAGTCTGCCGAGACTTCGCCTGCGCCCATGCCGATGATCTCGTCCATCCGATCACGATGGCCCATTTCGATGGGATATGCACTGGACGACCGGATATCCATTCATTTCGACTGCATCGTGGGATCTTACACTTTGCCGCAGAGGCGCCGGACGCGGCAGCCGGGTTCCGCGACGCTTACGATCTGGGACTCGACGCGGGCCGCCTACGGGCCTTGCTCACTGATTCCGACCCGCCGCTGTCCGGACCTACGCGCCTCGCGCTTGCGCGGATGTACAGCGGTCAGTACGCCAGCGAGCCCGAGGCACACTTTCTGCTCGCCACCGTCCTGCTTGGCGGAGAAGGATCAGACGAGGAGGAATTCGGCCCAGGCACGCGGCACTGGCGGGCGACGTCGGTGGGCTCGCCGGTTTCGCTGGGGCCGGACCTATTGGCCGAGGTCAAGCAAGCCCTTGCGGACTGCGCCGACAATGCTGTGCCCTACGAGCGCCGGGACTGCGCTGAACGCCTCGCCGGGTTCCTGGCACGCCGCTCTGGCCTTGAACCGTACGCGGCTGAATTCCAGCACATTCTCATCGGGGCATCCACGATCGGATAGGTGACAGCACCGCGGGGTCCAGAGCCGCTGTGGTTGTGGCTGAACGAGCGGGGATTGCCGTTCGGGATCCATTCCTGGGAGGGCGGGTTCCGGGAGGCGAACCAGCCTTGCGAAAGGGTGCTGGACACCGTCCCACGCTGGAATCGCGCGACGTGCTCAACCGCGGTCACGCCGCCCGCAGCAGGCCCAAACGCCCCGGACGTCCGCGGACTGAACCGCTCCGGATTTGATCCAGACTCTGGCCATGGCGCGAACCCGGGGCAGTTCAGCGAAGCAAAGCCCCGTCGATGCCCGTCGCCGCATCGGTCGCTCGCCTCCTCTGCGATGTCAAAGTTTGTGGGCGACACCGCCCGCGCAGGCGACCTCGGCGGGCACGCCCCAGGGATTCGGTTCGGGTCGCCATTGGGAGACCGATACGACGCCAGGTTCGATGAGCTGCAGGCCGTCGAAGAAGGAAGCGATCCGCTGTGGACTGCGGGGGGTGTAGGGGACCGCGCCGCTGGCTTGGTTGAAGCCTCGGATGGCCTCCACGTAGGCCGGATCGGTGTCGCTGCCGTCATACAGCGCCAGATAGCTGCCCGGGGGCAAGGCCGCCATCAGGCGTTCCACGATGGATCGGGGGTCCTGCTCGTCGCTCACCAGGCCCATGATGCCCATCAGCATGAGCGCGACCGGCTGGGTGAAGTCCAGGGTTTCGGCGGCTGCGTGGAGGATGGCGTCGGGGTCGCGTACGTCGGCTTCGATGTAGGCGGTGGCACCCTCGGGGGTACCCACCAGGAGCGCCTCGGCGTGGACCAGGACCAGCGGATCGTTGTCGACGTAGACGATTCGCGAGGTGGGCGCCATCCGTTGCGCGACCTCGTGCGTATTGTTGACTGTGGGCAGCCCCGTCCCGATGTCCAGGAACTGGCGGATCCCCGCCTCGCCGGCGAGGTACTGGACGACGCGGGTGAGCATGTACCGGGACTGGCGTGCGATGTCAGCCATGCCCGGGAAGACCTCAAGGATCTTCTCGGCGGTCTGGCGGTCGACGGGGTAGTTGTCTTTGCCGCCGAGCAGATGGTTCCAGATCCGGGCCGAGTGCGGCACCGTGGTGTCGATCTTGGCGCGTGGACGAGTGGCTGGGTCGTTCATCGGGGTCGCCTCCTGGCTGAAGAACGTCAGGCCACTTTTATACAGGGCGCGGTGGCCCGCTTCGATTCACACCAGCTGATGATTGGCCTTCCCAAATTCATCTCAGCTGATATCATCGGCACGCCCAACACACCAAAGTCAGTACACGAGCAAAGGCGATGCCAACCCTCGCGCTTCGCCGTCCCAGGGGGATCCATGACCATCACCAGGAAGTACGGCATCGCTGTGGCATCGCTCAGCGTACTTGCCGCGTCGATCGGCCCGTCGGTGACGCCGGCGAGCGCGGCCTCCGCGGCATCCGGCGACACAATGCTCTACATCCCGGGCGACAACAGCAACACCGCGTCGGTGACCGCCTACGACCTGACGAGGCACTCCACCGCAGCCACGTTCAACACCGGTCCGGCCAGCCAGGCTGTGGTCAGCCCCGACGGATCAACCGCCTACGTGGCCCTGAGCGACGGCCACGTCACGGTCATCAACACCGCGACGAACACCATCACCGACAACATCGCGCTGACCGACTCGGCCGACGCGATCGCTTTGACCCCCAACGGCGCGACCGCCTACGTCGCCAGCACCTTCGGCAACTCGGTCCCGGTGATCAACACCGCGACCAAGACCGAGATCGCGGAGATCACCGTCGGCAGCGCCCCCTCAGGCATCGCGATCAGCCCGGACGGTTCGACCGCGTACGTGACCAACGGCGGCGGCAACACCGTCTCGGTCATCAACACCGCGACCAACACCGTCACCGCCAACTACGCCGTCGGCTCGAACCCGGGCGGCATCGCTGTGGCCCCCGGCGGTTCGGACGTCTACGTCGCCAACCAAGGCGACGACACCGTCTCAGTGCTCAACTTCGCGGCCGGCACCAAAAGCACCATCGCCGTGGGCAAGAGCCCGACCAGCGTCGCGATCACGCCCGACGGCTCGACCGCCTACGTCGCCAACAGCCTCGGCAACAGCGTCTCCGTGATCGACACCGCAACGGGCACTGTCACCAGGACCATCAGCATCACCGCCGCCGGCAGCCCCTACGGCATCACCATCAGCGCCGACGGATCAACCGCTTACGCCTCCTGCCCGGGCTTCCACGGCGACGCCGCGGTCACGGTCATCGACACCCGGACCAAAACGGTCACCAACACGATCACCGGGCTGGAGACCGCGTCGGGCATCCCGGCGGTAGCCGTCACGCCGTACATCGGGACTGGGACCGGAACCGGGACCGCCGTCACCCGGCTCGGAGGCACCGACCGCTACGCCACCGGCCGCCAGGTATCCCAAACCCAGTGGCGTAACGGGAGCGCGAACGCAGTCGTCCTGGCGCGCGGCGACGCCGCGCCGGACGCGCTGGCAGGCGGACCGCTCGCGGCCCACCTCCACGGACCACTGCTCCTCACCCAACCCGCCGCACTCGACCTGGCCACGCGCGCCGAGATCGACCGCGTCCTGGGCGGACCGGCGTCGGGCAAGAGCGTCTACATACTCGGCGGCGACAACGCGATCTCACCGGCGATCCAGACCGGACTGAAGAAGGCCGGCTACAACGTCGTCCGCCTGTCGGGCGAGGACCGCTTCGCCACGGCACTGGCGGTGGCCAAGCAGTTCGGCCCGACGTCCGAGGCGATCGTCGCGACCGGCCTGGACTTCCCCGACGCGCTGGCCGCCGGCCCGCTGGGCGCGGTCCGCAACGCCCCGATCGTGCTGTCCAACGGCACGACGCTCGACCCGGCCACGGCCTCATTCCTGGCCGCGCACAAGACGATCGACGCCGTCGGCGGTGCCGCGGGCAAGGCCGCGGCACGACTGGGCAGCACCGGCAGGACGGTGAACGTCCTCGCCGGCGGCGACCGTTTCGCCACGGCCGAAGATGTCGCCGCTGCCGTCGTACGCACTACCGGTCACGCACCGACTGCTGTCGGCGTGGCCTACGCGTTCAACTTCCCAGACGCCTTGACTGGAGGCGCCTTCGCTGCGAACGCCAGTGAGCCCCTGCTCCTGACCGGCAGCACTACGGCCGATCCGGGCCTGCTGGCGGCGCTCAACGGCTGGCGTTCGTCAGTGACCGCCGTTGAGATCTTCGGCGGCAAGACCGTGATCAGCCAGAACACTGAAAATCAGATCGCCAACGCTATCGGCGGCCACGAGAGCTGAGGCCTCTGCTTAATCCGCGGGTTCGGGGTTGCTAGTATGGATCTTGATGACTCTGACACTGCTCCCGGCGGCCGACCGCGCCGCGACGCCTTGGAAGAACGGCGGCGGAGTGACGAGGGAGGTCGCCTCCGCCGGGGTATCCGGCCCAGGTGGCACGCTCAATGACTTCCTCTGGCGGATCAGCCTCGCGGACATCGGCGCTGACGGACCGTTCTCGGCGTTCGACGGCTATGACCGCGTGATCACGCTCGTTCGCGGCGCGGGCATGCTGCTGACGATCGACGGTGTCGAGCACCGGGTCGACGATCGGTTCGAACCACTCGCGTTCTCCGGCGGCAGCCTGACCGACTGCGCTCTGATCAACGGCCCCGTCGTCGATTTCAACGTCATGACGCGAGTCGGCGCGGCGAAGGCGGAGGTGACGTTCGCCAGGCTGCCGGATGTGCACGCCGAGATCCGCGTGGTGCTCGACGATGTGCGGAGCGTCGCGGTCGCGGTAGTGGTTGACGGCCACGCCGATGTGCGGTGGGGCGCGACGGCGACCGCGCTCGGGGAACTCGACGCCGTCGTGGCACGCGGTGAGCGGTTCGAGATCACGACGGCGAGTCGAGCCGTCGTCGCACTGGTGCGGATCGACGAGGCCTGAGTCGGCGACGGCGACAGCCCGGATCGTCGCCAGCAACTACCGCTTCGTGCCATCATCGTGTTCTGCGATGTGCGAAGAGTGAACCGGTGATGTGCGGCCGTTTCCGGGAGGGCGTGCGTGAGGGCAAACCGCGGCGCCCTCAGGGTGCTCATGGGTCTGACGCTGGTGTTGTGCGCCTTGTTCGGCGTCACCGGCGCCGCCGCGATCGCGGCACGCTCGTCGGATGTCGACCGTTTCGCCGGGCATATCGAGCCGCTCGCCGTCGATCTGCAGCAGCTCTACACCGCTCTGAACGACGCCGACGCGACAGCCGCGTCCGCATATCTGTCGGGCAGCGTCGTCGGCGACCCGCTGCGCGACGAATACAACGCCGACATCGCCAAGGCTGAGTCCTGCCTGGCCTCCGCCTCGCGGGCGGCCGCCACCGACGACACCGTCTCGGCGCGGCTGGCGGCCATCGCGGGCCGGATACCCGTCTACACCGGCCTCGTGGCCACCGCTCAGACCGACAACCGCGACGCCGTCGAGCCGCAGCCGATCGGAACCGCCTACCTGCGTGAAGCGTCGACCCTCATGCGCGCCAATTTGTTGCCCGACGCACTGGCCGCCTACCAGGCCGAAGTGGGCTCGCTCGACGAGACCGAGCACGCGGTCGACCGCCCGTGGCGGGCTCTGGAAGTGGTTCTGGTCCTGGCCCTGGCGGCGCTCGTCGTGGCGCAACTCCAGCTCGCGCGGCGCTTCCGTCGGCGCCTGAATCCCGGGCTGCTCCTCGCTTCCGGGACGCTGCTCGTCGCCGGTGTCTGGTCCAGCACGGCTGTCGGATATCAGAACGCTCATCTGACCGCCGCGAGCGACCGGGCGTCCCGCATCCGGACGCTGGCCACCGCCTCCGACAGCGCCATCGAGGCGCACGCCGACGAGGCGCTGACGCTCATCGCCCACGGTTCCGACGCCGGGGCGTACACCCAGGACTTCACCGCCCAGCTGAAGACAGCCGTCAGCGCGGCCGCGAGCGTCAAGCCCCCGACGGCGCAGCTGGACGACGTCGCAACGCGCCTGCGCGACTGGTCGGCGGTGGACACGCGGGTGCGGGCCGCCGCCGACGCCGCCGACTACCGGACCGCGGTCGCGACGGCCCTCGGCGCCGGAGCCGACGACGCCGCACGCATCGCCGACGACCTGAACGCGGAGATGACCGGGACGCAGAGCGCGTTCGTCGACGAGACCCGGGCGGCGTCCGCGGACCTGTCCGGACTGGTCGCCGGCGAGATCGTCCTCGCGGTTCTGGCCGCCGGCGCGGCCGGCTACGGCCTGAACCGGCGCCTCGCCGAATACCGATAGCGGCACCTGCGCGGGTGCGGTGGCGACAGAAAGGAAGAACCGTGACACGCCTCAAGCCGACGGCCCTGATGGCGCCGGAGAAGCTGACGCCACCGACGGCACGGACGCGGCTGACGACACGGACGGTACGGGCGGCACGGACTGTGCGGGCGACACGAACGGTACGGCCGGCATGGACGCCACTTACCGTGCTGATCGCTGCCGCGGCCTTGCTCCTGTGTGCGTGCGGCACCCCGACCGGAGCGAGCGCGACCGTCATCGGCTCGGCCGCTCCGGTGTCGCCGCCCATGCCCGCGAACGTCTCCAGCGCCGGCCCGACGCCGCCCACCGCCCAGGGGTCGAGTCCGCCGGCCTGCAACCCGGTCGCCTCCTACCGGCCGGCCGCGACCATGCCCGTGCCCGGCGCCATGCCGGCCGGATCGACGATGGCCCGCATCCAGGCGCGGGGCAAGCTCGTGGTCGGCGTGGACGAGAACACCTACCTGTTCGGTTATCTCAACGCCGCCGACGGCGAGATAGAAGGGTTCGAAATCGACCTCGCCACCGCGGTGGCCACCGCGCTCTTCGGCGATGCCGCCGGGCACGTCCAGCTCAAGCCCATCACCGCCGAACAGCGGATCCCGGACCTGCTCAACGGGTCGGTGGACATCGTCGTCGACACCATGACCCAGAACTGCGCCCGCTGGCAGCAGATCGCCTTCTCCACCGAGTACTACGCCGCCACCCAGCGCCTCCTGACGAACAAGAACTCGCCATACAAGTCGCTCAGCGACCTCGGCGGCCGGAAGGTGTGCGCGGAGACCGGTTCGACGTCGCTGGAGACGGTAACCCGCGCCGCCGGACATCCCATCCCGGTCGGCGTGGACGGCATCACCGACTGCCTGGTCATGCTGGAGCAGGGAGAAGTCGGCGCGATCTCGACCGACGACGCCATTCTGATCGGGCTGGCGGTGCAGGACCCGCAGACCCATGTCATCGGGCCCGCCCTGGAAGCCGAGCCGTACGGCATCGGGATCGCCCCGAACAGCGTCGACCTGGTGCGCTTCGTCAACGGCGTGCTGGACCGGATGCGCGCCGACGGCAGCTGGACGGCCCTGTACCGGAAGTGGCCCGGCCAGCTCGGCGGTCCTGTCCCACCCCCGCCGCCGGCCGTCTACCGGGACTGAACGCGGCCACGCCGGCGGGTAGTCACCGCGACTGATCACCGAAAGCGACTTCGCCGAGTCGCCGGCCCGGCTGGTGGAGCCGACCGGGACGACCGGCTTCGCCCCGAGTCGCGTTCGGTCCCGCAGGCGCCGCGCCATCGCAAACTACGGTTGCGCAGATGGCTGCGATGGACGATGCCGCCGCATACTGACCCCAGGGTGGAGAAATGGGTCGATACTTCAGCACGTACGTCCTCGCAGTCAGTCTGCGTTAACAGAGAACAGAGAGAAGAACGCCGTGAAAAACAGGATATCGGGTCAGTTCGGCCTGCCCGAAAACGCCGGGCGTCCCGAACGCGCCGACCCGCGCGGGGGCACCGGCCTGACGCGGCGCGCGCTGGTCGGGGGTGCGGCCGCCGCCACGCTGGGCCTGCCCGTGGCCACTGGCTTCGGCCTGCCCGCCTCCGACGCCGCCGCAGCCGCACCGCGGACGGACTACCCCGGCGGCGGCGACGAGGCGACGTCCCGGGACCTGGCCCGCGAGGTCCTTCTGGTCAGCGACGACGAACGGAGCGATCTCAAGCTCGACTATCTCAAGATCCTGATCGACGGCCGGATGCCCGCGCCGACCGCCCGCAAGCGGGTGCTGATCGTCGGGGCCGGTGCGGCAGGGCTGACCGCCGCGCGCCTGCTCACCGCAGCCGGGCACGATGTCGTGATCCTGGAGGCGAACGGCAACCGGGTCGGCGGGCGGATCAAGACTTTCCGCGGCATCTTCTCCGACCCGCACTTGCACGCCGAGGCCGGCGCCATGCGCCTGCCGGACGCGCACCCGCTCGTCCTCGCGCTCGGCGACAAGCTCGGCCTGACCCGCCGTCTGTTCTACAACGCCGACGTCGCCCCCGGCGCGGTCTCCACCGGCCGGATCCCGCCGGTGACGTACACCTCGTTCACCGGCGAGACCTGGACCAACGGCCCGGGCGGAACGGCGTTCAGCCCGCCGCCGCCCACCGGACTGTCCCTGATCACCTCGAACGGCCTGACCAGGACCCGGAGCGCGTACGCACGGAATCCGAGCGCGTTCAACAGCCTGTTCGGCACGGATCTGGCCACCACGACCACGGCCGCGGCGAACGCGGCGTTCGCTCCCGTGCTCGTGCCCGGCACCACCCCGATCGCGACGCAGTTGGCCGGCTGGACGCGGCTCCTGCGTGACTTCGACGGCTACTCCACTCAGCGGTACCTCGTCGAGAACCAGGGCTGGGACACGGCCCGGCTGCAGGCCGTCGGCACCGTGGAGAACCTCACCTCACGCCTGCACTACTCGCTGATCCCGACCTTGTTCGACCACGCACTGATCAACCCGACGAGCCGGTACTGGGAGTTCGAGAACGGGACCGCTTCCCTCACCGACGCCCTCGCGGCCCCGCTGAAGAACCGGATCCGCACCAACCGCAGGATGACCAAGCTCGTCCAGGACGCGCGCGGAGTGACGATCGAGACCACCGCTGAATCAGGGAGTGAGGACTCCTGCGACGGCGCGCCGATCGGCCCGGTCGAGACCTTCCACGGCGACTACGCCATCATCGCCGTCCCCTTCAGCGCCCTTCGCTTCTGCCAGTTCGAGCCGCTGATGTCCTACCCCAAGCGGCGGGCGGTGGAGGAACTCCACTACGACAGCGCGACCAAGGTGCTCCTCGAATTCAAGACGCGCTTCTGGGAGCGCGGCCCCGGCGGCTTCACCGGCGGCGGCAACATCTCGGACTACCCGAGCCGCTTCACCTACTTCCCCTCACACGCGCCCCGAGGATCCCGCGGCGGCGTGGTGCTCGCGGCCTACTGCTGGTCGGACGACGCGATGCGCTGGGACTCCCTGACCCCCGGCGAACGCTACGCACTCGCTCTGGACGATATGGCTCGCATCTACGGACGGCAGGTCTACACCGAGTTCACCGGTGTCGGTGCCACCCAGTCCTGGGCCAGGGCCCGCTACGCCCTCGGCGAGGCCGTCGTCGTGACGCCCGGCCAGCTGCACGAACTGCACCCGGCCACGCGTACGGTCGAGGGCCGGGTGCACTTCGCGGGCGAGCACACCAGCCTCAAGCCGGCCTGGATCGAAGGCGCGCTGGAGTCCGCGGTGCGTACCTTCCTCGAAGTGCACGCACGCTGATTGAGCCTGCCGTCCGGCCCGGAGCCGAACGACGCTCTCGTCCCTGCCGTCGCCCCGGCAGGTCGAGGCGAGAAGCCGGGAGGGTTTCGGACCGGTTGCGCAACCGGTCAGCCGGAGCGCCCGCTCCGGAGCAGCCGCGCGTGGTCCGCCTCGCCGACCGGGACGCTGTGGTCGGGCAGCAGGATGGGTAGCTCGTTCTCGATGCGGTACAGACGGCGCAACCGAGGGTTGTAAAGCACTGATTCCGTCTCGACGTACACCAGCGGGCCCTTGTCGATCGGGCACGCGAGCACGGCGAGCAGAGCAGGGTCCAGGGGCATAGCGGGCCTACCGGCGGTCGGTGATCGGCTCGGGCTTGACCGCCGCGACGAGCAGGATCGCGGCTGTCGTCGACCGCCACCGGAACAACCGGTCCAGCGGCCGCAGAATGCCGGGAACGTCGTGGTACCTGGCACCGGCCACCCGCTCCACGCGAAAGCCGTTCGCGGCCAGCAGACTGACCAGAGCGCGGCGCGTGAACAGATGCAGGTGGCCGACGACCTCCCGGCCCGGCCGGCCGTGGATGGCCCGCAAGCTCACCTCACTGAACAGCGGCTGCACCCCCAGCGCCAGCAGGCCCCGGTTGAACCACGCGGCCAGGTTCGGCGTCGACAGCAGCAGTGTCCCGCCGGGTCGCAGCACCCTGCGCAACTCGCCGAGCGCCGCGTCGGTGTCGACCAGATGCTCGATGATCTCGCTGAACACCACGACATCGACCGACGCGTCCGCGATCGGCAGGCCCGGGGAGTCCACCGAGCCCTGTACCACGGTCAGGCCGAAGGAGGCGGCCCGTTTCACGGCCTCGCCGGACCAGTCCATGCCGATCACCTCGTGGCCGGGGCAGGCCCGCGCGGCCTGCGCGGTGGCGGCTCCGTCGCCGCACCCCACGTCCAGGATCCGCAACGGCCGGCCCGCGGCGCGGACGATCCCGGTCAGCATGCCGATCTGGCGGACCGTCCGGTCGTGCCCCGAGGCGATCGTGGTCGCAGGGTCCTCATACAGGGCGCGCAGGCTGGTCATCGTCATGACAGGGCTCCGGTGGCTCCGGCGAGGGTGGCGATCTCGGCGGCGAGGTCGTGCACGTGGGTGACGAGGACGGTCGCGAACTCCTCGGCCGCGGACGCGTCGAGCAGGGCGTGGCGGTGGCGGACGGTCAGGTGCAGACGGCCTCGGTAGGTGGCGGCGCCGACCGACAAGCCGCGCGGCATCGGCGCCGGCGGGGAGGCCCACAGCCGGTCCGCGGCGCTGCCGAAGGAGAAGACGTCTGATATCCGCCCGATGTTCGACAGGCACGTCGTGTCGGTGACACCGCCGGCGGCGAGTTGGCCCGCGGCGAGCAGCGCGCGCCGCAGCGGGTACGGCAGACGGCCGGCACCCAGCACGGCTCCGACCAGGCCCGCCGCGTGCGGGCTCGCGCACCGCTTGGCTTCGGCGGTCTGCCGGACGATGGAGCCGAGCAGCTGCCTGGTGTCGTCCCGCTCGGTGTCGGCGACGCCGATCGAAACGATCCGCGACAGGTTGCCGAGGAATTCCTCGCGGTACTGCGCCGGCCGGGCGTTGAGCGGCATGGTGATCGTCACGCGGCCGTAGCCGGTGGCGTGGCGGCGGTTCCAGGTCGCCACCGTTTCGAAGAGCGCGGCGAGCAGCATGTCGTTCACCGAGGCGCCGTACTGGCGGGCGGCGTTCAGGGCGGCGGTCGGCTCGGTGTCCAGGATGCGCAGGGCGAATCCGTAGCCGGGGCCGGGCGTGTGAGTGTCGCGGGCGATCCTTGCCGATCGCCGCGTGGGCACCGCGGTATGTGGGTCCTGATTCGGGCTCTGGTGCGGTGGCAGCGTGGCGGTGCGGATCGTCAGCGGGTCGATCGGCGGGACCTGATCAGGTTCCCCGGAGTAGGCGGCGGCGATCGAACGCATCAGCCGCAGACACGAGACGCCGTCGAACAGTGCGTGGTGCGCGCCGAGCATCACGGCGTCGCGCTCCGGCGTTTTGACCAGCCGTACGCGTATCAGTGGGCTGTGTTCCAGCGCGATGCGTTCGGCGAACAGCCGCTCCCGTTCGGCGTCGATCGTCCCGGTACCGACCTCCACCGGGTCCAGGTCGGCCTGCTCGGCGATCTCCCACCAGGAGCGGCGCGTGGGCCCGGCCGCCCGGCGCCGCGCGCGCAGCAGCGGATGCACAGCCAGGACGTCCCGGACGGCGTGACGCAGCCGTTCGGCGTCGATCGGGCCCGGCACCTGGACCTCGAAGTGCACGGTGTTCGGCTCGGCCCGGCGCTCGAAGACCCGGCCCAGCTCGTCGACGGAGGTGAAGGGGATTCTCATGCGAGCCTGCGCACCAGGTGGGCGTTGAAGCCCCGGCCGGGGATCCGCGCGATGTCCTTGCGGGTCTTCAGGTGCCGGCCGAGGTTCTTGGTCTCGTCGGGATCGCCGAGCACGGCCACCAGTCCGCCGGGGCGCGTGACGCGTATCAGTTCTGCGAGATAGCCGATCGGATCCGGTCCGGCGGCCAGCCGGGTCCGGGAGACGCACAGATCCACGGCGCCGTCGGGCAGCGGCAGCCAGCAGGCGTCGGCGAGCACGTCGGGCGCATGCGGTTCGCGCCCGCCGTGGGGTCCGCTGTCGTAGGGCAGGGCGAGTTCGAGGACGCTGGGGACCGCGCCGATGCTCCCCCGCTCTCGCAGGGCCTCGGCGGTCGCGCGCCCGCCGGCGCCGACGACCAGGACGCTGGTGAGCGGGCCGGCCGCGGCGGCGGCGATGCGGGCCGCGACGGCGCGGGCCACGCGATCGACGACAGGGGGCTGCGACGGTGGGGCGGCCGGCGCCCGAGTGGTGATCGTCATGGCGTGGCGAGCCTCTCGACGGGGTCTGGGTCGGGACGGAGGTCCGGGTCCGGGTCGGGATCCGGGTCAAGATCCGGGTCCGGGCCGGGATCGGGCAGCGGGCGCTGTCGGCGCAGGCGTCCGCCCGCCGCCACCGCGACGCCGGTCAGCGTGGCGGCCGTGCCGACGGCGAGCAAGGTGAGCGGACCGGTGGTGGCGACCAGGGTGAGCCGGGAGTCGTCGTCGGCCGCGCGCCGGGAGGTGGTCGCGACCGTGGCGGCGTCGGAGGAGACGTCGACGTCGAGGGCGACGACCGCGTCGGTGGCGCCGCCCGGCGGGCGCAGCGTGATGTGCAGGTGGCTGCTGCCCGCCACCGGCGCGCCGGTGATCGGGTCGACGAGGGTCACCTCGCGGGGGTTCGCGTAGTACTCGTCGGCCGCGACGGTGCCCGTGCCGGTGAGTCCGACGACACCGCCGGGCACGGACAGCGAGCCGATCCGGACCGGCTGGACCGCGCCGACGAAGCGGTAGAGCTGATGGCCGTTCACCTTCTGGGTGCCGTCGAAGTGCGCGATGTAGGCCTCCATCGCGGTGGCGTCCCAGACCACGTAGTCGTGCTTGCCCAGGTCGAAGGGAAACTTCATGTAGGCCTCGCCGTCCACCGGCGGGTCGCTGCCGCAGCAGGCGACCGGCTCGTTGGTGTGCCGGTCGAAGACCCAGCGGTCCACGCTGAAGCTGTAGGCCTGCCGGGGGTCCTGCGCGGTGAGCGTGGTCGGGGTGTCGGTGCGGGTGGCGATGTCCCAGACCGCGTGGCCGGTGTGCTCGGCCTCGGTGACGTTCCCGACGACGTGCCGGGTGATGGTGATCTTCGCCGGGCCCGTGTCCCTGCCGGTCGCGGGGTCCAGATACGTGCCGGTGCCCACCGAGACGTCGGTCGAGTCGATGTCCAGCGGCGCGACCTGCACCCGGGGCAGCGTCCAGAAGCGCAGCACCGGGGCGAGGGTGAAGGAGAACGCCGCGATCGCCGTCGCGGCTGCGATGCTGGCGGTTTGTCGGCGGCGCACGGATACTCCCGGGTGAGCGGTCGGTGCGGTCCTCGCAAGGGGCCTCGCAAGGGACTGCGAGGGTGGCGGGTGTGGGAACCGTACGACGCTGTTGACGATTCGTCAACAAGACCGTCACACTCCCACCATGCTCGGTTTCGTCCTGAACGTGTCCCGAGAGCCGGTCCGGCCGCCCCGCCCGCCGGGCGAGTTCGTCAGGATCGGCGGGGTCGTGCTGCACGTGGTGCGCTCCGGTCCGGTCGACGCCCCGGTGGTCCTCATGTGCTCCGGGCTCGGCGGGGCCTGGTTGAGCTGGGACGCGGTGGCGCCGCTGCTCGACGACCGCTGCCACGTCGTCCGCTTCGACCGGCCGGGCCTGGGCTGGAGCGCGCCGGATCCCCGGCCCCCGACCGCCTCGCGCGAGGCGTACCGGATGCGTGCCCTGCTTCGCGGGCTCGGCCTGCCGGGGCCGTACACGCTGGTCGGGCACTCGCTCGGCGGGCTGTTCGGGGAGGCGTTCGCCCGGACGTATCCCGAGCTGACCGCAGGGCTCGTACTCACCGAGTCCGCCTGCGAGCCCGTGGACCGGTTCGGGCGCCACCGCGAGCTGAAGCTGCGCATCGCGCGCACCTGCGGCGCCATCGCGCAACGCGTCGGGGCCAGCCAGCTCCTCGGGCCCAGCCTGCGCGAACTCGGCGTGCGGACGCAGTCCCGGCGGGGCGTCGAGACCGCCGACGCGCGGCACACCCACGGCGCGTTCTGCCACGGCGCCACGGTCACCGCGGCGATGATCGAACGGGCCACCTGCTACGACATGGCGGCCGAACTCGGCATGCTGCGTGGCGGCCACCCGATGCCGCAGGTGCCGGCGTTCGTCCTGTCCGCGACCGGCCCGCGCAAGGACCCGGCGGCGGTGCGGCGGTGGCGGGAGCATCAGCGCCTCCTGGCGTCGGTCGTCGGCGCCGAGCATCGCGAGATCGAGGACTCGGCGCACCTGATGCCGATCGACCGCCCGGACGCCATCGCCGACGCCGTGCTGGAGGTGATCGGCCGATGCGGTCTCGGTCAGCGCGGGGACTGGTAGCTGTACAGCGGGTCGTCGTGGTTCTGCGGCCGCGGGTCGCCGACCTTGACGACCAGTGCGGCGGCGCCCCAGGCGGTCGCCGATCCGGCGAGCGCGGCGGCGAGGAGCCAGATCAGGGTTCTGTGCGGTTTCGCAGTGCTCATATGAGCGAGCGTATTGACGAAGTGTCAACACGACAATAGCGTCTCCAGGCGCGGTCCTTACGAGAGGAGCCCAGCGGTGAGCGTCGCGAGCGGTACGGTCCTGTCCCGGCCAGGCAGCGCGGCGGCGCCGGATCCGGGCGGCCGCGCGGTCCGCCGCCGCTGGCTGCTCGCGGTCTGGGCCTCCGCGCTGGTCGCCCTGCTCAACGAGGCGCCGGGACGGATCGTCTTCGACACCAAGCTCGGCGTGGACGTCGACCCGGCCGGTTTCCTGGGCCGGTTGTGGCACCTGTGGAATCCGCTGGAGTCGATGGGCCGACTCGACGACCAGTACGTCGGCTACGCCTTCCCGATGGCGCCGTTCTACGCCCTGGCCAAGCTGGTCGGCGTGCCGGTCTGGATCACCGAGCGGCTGTGGATGTCGCTCATCGTGGCCGCGGGCTTCTGGGGTCTGGTCCGGCTCGCCGAGGCGTTGGGGATCGGCTCGCCGCGAACCCGCTTGATCGCAGGCCTCTGTTACGGACTGTGGCCGACGTTCACGATCCTGATCGGCTCGACGTCGGCGGCGGTGCTGCCGGTCGCGCTGGTGCCGTGGGCGATCCTGCCGCTGGTCAAGGGCTCGCGTGGCGGGAATCCGGTGGCCGCGGCGGCGCGGTCGGGGTTCGCGGTGCTGTGCATGGGCGGGGTGAACGGGGTGATCACGCTGCTGGCGTTGATCGCGCCGTTCCTGTTCCTGGTGACCCGCACCTCGGGCGCGCGCCGCAGAGTTCTGATCCTGTGGTGGATCCCGTGCGTCGGCGCCGCGGTGCTGTGGTGGCTCGCTCCCCTGCTCTACATGGGTCGCTACGGATTCAATTTCCTGCCCTACATCGAGACCGCGCGCACCGCGACCAAGACCATGTCCGCGACGGCGGCGCTGCGCGGCGCCGGCAACTGGACCGCGTATCTGCATTTCGGGTCGCCGTTCCTGGTCGCCGGGTGGGTGATGGTCGCCTCCTGGGCGGCGGTCGCCGGCGCCGCGGTGGTGGCCGCGATCGGCCTGGCCGGGGTCGCGCGGTCGGACCTGCCGGAGGCGCGGTGGCTACGGGCCTGTCTGGCTGTCGCGGCGCTGGTCGCGCTGGCCGGCTACGCGGGATCGTTCGGAGGGCCGTTCCACGCCGCGGTGCAGCGGCTGCTCGACGGCCCGGCCGCGCCGTTCCGCAACGTCTACAAGTTCGAGCCGCTGATCGGGCTGGTGCTCGCGCTCGGGGCGGCACATCTGCTCGCTTCGTTCGAGGTGCCGCGAGTACGCCCCCTGATATCGGTCGCGGCCGGTGTTGTCGTGGTGGCCGGCCTGTGCGGGACGGCACTGCCGTATCTGTCCGGCCGTGTCCTGCAGTCCGGATCATTCACCGCCGTGCCGGACTATTGGCGTCAGACCGCCGGCTTCCTCGCGGCGAACAGCCCTCGTACGGACGCGCTTCTGGAACCGGCCGCCTCGCACGGTTTCTACAGTTGGGGCTCGCCGATCGACGAGCCTTTGGAGCCGCTGGGACAGTCGCCGTGGGTGCAGCGCTACATCGCGCCGATCGGCAGCCCCGGCGGGCAACGGATGCTCGACGGGTTGGAGACGGCCTTCTCTTCGGCGCAACGGATCCCAGGGCTGTCGGCGTATCTGGCGCGCGCCGGCGTGCGGTATGTCGTGGTCCGCTCCGACCTGGACCAGAGCCAGTTCGACTACGTCTCGCCGGTGCTGGTTCACCGGACGTTGGACTTGTCAGGCTTCGTCCAGGCCGCGCACTTCGGACCGGTGCTGCCCGCCGCGCCGATCCAGCCGGGGATGCCGCTGGGCGTCGCGGCGACCGTCGAGCGCTTCTACGCTGTCGAGATCTACCAGGCCGCCGATCCGACCGCCCGGCCGACGCAGCCCGTGACCATGCTCCCGGTCGCGAGTACCGTGCAGGCCGGCGGGGGTCCGGAGTCGCTGCTGCAGGCGGCGGGGAGCGGGCTGATCGACGGCAAGGCGGTGCGGCTCAGCGGTGACGTGACCGCGGCCGATCCACTCGGGGCGGGTGCCCCGCTGCTGGTGACCGATGGTTTGCGGCGGGAAGACACGACGTTCAGTCTGGCGCGTGACAACGCTTCCTATACGTACACGGCCACCGAGACCAGTCCACCGGGTCGGCAGGATGGGAGCGCGGGCAAAGCGCCGCGGCAGATCCTTCCGTTCCCGGGCGTCGAGCACCAGAGCGTCGCGGTGCTGGACGGGGCGGCTTCGGTGCAGGCCTCGACCTTCGGTTCGTGGCTGTTGCAGTCGCCGGAGTACGACCCGGTCAACGCCTTCGACGGGGATCCGGGGACCGCGTGGGCCGAGGGGGATCCGACGACGCCGGTCGGCCAGTGGGTCCAGATCACGTTCGACCACCCGGTGACGCTGTCGTCCGAGATCACCGTGCAGCTGCTCGACGACAGCGTCTTCCGGCCGGTCGCCACGCGGTTGCGGGTGGCCACGGATCAGGGCTCTGTCAGCGACGCGGTGTCCGCGACCCCGGACAGTCAGCCGCTGGCGCTGCCGCCGGGGCCGACCACGAAGCTGCGGGTGACGATCGAGGGTGCGCGGGGCGGGGTGCCGGGCGGGTTCGGCGCCGGGATCGTCGACTTCGGCATCCCGGGCGTGCACGTCACGCGGTACATTCAGGCGCCGCACGACGCGAGCACCGCGGGGCGCGACGTCACATTGTCGTTCCACCGGCAGGTGAGTGGTCAGACGCTGTACTCGGCCGGCGATCCGGAGTCCGGACTGTACCGGCAGTTCACGCTCGACGCGCCGGCCGGCTTCACCGCGACGTTGGCGGCGGTGTCCGTCGCCGGTCCGTCTCTGGACTCCTTCCTGGACGGGGTCTCCAAGCCGACAGGCCTGAGCATCACTGCGAGCCCGTCGCTGGGGGACCTGCCCGCGTTCCGGCCGCGGAACCTGGTCGACGGGTCGTACCTGACGGGATGGCTGGCCGGGGACGACCATCCGGAGGTCCATATGGCGTGGAACGGGAAGCGCAGTATCACCACGATGACGCTGATCAGTCCGGCCGGATATGCGGCGGCGCCGTTGAGCGTGCACATCGCGAGCCCCGATGGGACGCGTGACGCGCAGGTCGGTCCGGATGGGACTGTGACTTTCCCGGCGCTGAGCACGGATCAGCTGGACATCACGTTCCCGTCGATCGCCAAGGTCGAGCTCTACGACCCGGTGGCCGGGGCGGATCGGAACCTGCCGCTGGGGCTGTCGGAGATCTACGTTCCGGCGCTGTCGGACCTGCGGTCGGCAGCGACGGACGTGAACGCGCCGTTCCAGCTGCCGTGCGGGCAGGGTCCTGATATCTCGGTCGACGGCAAGAGCTATCCGACCTCTGCCTCCGGCACACTGGGCGACTTGCTGTATCGGACGCCTGTGAGCGTGCATCTGTGTCCTGGCAATACGACGGTCTCGTTCGGCGCGGGTACGCATCGGATCACGGCGCCGGGGTCGGGCGGGCTACTTGCGGTGAGCGACGTGACGCTTTCCTCGGCCCCGTCTACGCCGGCCTCGGGATCGCAGCCTCGTACCGTCGATATCGCCTCGTGGAGTGCCGAGAACCGGAGCGTGGATGTCGGGCCGGGCGACGCGGCGTATCTCGAAGTGCACGAGAACCAGGCGAAGGGTTGGGCCGCGAGCCTGGACGGACGCCAGTTGACGCCGGTGCGGCTCGACGGGTGGCAGCAGGGCTATGAGATTCCCGCCGGTGCCGGCGGGCTCGTCACGCTGACGTACACACCGGCCACCGGCTACCGGCTGACGCTGCTGCTCGGCATCGCGGTGGCGGCGCTGCTGGTCGGGCTGACGTTGCTCGCCGGAGGCATCGGGCGCTGGGACGGGCTCGGGGCGTCGGACGCGGCAGCGGCGTGGGGCCCGTGGACAGTGGTTGTCGGCGCCACGATACTGCTCGCGCTGGTCGCGGGGCCGGTCGCGATCGCCGCGCCGGTGCTGTTCCTGCTCGGGCGGTACCGGGCGTGGATCCTGCCGGTACTGGCGTTCGCGGGCTTCGCCGCCGCCGGGATCATCGCCGCGGTCTCAGTGAGCGGACCGGCGCCGGCGCGCAGTGCCGTGGCGGCGGTCCCGGGACCGGCGCCGGCGTCGGTCAGCAGCGTCGCGACGACGGGGAACGGACCGACGCCCGGCGCCGGGGCTTTCGGCCCGGCCGCGCAGGTGCTCGCGGTGGTGGCGCTCGGGGCGGCGCTCACCGTGCGGCAGAAGCCTGCTCAGTCGCCTTGAGGCGGCTGGGACCGGGGCCGTGCGGATCTGGCCGCGGGGATGCGGCGCAGGCACGTCAAGCAAGCCCGGCGCGCACAGGCCCGGCCTGCGAAGGCCCGGCGCGCCGATCCGACCCGTGCGGGCTCGCGGAGGGAGCGACATGATCGTCGGCGTCACGGCGGTCCTCGGCGCGGCGATCTCCAACAACGCCGGCCTCATCGTCGAGAAGCGCGCACTGGACCGGCTGCCACCCCTGGACCTGCGCCGTCCGCTCCAGATGGCGCGCACGCTGCTCGGTCGTCCGTTGTGGGCGCTGGGTTTCGTGCTGCTGCTCTTCGGCGCGGGACTCTATACATATGGGCTCGCGTTGCTGCCGCTGTCGGTCGCGCAGCCTTTGTTCGTGGTCGGGCTGGCCCTGGTGCTGGTCGTCGCGGCGGTAGTGCTCGCCGAGCCGCTGCGATCGGCCGAGCGGCGGGGCCTGGTCGTCGTCGGTGTGGCCTTCGCCTTGCTCGCCCTGTCCTTCGACTCGCGTACCGACAAGGCGGGAGTCCAGCAGCACGCCGCCATATGGACCATCGTCGTGGCCGGTCTCGCGGCGGGTTCGGTGCTGGTGTTCCTGACGGCTCGCACCGGCGTGCTGTACGGCGTCGCCGTCGGCCTGATGAACGCGGTCGGCGGGCTGAGCGCCAAGGCGACGGCGGCGTACCTCGTGCGGCACGGTTCGCCGGCCGGTCTGCTCGGATACGTCGCGGTGTTCGGGATCGCCGGGGCGCTGATGCTCGGCATGACGCAGATAGCGCTGCAACGCAGCCGTGCGGCGGCATTCTTGCCTGCGCAGGTGGTCGCCGGCAACGTCGCGGTCACCGCGGCCGGGACACCGGTGTTCGGCGAGCATCTGCCGGATACGCTGCCACGCCTGGTGCTCCGGCTCGCCGGATTCGGCGTCGCGTTGCTCTCGCTCGCGGTCATGCAGGGAACCTCCGAGGCTTCTCCCGCACCGTCGCAGCCGGCCCCGTCCCGGTCGCAGCCGACCCGGCCCCCGCCGCCGGCAGCCCGGGCCGCGGCGCAGCCAACCCGGCCCGCGCCCCAACCCTCGCTCCAGCCCGCACCGTATCCGAGTGCATCGCATGCTCCGGGAAAGCACGCCGGCGCGCCCCGCCCCCTCCGCTTCCGCCTCCCGCTCCCCCGCCGTCACACCGGCCGGCGCCGCTCCACCGCCTCGGCCAGCACGGACTCGAAGTTCGACACCGTCGAGGACCACGGCAGCGCCGATGCTCCGGCAGCCGCCGCCTCCCCCATGGCGTGACGCCGTCGGCCGTCCAGCGCCAGCGTGGCCCACGCCGAGGCGAAGCCGCCCTCGGTGCCCGCGAGCAGCCCGGTCCGGCCATGGTTCAGCGCGTCGCGCACGCCCGGCACGTCGAAGCCCACGGCCGGGGTGGCGCGCACCGCCGCCTCGGTGATGACCAGGCCCCAGCCCTCGATCTGCGCCGGGTGCAGCAGCAGCCAGGCCCGGCACAGCAGGGCGTGCTTGTCGCGCTCCGACAGCCGTCCCGTGAACTCCACGCCGGGGCCGGCCAAACCCTCCAGCCGTTCCCGCTCCGGGCCGTCGCCGGCGATGGCGAGCCGGCCGCCGGTGACCGGCCGCACTCGATCCCACAGGCGCAGCAACAGGTCCAGTCGCTTGTAATCGGCGAGGCGGCCGAACGCCACAAACAGCGGCTCTCCGGACTCGGCCAATACGTGCGCCGGTCGGTCCACGCCGTTGAGCACGATCCTGATACGATCCGGATCAACGCCGATGCCCTCCAGCTCCCGCGCGGTCGACGGCGACACCGCAACGAAGAGGTTGCCTCGATGGACACGCGGCATCACGACGGTCTCGGCATAGCGCCCGGCGACCGACACCGGGGGACGGTAGCGGACCGGCCACAAATCCGCGTGCACGTGGTTCACCAGGCAGACCACCGGGCCGCGCCACCACAGCGGGGCCAGGTAGGGCAGGCCGTTGCAGACCTCGACGACGACGTCGATGTGGCGGTCGATGTGGCTTGCCGCGTGCCGTCGGACGGTGAGCGGGGCCTTCAGGAACTGGCTGAAGTCGCCGCCGTTGCGGACCACGTCGTAGACGCGCTCGCCGGTCCGGCCGCCGCACACCAGGGTCACCCGGTGGCCGCGGGCGACCAGGCCCATGGCGAGGTGGTCTACGAGCATTTCCGAACCGCCGGCGCGCGGATGGGCCAGATCGCGCCCCGCGATGAACGTGATGTGCATCGCCGCCGTCCTCAGGGATGGGCCTGGCGAACAGGTCGTCAGTCAAGCTACTGTCCTATTGACGAATCGTCAACAAGGTTCGCCACGCGGACGGGGCTCCATTTTCAAGGGGTGTGTCGTGGCTGTGAGCAAGACTGAGCCATCCGCGCCAGCCGGCCGGCCGGGCCGCAGCCCGCGCCGGCGGATGGCCCCGGACGACCGGCGGCAGGCCCTGATCACGGTCGCGCTCGACCTGTTCAACACCCGGCCGTACGGCGACGTGTCGGTGGACGAGATCGCCGAGGTCGCCGACGTCTCGCGGCCGTTGCTCTACCACTACTACGGCGGCAAGTACGGGATCTTCCTAGCCGCCCTCGAACACGCCGCGGACCAGCTGATCACGGTGGTCATCGAGGCCTCGCGGGACGCCCCGCAGGACTGGCTGCTGGCCGGGCTGCGCGCCTACCTGGACTACGTCGAGCGGAACCCGATCGGGTTCGGCGCGCTGGTGCGGCACGGCGCCGGGCCCGGCGAGGGCGAGGACCAGGCGATCCTGGACGGCGTGCGGGACAAGCTGCTGCGGCTGATCGTCGACGCGCTGGTCGTGCCCGAGCCGCCGGCCGAGCTGCGTACTGCGATCCGCGGCTGGATCGCTCAAGTAGAGGTCTCCTGCCGGGACTGGCTGCCGGCGGCCAGGCCGCCGAAGGCCGACCTGTACCTGCTCGACCTGTTCGGCGGGGTGCTGCTCACCGCCGCACGTCACGACGAGGACGTACGGCTGGCTTTGCGGAGTTCGGCCACGGGGCTCGCGGGTTCCGGCGTCACGGTCATCTAATCTCGTCGGCGTCGCCGAACTCGCTATCGCAGAACACTGACGACTCATAGGCGAGACCCGCAAGAGGGTCGGTGCGCAGCTGATTCGGGACCAGGGCGCGGTACAGCGCGTCCTGGGCCCGCTGGGGCAGCAGCGCCGCCAGCCGCACGACGATCCCGTTGCGACCCGGCACCCAGACCTCGAACCGCGGCCGCAGCGCGACGCCGAGCACCGCCTCGGCGACCTGCTCGGGCGTCAGCCGCCGGCTCGCGGCACCGGTCGCCGGGCCGGCCGCGAACGACGTGTCGACCACGCCCGGCAGCACCACCGACAGGTGCACGCCGGTGCCGCACAACTCCTCGCGCACCGCGGCGCAGTAGCCGTAGACGGCGTGCTTCGTCGCGGCGTAGCAGGCCTGCCCGGGTGGGGCTATACGCCCGGCGGCGGAGGCGATGGTGATGACATGGCCGCAACCGCGCTCGCGCATCCGCGGCAGCACCAGCTTCATGCCGTGCAGGACGCCGAAGACGTTGACGCCGAACTGCCGCTCCGCGACGGCGTCGGGCTCCTCGGCGAACGGCCCGGCCCACATCACCCCGGCGTTGTTGACCAGGACGTCCAGCGGGCCGAGGGCCTTCTCGGCGTCATCAAGAAAGGCCGCGAACCACGGCCGGTTGGTGACGTCGAGCGGGATGCCGACGGTCATCGCCCCGGTCCGGGCGGCGATGCTCTCGGCGGCGGCCTTCACGGCGTCGGCGTCCAGATCGCCCAACGCCACGGCCGCGCCGGCAGCCGCGAGCCGCCGGGCGGTGGCCAGGCCGACGCCCCGGGCCGCCCCGGTGACCGCCACCACCGTACCGTCGAGACGTTCGTGTGCTGACATAGCGGGCTCTCCCCGGCCGGAACCCGGCCCGGTCCGGACCGGCCGGGCCAAGTGACAACACGAAGTGTCGGTTCTACGATGCGATAAGTCAATACACTGTGTTATCGAATCGGAGCAGGCCGTATGGCGGACACAAGCGCATGGCCGAGCTAGAGACCCGCCGCTATCGCGGCCTGGACGCCTCCGAGCGCCTGCTGGACCGGCGCACCCGACTGGTCGAAGCCGGCTTCGATCTGTTCGGCACCAAGGGCCACCACGCAGTTTCGATCCGTCAGCTGTGCCGCCAGGCGGGACTGACGGAACGTCACTTCTACGAGTCGTTCGCCGACAAGCGCGAACTGCTCAGCGCGGTCTACGAGGACGTGTTCACCACGGTCCGCGACGCGACGTTCTCGGCGGTGGCCCAGGCGCCCGGAACCCTGGAGGGGCAGGCCCGCGCGGGGCTGCGCACCTTCATCAGGGCACTGGCGGACGACCCGCGCGTGGCGAGGGTGCTGCTGTTCGAATCGGTCGGGGTCAGCGCGGAGCTGGACAAACGCCGCCGCGCGGTCGTGAACGAGTTCGCCGGCCTCATCGCGGCGACGGTGCTGCCCCACTCCGGCGAGCCGATCACGCCGCGGCTGTCGATGGTGGCGGCGATGATCGTCGGCGGGCTCAACGAACTGCTGGCGGAGTGGACGCTGGGGCAGCGGTACGGATCGATCGAAGAGCTGATCGACTTGGGGGTCGACACCTGCATGGCGCTCTACGACAAGTTCGTCAGGCGGACGTGAGCGGTGAACCGCGCCGGCTAGCACGTGGGAGGTGATCAGATGAGGTTTGGCTGCGGGACCTCTGTTGTTTCCTCAAGGCCGGCTGACGATTCCGCCGCGACGAAGCGGGCCAGCCGTTCGACGCCTTGGGCGATGTCGTCGAGCGTCAGATAGCTGACGGAGAGCCGGATGGTGCGCTGGCCGCCGCCGTCCGGGTGGAAGTACGCCATCGGGGTCCAGATGACGCCGAAGTCCTGGGCCGAACGAGCCAGTGCCGCCTCGTCCGCGCGGAAGGGGACTGAGAGCGTCAGGAAGAACCCGCCCTCGGGCCGGTTCCAGTGCACGCCGAGCGCGGCTCGACGCTCTGGCGGGAAGTGGCGGTCCAGAGCGCGCAGCGTCGCGGCCATCGCCTCGCCGTAGTGCGCGCTGGACTCGACGGTGAGCCGGGAGGCGCGAGTATCGGCGCTGAGCAGCATCCCCGCGACGACGGCCTGGCTGAGCGTCGGCGTGTTCACCGTGATCATGCTCTTGAGCTTCGCCAGCTCGTCGGCCAACAGCGACGTGCCGCCGGCGCTGTCCACGACCACCTGATCGGCGACCGCGTAACCGACTCGGGCGCCGGGAAACAGCGTCTTCGACAGCGACCCGAGGTGGACGACCGTGCCGCCGGGGTCCAGGGACTTCAGCGTCGGCAGCTGGGCCCCGGGGCTCACCAGCCGGTAGGGGCTGTCCTCCAGGATCAGGATACCGAGGCGGCGCGCGACCGCGATCAGCTCGTGGCGCGCGGCCAGGGACATCGTGGTCCCTGAAGGGTTGGAGTGGTCGGGAACGACGTAGAACGCGCGCGGGTTGCGGCCCCGAGCTCGTTCGCCTGCCACAGCCGCTTCCACATCGGCCGGCCACAGACCGTCCGCACGCTCCTCCACCGGGCGGATCGTGACGTCCAGAACGCGAGCCGCCCCGGCGATGCCGACGTAACACGGACTGGCGACCAGCAGGACGTCGTCGGGCCCGGCGATGAGGGCGCGCACCGCGAGGAACATGGCCTCCTGGCAGCCGACGGTGACCACGATCGCCTCCGGCGAGACGTCGATGCCCTCGTCCGCGCGCAGTGACGCCGCGATCACCTCCCTGATCTGCCCCGCCGCCGGGCCGTATTGGAACAGCGCGTCGCGGGTCTGCTCGGGCGACTGGCCGGAACGCCGCAAGTGGTCCAGATAGCCCTGCAGGTGCTCGAAGACCTTCTCGGTCGAGAAGAGGGCGCCGTAGGGCCGGCCCGGTGCGAATGAGATGGCATCGGGGTAGCGGGCCGTGATCTCGTTCAGGAAGTTCATCGTGTCCAGAACCGGATCCGACACGCTGGCGTGCAGGGCTTCTTTGCGCAGCGGCCGACCTTGCGGTGACTGAGCCGGAAGAGCCTGGGCCTGCGGTAGTTGCGGTGCCGGCGGGCTCGCGATCCGCACCGGCCCGTCCGAGGACCACACGGTTTCCGGGTCGGCTTGCGCCACGGAGTCGACACCCGCCAACTCCATCGCGTCGAGGAGTTCGGCGTGCATGATGTCCAGCACCTGCCGCACGCCTTCGGCCCCGGCGACGGCCAGCCCGTGCAGCACCGACCGGCCGAGGAGCACGGCGTCCGCGCCCAGGGCGAGCGCGGCCAGGACGTCCCTCCCGCGCCGGACGCCGCCGTCGAGCAGCACCGGGCACGCGGCACCGGCCGCTTCGACGACCTCCGGCAGCACGCGCAGCGTCGCGGGCGCGCCGTCGAGCTGTCGGCCGCCGTGGTTGGACACGACGATCCCGTCAGCCCCGGCCCCGACCGCGAGCCGAGCGTCGTCGCCGCGCAAAATCCCCTTGACCAGCACCGGCAGCGGGCTGATCGACCGCAGCCAGTCGAAGGTCGACCAGTCGAGGAAGGGCTCGAACTCGGTCGCCGCATGGCTGCCGGGATGGGAGTAGTCACCGGCCGGCAGGTTCGCCGGGACGACGCCCGGCGGCAGCTGGAAGCCGTTGCGCACATCCCGCAGCCGACGGCCCAACCGCGGCGCGTCGACCGTGAGCATCAAGGCCCGGAACCCGGCGTCATGGGCTGCGGCGATCAGATCACGGGTGACCGCGCGGTCCCGGAAGCAGTACACCTGGAGCCACAGCGGCCCGGTCGTGCCGCGTGCGATGTCCGCGAACGGCCGGCCGGCGAACGTGCTCACCGTGAGCGGTACGCCGAAGCCCGCAGCCGCCCGGGCCGTGGCCGCCTCGCCCTCCGGGTGGACGAGGGTGTGGTAGGCGGTGGGGGCGATCCCGAACGGCGCGGTCCAGTCCTCGCCCAGAACCTTCGCCGAGGGATCGGGCCGGGAGCGGTTGGCCAGAACCCGGGGCCGCAGACCGATCTGGTCGAAGGCCTCGGTGTTGGCGGCGAGGGTCCGCTCCTGCCCGGCCCCGCCCTCGATGAAGTCCCAGACCTCCGGATCCAACCGGGCGCGGGCGAGATCGGCGAAGTCGGCCAGATCGAGCGGCCCGGGATGGCGGCCGAAGCTCATCCGGCGGCCACCCGATCGCGCTCGACCGCTTCATAGAGCGCCCGGATGTTGGCCGTGCCGAACCCCTGGGCGCCCCGCCGCTGGATGAGCTCGAAGAACAGCGTGTTGCGGACGTAAGGGGAACGCGAGAACAGCTGCAGGAGATAGCCCCACTCGTCCCGGTCGGCGAGTACGTGCGTATCGCGCAGGTCCGCGACGGCTTCACTCAGTTCGCCCACTCGCGCGGCGAGCATGTCGTAGTAGCTGTCCGGGGTCGACAGGAACGCGACCCCCCGGCTCCGGAACTCGCGAACGGATCCGACGATGTCGTCCACCAGGAACGCGACGTGCTGCACGCCCGCGCCGCCGTTCCTCTCCAGGAACGCGTCCACCTGGCCGGGCTTCTTCGTCGCGTCCGGGGCGAGGATCGTGAAGGTCACCGTGCCGGACGCGTCACGGACGACGACAGAGTCCATCGCCTGCTCCCCGACAGCGACGTACTCGCTGTGGTACCTCTTGAGCCCGAACGCCTCGCAGTAGAAGTCCGCCGCCTTGTCCAGTGCCCCGGCCTCCACGCAGACGGCGAAGTGGTCGATCTCGCTGATCCGCTGCGCCGGCCGTGGCGATCCCCCGGACGGGACGCCGATCCAAGCACGTCCGTCGGGGAATCCGGAGTCGCCGGTCCTGGGGACCAGGGTGTGGCGAAGGCCCCCGATACCGGAAACCGTCGCCGGTCCCAGGAGTTCCGAACCCGCCGCCACCGCCGCGTCCCGGACCGCGGCCACGTCGGCACAGACGAACGCGATGTCGACGATGCCGTCTCCGTGCTCCGCCAGAAAGCCCTCCGTGGCGGGCCCGGACGTCACCACGAGGCCGACTTGCGACTGCCGCAGAAAGGTGGACCCGCTGTCGGTTCCGTCACAGTGTCCCGCTTCGACGAAACCGAACGAGGATACGAGGTACTCCACCGCCGCGGGCCGGTCGTGGACATACAGTTCGACATAAGCGAGCTCGTGCACTGTCATGGCTTTCCTTTGCTGGCCCGGAATGATTGGCGAGGAACGAATTCTCATGGGCGCGAGAACAGATCGGAGAGAATCGGCCCGTACCGGCGAACCGGGACGGAATCCATCATTTCCTCGTGCACGCAGTCGACGGCGTGGGTCGTCACAGCGCCCTTGGCGAACGCCGTCCAGTCGACTCCGAGCTCGTCCCGGATCCGCTGGGAGCCGTCCGCCTCGATGCTGACGATGCTTCCGCCGAACATCCGCGTCCGATGCTCCGCGAGCAGCCCCAAGCAGTACCGCGTCGTCTCCGACAGCCGGCTGATCCGGGAGCCGGAGAGCTCGCCGAGCGTCTGTCCGGCAACCCCGCGGATCGACTGCTCGACGAGCTCTAGCAGGCCCTCAGGCACATCGTCGCCGGTCTCGCGGCCGCGGCCCAGCGCGGGACCGGCATCGAAGAGCACGAGAAGCGACACGCACTCCCCGAGCTCCTCCAGAACCACGGCCATCTCCTGCGCGACGGTTCCGCCGAACGACCATCCCCCCAGGGCGTAGGGCCCCTCAGGCTGCACCTGCCGAAGCATGGCGACGTACTCGATCGCCAACTCCGCGACCGATTCCGGCCGCTGATCCGCTTCGGAATAGCCGCTGGACTGCAGACCGTAGACCGGGCGTCCCTTGGGGATGTGGGGCAGGAGCCGCGAGTAGCACCAGCTCAACCCGCCGATCGGATGGACGAGGAAGACCGGCTGGAGTTCCCCTTCAGCCCGGAGCGGGAGCAGCGACGCGAACGAGTCGCCCGGCACCAGGTCGAGCCGGCTCGCCAGCCCCGCGACCGTCGGCGCTTCGAACAGCGTCCGGATCGCCAGTTCCACGCCCAGGACGGACCGCACCCGCGACACCAGCCTGCTGGCCAGGAGCGAATGTCCGCCGAAGTCGAAGAAGTCGTCGTCGATCCCGATCCGGCTCACACCCAGGACCTCGGCGAACAGCCCGCACAGGACCTCCTCACGGTGCGTGCGCGGCTCGTCGTCCGAGACGGCGGCCCCGTCGAGGACGGGGGCCGGCAGCGCGCGCCGGTCCAGCTTCCCGCTCGGCGTCAGCGGCAACCGTTCGACCTCGACGACCAGCGGCACCATGAACTCCGGCACGGACTCGCCGACGAAACCGCGTACCCGCGAGGGGACCAGCTCGTGGGCGGCGGCCGACACCACGTACGCGACCAGGCGCTTGTCGCCGGGCCGGTCCTCGCGGACGATCACCGCGGCCTGGGCGACGTCCGGATGACGGAGCAGCACCGCCTCGATCTCGCCCGGCTCGATCCGGAACCCCCGCAGCTTCACCTGTCCGTCGGCACGGCCCAGGAACTCCAGCTCACCCGCGGGATTCCAGCGGGCCAGGTCCCCGGTCCGGTACATCCGGGTCCCGGCGGGGCCGAAGGGGTCGGCGACGAACCGCTCGGCCGTCTGTCCCGGCCGCCGCTGATAGCCCCGCGCCAGCCCCTCTCCGGCGACGTACAGCTCGCCGGTCACCCCCGGCGGCACCTGCCGGAGCATGCCGTCGAGCACATGCACCCGGGCGTTCGGTATCGGCGACCCGATCGGCGCCGTGGCCGGCCAGTCCCGGACGTCGGATGGCAGGGAGTAGGCGGTCACCACGTGCGTCTCAGTCGGCCCGTAGTGGTTGTGCAAGCGCCTACCGGGCACCGCCCGATGGAAGGCGGTGACCCGCTCGGACAGCACGAGCGCCTCACCCGCCTGCGCGATCTCCAGCAGATCCGGCAGCAGGAGTCCGGCCTCGGCGGCCGCCTCGCACACCGCGTCGATCATCACGTTGGGTGCGTGGAGCTCGCTTATTCGGTGGTCGCGCAGCCAGCGGACGAACTGCTCCGGATCCCGCCGAGTGTCGTCGGCGGGAACGACCAGGCAACCGCCGCGACTCAGGGTGGAGAGGATCTCCGTGGCCGAGACGTCGAAGCTGAGCGCGGAGAACTGCGCGGTCCGCACCGTCGGCCCGGCCGGTGACACGGACACGTGCCACAGGACGAGGTTCAGGAGAGCACGGCCGGGCAGCACCACGGCCTTGGGCCGCCCGGTGGACCCCGACGTGTACATCACGTACGCCGGATGCTCCGGGCGCAACGGAAGGACGCGATCCCGGTCGCCCGGATCCGCCGCCGACCCGTCGTCCTGTTGCGCCTCCACCAGGATTCGGGGGCAGGTCGTCTGCGGCAGAGCCTCAGCCGTCTCAGCGGTGAGCAGCAGAACCGCCGGCGCGGTGTCGGCGAGCATGAAGGAGATCCGGTCGGCCGGATAGGAGGGGTCGATCGGCAGGTAGGCCGCACCGGTCTTGAGGACCGCGAGGAGCGCGACCGCCATTTCGGCCGAGCGGCCCACGGCCAGCGCGACGACCTGCTCCGGCCCGATTCCCCGGCGCAAGAGCCGGTGGGCCAGCCGGTTGGCCCGCGCGTTCAGTTCGGCATACGTCAGCTCCACCGCGCCGCAGACGATCGCCACGGCCTCCGGCGACCGTGCCGCCTGCGCTTCGATCAAGCCGGGAATCGTCAGGTCCGGCAGCGGCAGGTCGGTGTCGCTCCACTCCGCGAGGCGGCGGCGATCGAGATCCGTGAGCACGTCGATCTGCCCGATCGGCACGCGCGGATTCGCCACCACCGCTTCCAGAATCAGCATCAGGCGGGCGACGAACCCTTCGACGGTCGACCTGTCGAACAAGTCGGACCGATACTCCACGGCGCCGTCCACGAAGGGCGTGGCGTCCGCGCGGTGGATCTCTCCGAACTCGAACGTCAGGTCGAACTTCGCCGTCTGCGACTCCATCGTCATGGGGGACATGTCCACGTCGGCGAGGTCCCATGACGACGCCTCGACCGCCTCGGCGTTGTTCTGCACCGTGACCATCACCTGGAACAGCGGATGGCGGGTCGTCGAGCGCTCGGGGTTGAGGGCCTGGACCAGGGCCTCGAACGGCAGGTCCTGGTGGTGGTAGGCCGCCAGATCCGTCTGTCGGACGCGTTGCAGCAGCTCCGCGAAGGTCGGATCGCCCGACACGTCGGTGCGCATGACGAGGGTGTTCATGAAGAAGCCGACCAGGTCGTCCGTGGCGTCGTCGGTCCGGCCGGCGATCGGACTGCCCAGCGGGATGTCGGTCCCGGCGCCGAGGCGCGAGAGCAGCACCGCCACCGCGGCCTGCAGCACCATGAACAAGGTGGTCCCGGATTCCCGGGCGAGTCCGGCGAGGCCCGCGGACAGGGTGTCGGGGAACTGGAACGGGACCATGCCGCCGGGCGAAACCCCGGACAGCGGGCGCGGGCGGTCGAAGGGGAGTTCCAACTCGGCCGGCAGGTCGGCGAGCGCGGCCCGCCAGAACTCAAGCTGCTTATGTGCCAGACTCTCGGGGTCCTCCGAGTCTCCCAGCAACTGCCGCTGCCATAGGGAGTAGTCGGCATACTGCACGGGAAGCGTCGGCCACACGGGTATGGCACCCTCGCGGCGCGCCCGGTACGCCTCGGCGAGGTTCTGCAGCATCGGTGCCGCCGACCAGCCGTCGAACGCCACGTGATGCACCACCAGCAGGACCACTTGTTCGTCCGGCCCGAGGGGGAACAGCCACGCACGGACCGGCAAGTCCACCGTGAGGTCGAAGCCCTGCGCGAAAGCGGCCGCGAGAGCCTCCTGCAGATCCTCCTCGCTGGTCGGCACCACCCGCAGCACCGGCCGCGAAGCAGGCCCCGTCAGCACTTCCTGCCACGGCCGGCCGTCGGCTTCCGGGAACACGGTCCGCAACGCCTCATGACGCGCCACCACATCACCCAACGCCGCCTCCAAAGCCCCGGCGTCCAACACCCCCGACCACCGGAACACGAACGGCACGTTGTACGCCGCCTGCTCCCCCATCCGATTCAGGAACCAGAGCCGGGCCTGAGCGAAAGACAACGGCACCCGCTCCGGACGCACCACCGGCACCAACCTCGGACGCACCACCGCAGCCTCATCCAACCGCTCCGCCAACCCGGCAACAGACGACGCCTCGAACAACGCCCGAACCGGAACCTCCACCCCCAACACCGACCGCACCCGCGACACCAAACGCGTCGCCAACAACGAATGCCCACCCAACTCGAAGAACCCGTCATCGATCCCGACCCGCTCCACCCCCAGCACCTCGGCGAACAGACCGCACAGGATCTCCTCGCGCGCCGTCCTCGGCGATCGGCCCTGCGAAGCCGCGGCGAAATCCGGCTTCGGCAACGCCCGCCGATCCAGCTTCCCGTTCGCCGTCAACGGCAAGGTGTCCAGTACCACCACCGCGGCCGGGACCATGAACGCCGGCAACGACGCCCCGACGGACCGCCGCAGCTCGGCCGGCTCGACGGCCCCGGGGAAGGCCTCCACCACATAGCCCACCAACCGCTTGTCACCCGGGATGTCCTCCCGGGCGATCACCGCGGACTGCACAACGCCCGGATGGCCGGCGAGCGCCGCTTCGACTTCGCCGAGTTCCACGCGGAATCCGCGGATCTTGACCTGTTCGTCGGACCGTCCGGCGAACTCCAGCTCCCCCTGGAAGTTCCAGCGGGCCAGGTCGCCGGTGCGGTACATCCGGCTGCCGGCCGGGCCGAACGGATCGGCGACGAACCGCTCCGCGGTCGCCGCGGGGTTCTTGACATATCCGCGGGCGACTCCGTTCCCGGAGACGTAGAGGTCCCCGGTGACCCCCACAGGCATCGGCTGCAACGCCGCGTCCAGGACGTACACCCGGGCGTTGTCCAGCGGATGTCCGATCGGCAGCGAGGTGCCGAGGGCGCGGTCGGCCCGCACCTCCAGGTGCGTGGCGCACAGGGTGATCTCGGTCGGCCCGTACAGGTGGCGCACGACCATGTCCGGGTAGCGGTCGAGCAGGAGACGCACGGCGCTGGTCGGCACCACGTCGCCGCCGGGGAGCACTTCGCGGACGCCTGCGAAGGCCTCCGGACGCTCTTCCACGAGGACCCGGAACAGGCCGGCCGTGGCCATCAGGATGGTGATCTTCTCCTTCGAGATGAGGGACTCGAACGAGGCGGAGTCGAGGTCTCCGGGTGGTGCCACGACCACGTGCGCGCCGGTCATGAGCGGTACCCACAGCTCGTAGTCCGACGCGTCGAACGAGTGCGGCGCGTGGAAGAGGATCCGGTCGTCCTCGCTGACGCCGAACCCGCGGTGGAACGCGAGATCCACGAGGTTCGCGTCGGTGACGGCGACTCCCTTGGGGACGCCCGTCGAACCCGAGGTGTACATGACATAGGCCAGTTGGTCGCCGTGCCGCGCCGGCCAGGCCTGGCGGCTTCCGTCCGACCCGCCGTCGGCTTCAGCGGCGGTCGGCACGGCACCCGGGTCGAGGACGATCAGGCCTCGGCCGACCGCCTCCGCGACCAGCGCGTGCTCTCTCGTCGCCCGGTCGACCACGATGACCTGGGCGTCGACGTTCTCCAGGACGAACACCATCCTGGAGAGCGGAAAGCCCTCCGGGATCGGGACGTAGTATCCGCCGACCTTGAGAACCGCGAGGAACGTCGCGACGAGGTCGACCGAGCGCTGCATCAGGACGGCGACCGCCGTCTCCGGTCCGACGCCCCGGCCGATCAGTTCCCGGGCCAGCCGGTTCGCCCGCTCGTCGAGCTCGGCGTAGCTCAGCACCACTCCATCGCACGACACCGCCGGCGCGTCCGGGTCCCGGTCCACCTGGGCCCGGAACAACTCCGGCAGCGTTCCCGCCGGTGCGGGGCACGCGGTGTCGTTCCATTGCGTCAACAGCTGTCGGCGCTCGTCCGGCCCCGGCACATCGATCAGGGACATCGCGACGCCGGGGTCCGCGGCCACGGCCTCCAGGACTCTCGCCAGCCGGGCCACGAACGCCTCCGCGCTGACCTTGTCGAAGAGGTCCGAGCGGTACTCCATCTCGCCGCCGAGCCACCGGGGCTCGCCGTCCGCCGGTTCCCGCTGGCTGAAGATGAAGGACAGGTCGAACTTCGCCGTGTCGGCCGCCGCCTGAACCGGACGCGTGACGAGTCCGGCGAAGTCGTCCTCGGCCTCGTCCGCGTTCTGCAGCGCCACGCTGGCCTGGAACAGCGGATTGGATCCCGCGATCCGTTCGGGGTTGAGGGCTTCGACGAGCGCCTCGAACGGGACGTCCTGGTGGGCGTACGCGGCCAGATCCGTCTCGCGCACCCGGGCCAGCACCTCGCGGAACGAGGGATCGCCCGACAGGTCGGTCCGCAACACCAGGGTGTTGATGAAGAAGCCGACGAGGTCGTCGAGCACGTCGTCGGTCCGGCCGGCGATCGCGGTGCCCAGCGGGATGTCGGTGCCGGCGCCCAGCCGCGAGAGCAGCACCGCCACCGCGGCCTGCAGCACCATGAACATCGTGACCTGGCACTCCCGGGCCAGCGCCAGCAGGCCCGCGTGGACGGCTGGTCCCACCTCGAAGCGGATCAGGTCGCCGGGAGCGCCGGCCGCCGGCCGGGCGTGGTCGAACGGCAGCTCCAACTGGTCCGGCAGGCCGGCCAGGGTGTTCGTCCAGAAGGCCAGCTGTTCGCTGAGGAGGCTGTCGGGATCCTCGGCCTTGCCGAGCAAGGCCGTCTGCCACTGCGCGTAGTCCGCGTACTGGACGGGCAACGTCGGCCAGTCGGGCACCGTTCCGTCCCGACGTGCCGCATAGGCCTGCGCCAGATCCCGGCGCAGCGGACCCGTCGACCATCCGTCACAGGCGATGTGGTGGATGACCAGCAGGAGCACGTGCTCCTCGGGGCCGAGCTCGAACAGCCGGGCCCGAAGCGGCGGCTCGGATGCCAGGTCGAAGCCCTGCGCGAAAGCGGCCGCGAGAACCTCCTGCAGATCCTCCTCGCTGGTCGGCACCACCCGCAGCACCGGACGCGAAGCAGGCCCCGTCAACACTTCCTGCCACGGCCGGCCGTCGGCTTCGGGAAACACGGTCCGCAACGCCTCATGACGCGCCACCACATCACCCAACGCCGCCTCCAAAGCCCCAGCGTCCAACACCCCCGACCACCGGAACACAAAAGGCACGTTGTACGCCGCCTGCTCCCCCATCCGGTTCAGAAACCACAGCCGGGCCTGAGCGAAAGACAACGGCACCCGCTCCGGACGCACCACCGGCACCAACCTCGGACGCACCACCGCAGCCTCATCCAACCGCTCCACCAACCCGGCAACAGACGACGCCTCGAACAACGCCCGAACCGGAACCTCCACCCCCAACACCGACCGCACCCGCGACACCAAACGCGTCGCCAACAACGAATGCCCACCCAACTCAAAGAACCCGTCATCGATACCCACCTCGGGCACGCCCAGGATCTCCGCGAACAGCTGGCACAGCAGCTCCTCGCGCGGCGACCGCGGAGCGCGGCCGGCCACCACCGCATAGTCCGGAGCCGGCAGGGCCCGCCGATCCAGCTTGCCGTTCGCCGTCGACCCGAAGGCGTCCACCACCACAAAGGCCGAGGGGATCATGTACTCGGGCAACGTCGAGGCCAGATGCGCACGGAGCGCGGGAACCTCCACCTGGACACCCGGCGCGGCAACCACATACCCGACCAGACGCCTGTCCCCCGGCCGGTCCTCACGCACCAGCACCGCGGCCTGACCGACCGACGGATGCGAGGCCAGCACCGCCGCCACCTCGCCGAGCTCGATCCGGAAGCCGCGGATCTTCACCTGGTCGTCGGTCCGCCCCAGGAACTCCACCTGTCCGGCGGCATTCCACCGTGCCAGATCCCCCGTGCGGTACATCCGCTCCCCGGCCCTGCCGAACGGGCAGGCCACGAACCGATCCGCCGTCAAGTCCGGACGGTTCAAGTAACCCCGCGCCACCTGGGCCCCGGCGACGTACAACTCCCCGACCACACCCACCGGAGCCAGCCGCAGTTCCTCGTCCAGCACATACGCCCGGACACCGGCCGGTGCGCGGCCCAACACCGGGGCCGCCGACACGCCGAACTCACACCACAACGAGTCGACGGTGTTCTCCGTCGGCCCGTACGCGTTGACGCCCACCAGATCCGCGCGGTCCCGCACCCGGCTCCACAGCGCTTCCGGCACCGCTTCGCCACCGAGGACCAACGCGCGCAACGACAAGCCGGCGCCGTCCAGCAACCCGCCGTCCACCAGCTCCGCCGCATAGGTGGGCGTCGTCTCCAGCAGCTCCACCCGCTGACCCCGCACGTAGCGCACCACGGCGGCCGGATCCCGGCGCACCCCCTCGCTCAACAGATGCAACTCGTGCCCGGCGAACATCGCCACCACCGGCGGCCAGCTCGCGTCGAAGGTCAGCGGCGCCGTCGTCGCCACCCGCGCCCGCTCCGCACCCGAGCGCGCCAGAAGCGGCGCGTACCTCGTCACCCGATAGTGCTCAGCGAGATTCGCCAGGCTCCGGTGCTCCACCACCACCCCCTTCGGCACGCCCGTCGACCCCGAGGTGTAGATCACGTACGCCGCGCCACCCGATGCCGCCGCGGCACCGGACAAGTCCTCACCGGGACATCCCGCCAGCACCACACCGGTGTCAACCGAGTCCAGCAGGACACTGTCGAACCCGGCGGGCACCGCCACCCCCGACACCGTCACCACCACCGCCGGCCGCACATCGGCCAGCACGAACCCCACCCGCTCCACCGGCGCCTCCACGTCCACCGGCACATACACCCCACCCGCCTTCAACACCGCCAGCAGCGCCACCACCGACTCCACCGACCGCGGCACCAACACCGCCACCCGGACCTCGGCACCCACGCCACGCCCCACCAACAACCGCGCCAGCCGATTCGCCCGGTCGTTCAGCTCCCCGAACGACACCTCCGCGTCCCCGCACACCAGAGCCCTGGCCCCGGCACCACGCCGCACCGTGTCCTCGAACAGTTCCACCACACCCGGCAGACCGGCGTCCGGCGGCAGCGGCTCCGAACCACCCCACTCGCCCAGCAACAACCGGCGCTCGTCCCCGGTCAGCACATCGACTCGGCCGATACGCAGATCCGGGTCGGCGCTCACCGTGTCGAGCAGATTCGCCAACCGGAGCGCGAAGACCTCGACCGTGCCCCGGTCGAACAGTTCGGTCGCGTACTCCACCGAACCGGCCAGCCCGGCCGGCTGCCCGTCGGGCCCGAACCGCTCCGCCACCGAGACCGTCAGATCGAACTTCGCCGCGGCGGCACCCTCGGGCCAGAGCTCCGCCACATCGAGCCCCGCCATCTCGAACCCGGCCCCCGCGGTGTTCTGGAAGACGAGCATCACCTGGAACAACGGATGCCGGGCCAGCGACCGCGTCGGCTTGAGCAGCTCCACCAGACGCTCGAACGGCAGATCCTGATGCGCGAACGCGTCCAGGTCCGTCTCCCGGACCCGGGCCAGCAGTTCCCGGAACGTCGGATCGCCAGACGTGTCGGTCCGCAGCACCAGGGTGTTGACGAAGAAGCCCACCAGGTCTTCCAGCGCCTCATCCCCACGCCCGGCGACCGGAGTGCCCAGGGGGATGTCAGCTCCCGCGCCCAGCTTCATGAGCAGCGTGGCCAGGGCGGCCTGCACCACCATGAACGGCGTCACGCCCGACTCCCGCGCCAACCCCGTGACCCGCTCGTACCGCACCGCGTCCAGCGCGAACTCGACGGTGCCCCCGCGATAGTCGGCGACCGCCGACCGCGACCGGTCCGTCGGCAGAGCCAGCTCCTCCGGCGCACCGGCCAGGGCCCGACGCCAGAACTCCAGCTGCCCCGCCATCAGGCTGTCGGGATCGTCCTGCGACCCCAGCAACTCCCGCTGCCAGATCGTGTAGTCGGCATACTGCACCGGCAACCCGTCCCACACCGGGGCCTGGCCACCCACCCGAGCCGCATAGGCATGGGCCAGATCACGGCCCAACGGCGCCAGTGACCAGCCGTCGCAGGCGATGTGGTGCATCAGCAGCACCAGCACGTGCTCGTCCGGGGCCGTCGAGAACCCACGCACACGGATCGGCACCTCGATCGCCAAGTCGAACACGTACCCCGCGGCCTCGGCAGCCCGACCGGCCACCTCACCAGCCTCGGCCTCAGCCCACACCACCGGCACGACAACCTCGTCCATCGGCAGAACCCGCTGCACCGGCTCACCGTCGACCACCGGGAACACAGTCCGCAAAGTCTCATGCCGGCCCACCACATCGGCCACCGCCGACTCCAACGCCCCCCGATCCAGCACGCCCGCCAGCCGCAACGCCACCGGCACGTTGTACAGAGCGCTCGCGCCCTCCAACTGCCCGACGAACCACAACCGCCACTGCGCAAACGACAACGGAACCCGCCCCGGGCGCTTCGCCGCCGTCTGGAGGAGCGCCCGCGAGGCCGCCGCGGAATCCAGCCGCCGGGCCAGTTCGGCCACGGTCGGAGCCTCGAACACCGCCCGGATCCCCAGCTCCACGTTCAACGCCGAGCGGATCCGGCCGATCAGCCGGGTCGCCAACAGCGAGTGGCCGCCGATCTGGAAGAAGTCGTCGTCGACCGTGACACCGTCGACTTCGAGGAGCTCGCCGAACAGCCCGCACAGGAACTCTTCGTGGGGGGTGCGGGGCGAACGCCCGGTCCCGCGGTCGGCGACCGCCGGCGCTGGGTGCACGGTGAGGTTGTTCCGCTGGTCGAGCAGCCGCTCCCGGTCGCGCTCGGTCAGGATCTCCAGCCGGGACAGGCGCACCGCCGGGTCGGCCACCACCAGGTCGAGCAGCCGAACGAGGCGGTCGGCCAGCGTCTGGACCGTTTCGTGGTCGAACAGGTCGGTGGCGTACTCGACGGTCCCGGCGATCCCGTCCGGAAGGCCGTCGGCCCCGCGCAGTTCCCGGAGCTCGAAGCTCAGGTCGAACTTGGCCGCCTCCTGCCCCCCGACCTCGAACTCCTCGACCCGCAGACCCGGCATGTCGCAGAAGGCCCCGGTGTCGGCGTCGAAGGCCAGCACCACCTGGAACAACGGGTGGCGGGCCAGCGACCGCGGCGGGTCCAGGATCTCCACCAGGCGCTCGAAGGGCAGATCCTCGTTCTCGAACGCCGCCAGGTCCGTCTCCCGGACCCGGTCCAGCAGCTCACGGAACGTCGGATCCCCCGACGTGTCGGTCCGCAGCACCAGCATGTTGACGAAGACCCCGACCAGCTCGTACAGCGCCTCATCGGCACGCCCGGCCGTCGGCGTGCCCAGCGGGATGTCCGACCCGGCCCCCAGCCGGGACAAAAGGGCCGCCAGCGCCGCCTGCACGACCATGAACGGCGTCGCCCGCGCTTGGCGCGCAAGTTCCTCGATCCGCGCGTGGGCCTCCGCCCCGATCACCACGGGAACCGTCGCGCCCCGGTGGCTGGCCGCCACCGGACGCGAACGGTCGAACGGCAGGGCCAGCTCCTCCGGCAGGCCCTCCAGCGCATCGCGCCAGAACCACGCCTGCCGAGCGGCTACGCTGCCCGGATCGTCCTCCGCCCCCAGCAGCTCCCGCTGCCAGAACGTGTAGTCGGTGTACTGAACCGGCAGTTCCTCCCAGACCGGCGCCGCCCCGGCCAGGCGCGCGGCATACGCGGCCGCGAGATCCCGGCCCAGCATCCCCAGCGACCAGCCGTCGCAGGCGGTGTGGTGCATCAGCAGCACCAGCACGTGCTCGTCCGGGGCCGTGGAGAACCCGCGCACGCGGATCGGCACCTCGGTCGCCAGGTCGAACACGTACCCCGCGGCCTCCGCGGCCCGACCGGCCACCTCATCAGCGCCGGCCTCAGCCCAGACCACCGGCACGACAACCTCGTCCATCGGCAGAACCCGCTGCACCGGCTCACCGTCGACCACCGGGAACACAGTCCGCAAAGTCTCATGCCGGCCCACCACATCGGCCAGCGCCGATTCCAACGCCGCCCGATTCAGCACGCCCGCGAGCCGCAAGGCCACCGGCATGTTGTACGACGCGCTCGCGCCCTCCAACTGCCCGACGAACCACAACCGCCACTGCGCAAACGACAACGGAATCATGCCGGCTCCCTCGTTCTTCCCGACCGTCGCCAGTCGCGGGCCGCAGCCGAAGCACGCCGAGTCATCGACGGGCACGGGGCCGCGGTGGACGTGTAGACAGCCCTCTGCGGGGCTGGCGATCTACGCTTCGTAGTGCTCACGCGTCGTCGTGGTCCAGCTCGGCCAGCGGCCGCTCGCCGTCGGAGACCAGGGCTGCGAGCAGGTTCCGGAAGTAGCGCGGGACGCGCTCGACGAGACCGGGGGCGACGGCGTCGGCCGCGAACTCGAAGTCACAGCGGAATCCGTCCGCACCGGCCACGATGTTCAGCGCCAGCGGGTGGCCGGTGTGGCTGATCGGCGACGGGTCGGCCTTCGACACCGTGAGTCCGTCCATCAGGGGCACCTCCACCTGGCGGTAGAACGAGATGGAGGTCGTCGACAGGCCGCCGCGCAGACCCGCTCCGGGCGGGCCCAGCTCGGTGACCAGCTCCGCGAACGGGTGGTCCTGGGTCTCCAGTCCGATCACGAGATGCTCCAGGACCTCGGCCACGTAGTCCGAGGCCAGGACGTCCGCCGACAACCGCAGCCGCAGCGGCAACAGGTTCGAGCAGAATCCGACCACCGGGTCCAGTTCCTGCGGACGGCGGGCGGACAGGACCGGGACGACGAGGTCGCCCTGCCCCGTCACGCGGTGCAGCACGGCCCCCCACGCCGCGACCAGGTAGGCGAACACCGTGGCGCCCTGTTCGCGGGCGGCGTCGCGGATCCGGTCGCAGAACTCGGCGTCGAGCTGGACGCTGTGCCGCACCGCTCGGTACGGGAAGGTCTCGGGCTCCTCCGACATCGGCAGTTCCAGCGCCGGCGCGCCCTTGAGCAGGGAGTGCCAGTACTCCCGGTGTTCAGCGGCCGCGGCGCCGCCCGCGACCCGCTCGTGCCAAGTGACGTAGTCCCGGAACTGCACCGCCGGCGGCAGCTCGGGGACGGCACTCCGACAGCCGGCGTTGTAGAGCTCGACGAAGTCGCCCACCAGGACGCTGAACGACCAGCCGTCCACCGCCGCGTGGTGCGCCGACATGACCAGCAGGTGGCGCTCGGGCTCGACCTGCGCCACCGCGACGCCGAACACCGGACCGCCGGCGAGGTCGAGCCGTCCCCCGGCCCAGGACTGCAGGAAGAGCCCGAGCTCCGCCTCCGTCGGGCAGCCGCACTCGGTGAGCACCTCGGCCAGAACCGCTTCCGTCGCGGGCTGGACGATGAGGGTCCCGCCTGCCACATCGAGGGTGGTCCGCAGGGACTCGTGGCGCGTGACAAGGCCCCGCACGGCGCCGCGCAGCGCGTCACGGTTCAGCGAGCCTTCGAGCCAGAACCCGACAGACATCTCGTACGCGGGGACGCCGCCCTCGTCGAGCGCCGCCTGCTGGCGCTGGGCGAGGGTGGCACGCAGGGGTGCCGGACCTGGCGTGGTCCCGGTCCGACCGGTCCGACCAGTCCGACCGGTCCGACCGGTCGGTTCGGCGCCGAGCACACCGTGCTCCCGTAGTTCGGCGACGGAGTCGCGCACCGCGGCCCGGACGTGGTCGAGGTCGGCCTGCTCGTGCGCGGTGGACAGGAAGAAGTTGCGCAGCTCCCAGACGAACACGCCGCGGTCGAGCAGGTTGAAGTAGAGCGGGTCCATGTTCTGCTCGTGCTCGAACCGGAAGAGCGAGGAGAACCGGCGGACGTCGATCGGCACGTCGAGCTCGCGGAAGTCGGCGTTCAGCTGGTCGACGAACACCTCGGTCTTGCGGTCGAGGTCCCGCTGCAGGCCGGGTCCCTGCGCGCGCAGGTGGTCCAGGACCGCCTTGGCCGCCGCCATGGTGAGTGGATGCTGGTTGAAGGTGCCGGCGAAGAAGGTGGACTCCGTCGTCGGGCGGGAGTCGTCGCCGAAGTTCCAGACGCCGCCGTCGACGGTGTCCATGATCCCGCCGCGCCCGGCGATCACGCCGATCGGCATGCCACCGCCGATGATCTTGCCGTAGGTGGCGAGGTCGGCCTCGATGCCGTAAAGCCCCTGGACGCCGGCCGGGTGGCAGCGGAACCCGGTGACCATCTCGTCGAAGATGAGCTTCGTGCCGTGCCGCTGCGTGATCTCCCTGACGCGGCGCAGGAATTCGGGGTTCTGTACGCCGGGCGTGCGCAGGGTCACCGGCTCGGTCATGACGGCGGCGAGCCGCGGTCCGTGCCGGTCGATGTAGTCCAGGGCCTCGTCCGTGCCGAATTCGAGCACGTGCACGTTCTCCACCGAGCCCGACGGGATGCCCGCCGTGATCGGCCGGGTGCGCAGCACGCCGTTGTCGTGGTGCGGGGCGGCGAGCACACTGTCGGCGTGGCCGTGGTACGCCGTGGAGAAGACCACGACGCCGTCGCGGCCGGTCCAGACCCGGGCCATGCGAAGCGCCGTCATGACCGCCTCGGTGCCGGAGTTGAGGAACGCGACGCGCTCCATGCCGGTGAGTTCGAGCAGGCCGGCGGCGACTTCCTCGACCAGCTCGGTGCGCGCGGCCAGAACGAAGCCGGTCTCCATCCGCTCGCGCAGGGCCGCCATCACGACCGGCGGATTGTGTCCGAGCAGGTGGACGCCCCAGCCCAGGGTGAGGTCGACGTACTCGTTGCCGTCGACGTCCCACAGCCGCGCACCCTGCCCGCGCTCGGCGGCGATCGGGTACAGCATCTCCTTGGTGGAGGGTCGGAAGCCGATGGAGGAGCGGCTGTCGGCCACGAGCTGCCGGAACCGCTGGGCGACGTCCTTCGAGCCCTTGGTCCGGGCGCCGAACCGCTCGGCCAGATCCTTGAGATAGGCGGCCCGCTGCGCCGACTCGACCCCTCCGGACCCGCCGCGGGCGCCGGGGGCGAGGGGAACAGCCGACCGGACCGGGGTCGGCCGGACGGCGGGCTGCGACACCGGTGCCGGGACGCCGGCTGAGGCGGTCGCCGCGGGCGCGGCGCCCTCGGCCAGCAGGTCGAGCTGGCGCCGCATGATGAGGAGTTGCTCCTGGATCACGCGTTCGACCGCCGTCGAGGCGCCGGGAGCCGGCGAGCTGACGGTCGGCGACGAGACCATCGCGGACGTCGGACCGACTGCGGTCGGCGAGGCGGCTTCGGCCGCCGGGGCCGACCACGCCTCGACCACGGCGGGGGCCGCGACGGGAACCGCGGCGAGGGCCGCGGCCGGTGCGGACGGCACCGGCCGCACTCCCGGCAGCTTCCCGCCGGGCGCGTTCGCGGCGACGTAGGCCGCCAGCCCGGACGGCGTCGGGATGTCGCCGAACAGCTGCCGGAGCGGGACCTTGCAGTCGAACCGGTCCTCCACCACCCGCAGCATGCCGAGCAGCGACATCGAGTCCGCGCCGAGCTCCGCGAAGGAGACGTCGGGGTCCAGGCCGCCGGACGGGACGTCGAAGTAGCCGCCGACGATGGTGACGATCTCCTGAAGCAGAGTCTCCACGGTGTTCTCCTCGTGGTCCATGTCGGGCGACCCGGTTCAGGCGGGCCGCGAGACGGTCGGTCGGGTTCCTCAACAGGTCGGACCCGCGGCAGCCGCTCCGGACGGACGGCACCACCCGTCCGGATCATCCCCTCACGTCACGCGTTCTCTTTCCTTCGCACCACGGGCCGAGGCGCGCTCCCGGCGGTGCCGAGCTGCGCCGCCAGGTCCCGGATCGACGGCGAGTCGAAGACCAGCCGGAGCCGCATCTCACAGCCCAGGACGGTGCGGACTCGGCTGGTGACCTGCATGGCGAGCAGCGAGTTCCCGCCGAGGGCGAAGAAGCTCTCCTCGGCGTCCACCTCCGGGAGGCCGAGCACCTCGGCCACGATCTGGCACAGCTGCTGTTCCCGGGATTCGGCGGGCGTCACGGCGGGGTCCGCGGGACCGGCGGCCGACGCCTCAGTGCTCGACGATCCGGTGCTCGAAGACCCAGTGCTCGACGACCCGGTGTTCGGCGGCTCGATGCCCGATGACTCGGTAGCCGACGACTCCTCGCCCGACGGCTTGAGGCCCAGCAGCGCCTTGCGGTCCAGCTTGCCGTTGGCCGTGATCGGGAACGTGTCGAGGAGCACCACCCGGTCGGGCAGCATCGCGGTGGGCAGCCGACCGCGCAGGAACTCCCGGACGGCGGACGTCGTCAGCCCGTCGCCGCCCTCGCCCCCCGCGATGACGAAGGCCACGAGCTGCGCCATCCGTGTGCCGGCGTCGGTCGCGACGACGGCGGCGCGGTCGACCGCGGGGTGCCCGAGCAGCGCGGCCTCCACCTCACCGGGCTCGACGCGCAGGCCGCGAACCTTGACCTGGTGGTCGATACGGCTCAGGATCTCCAGCTGACCGTCCGGGCGCAGGCGCCCCTTGTCCCCGGTGCGGTACATCCGCTGTCCGGGGGTGCTGTGGAACGGGTCGGCGATGAACCGCTCGCTGGTGAAGGCGGGCTGCCCCACATAGCCCTGACCCACACCGAGCCCGCCGACGCAGACCTCGCCGACGAAGTCCGGCGGCAGCAGCTGGAGGTGGTCGTCGACGATGTAGATCCGGGCCGTACCGACCGCGCGCCCGGCCACCTGCCGGGGGTTGTCGCCGATCTCCGCGACGGCCGAGTCGACGGTGCACTCGGTGAGGCCGTACATGTTGAACGCGAGCAGCCCGGGCTGCTCGTGCAGGCGCCGCCACAGCCGGTCGGAGGCCCGCTCGGCGCCGATCATCACGATGGCCGGCGGGTACGGCACCGTCAGGGCGCCGGCGTCGATCAGGATCTCCATCTGGCTGCTACTGCAGTCCAGCACGTCGATCGCCGTCCCGGGATCCGAGCCGCGGGCGATGAGCCGCAGCGGGTCCATCCGCTCCTCGTCGTCGATCAGCAGCAGCCGGTGTCCGAAGGCGATCATGCTCAGACACTGGTTGATGAACACGTCGAACGTCATGGAGCTCAACGCGCCGACGTTCACCTGACGGCCTTCGGGCAGCCGCGCGTACATCGGCGCCAGCTGAGTGGTGGCGTGCGCGACCAGGCCCGCCTGGTCGATGACCACGCCCTTGGGCTGCCCGGTCGAACCCGATGTGAAGAGCACGTAGGCGGGCGCCTTGGCCGGGCGGCGGACGGAGCCGCCGTCGGCGCGATCCCCCGGTGCGGACCCGGCCGCGCCGGCCAGGAGTACCGCGGCCGAGACCGTCGCCACCTCGGCGAAGGACTCGTCCGCGACGACCAGGGCGACCTTCCCCTCCCGCAGCAGGAGTCGCCGGCGCGCGACCGGCTGCTGGGGGTCCAGCATCATGAAGGCTCCGCCGGCGCACCAGGTGGCGAGCATCGCGACGATCAGGTCCGAGCGCCTCGGCAGACAGATCCCCACCATCGTGCCGGTCCGCACACCGCGGGCGCGCAGGCCGGCGGCCATCGTCCGGGCCCGGTCTGCCAGCTCGGCGAAGGAGAGGTGCTCGGTGCCCGAGACCACCGCCTCCCGCTCGGGGACAGACGCGGCGATCCGCTCGAAGAGCTCCCACGCCGAGGCGCACTCCGAGTCCAAGGCGGCGGCGTCATGCGCCCGATCGCCGGCGCCGAGTGCGAGGGTCTGCGCCAGTTCGGCCCCGTCGAGGACCGGGATGCTCCCGAGCGGGACCTCAGGCATCCGGGTGAGCGACGCCAGCAGCGTCCCGTACGCCTCCGTGAACCGCAGCATGACCGCGTCGGAGAAGCGCCGCCGGTCGTACTCCACGCCGATCGTGAGCCGGCCGGCCAGCCGGCGGATCCGCAGCGTCAGGTCGAACTGCATCGCCGACAGCTCCGACTGCTCCGGCGCGGCCGCCACCTCCAGCCCGTCCAGCGCCCAGACCTCGGCCGGGTCGAACGTGTCGTACTCGATGGCCGCCTGGAACAGCGGGTTGCGGTCCGCGTCCCGCTCCGGCGCCAGGGCATCCACCACGAGTTCGAAGGGCACGTCCTGGTAGTCGAGCGCGTCCCGGACCGTCGCGCCTACCTCGTCGAGGAACTGCGCGAAGGTCGAGGTCGGCCGCACCTCCGAGCGCAGCACCACCGTGTTGGCGAAGAACCCGATCGTCCGGAAGTAGTCCGAGTGCGGCCGGTCGATCATCTGCGCGCCGACCGTCTCATCGGCCCCCGCCCAGCGCCGCAGCAGGATGAAGTACACCGCCAGCAGTCCGGTGAACGGCGTGATCGAGCGCTCCTTGCAGAACGTCTCGAAATCCGCGGCCACGTGCTCCGGCAGCGGCACCGGCAGTAGGGACCCGACGGCGACGTCCGGGTCGTGGCCGCCGTCCTCGGGCAGGTTCGGCTCGACACCGGTCAACCGGCCGCGCCAGTAGTCCAGGCCCTCACGGTCCGCCTCGGCGCCGTTCTGCAGCAGGCAGAAATCGGCGTACTGCTTGGCCGGCGCCGCGAGGACGGCCGCGTCGGGGTCGGCGTAGGCCAGGCGCAGTTCCTCGGCGAAGACCCGCGCGGACATCTCGTCCATCATGATGTGGTGGGCCAGGAACATCACCAGATGCCGGTCGGACGACAGGCGTATCGCGGTCGTCCGCCACAACGGCCCCGACGCGAGGTCGAAGGGGGCGGCGGACCGTCGCCGGAGCTCTGCGTCCGCCCACTCCCGGCGTTCGGCCGGCGACTCTCCCTCGGCCGCGACGACGTCGATCAGGACGCTGTCGGCGTCGTCGTCCGCGTCCCGCACCACCTGCAGGACTTCGCCGTCACGGGTCACGAACGTCGTACGGAACGCCTCGTGCCGACGGTGCAGCATCTTGAGCGCACGCTCAAGGCGGTCCGTCGCGAGCTCCCCGTCGACGACGAGCACAGCCTGCCAGATGTCGGAGGCGCCATCGGGTCGCAGGGCCCAGGCGAAGTACATCCTCCGCTGCGCTGAAGAGGCGACGACCGTTCGGGATTGACGCCCGGTGAGACCACCATCCGAACCCGACACATCCCGCCAATTCTCGTGAGGCATTCCGGGCATGGGAGCTCCAACCGATCGGTCATGTCTTGGAGGGATTCAGTCTACGGATTCGGCGCAGATCCCCCATAAGGTCGAAGGGGTTGCGGGCATTTTGCGAGATGCCGGAACACCCGTCGACAAAGCACATCATCACCGAGCCGTACATGCGGCATCGGTTCGCTTCCGCCCCACGACAGATGTCGGTTCTTTGTCTTGCCGGCGAGACAGGAGCGGAACAGGTCATGCGAGAACGGCGAAGCCGGCTCTTTGTGCGATGTCCCGATCGCCGCGCCTGCCGGCCTCCGGCGGGCGCGGCGGCTCCTGCCGCGTTCAGGACGCGGCGTCGACCAGGCCGCTCAGCGCGTCGCTGAGGTCGCTGAGCACTGGGTTCTTCAGGACGACGCCGGTGATCCGCGCTATGCCGAGCTCCTCGCGCAGCGCCTGGGCCAGGCGTACCGCGACGATGGAGTTGCCGCCCACGGCCAGGAAGTCGTCGCCGATACCGATGCCCTGGTCCCCCAGGAGCTTACGCACGTTGGTGACCACCAACTCGTCCATCGGATTGCGGAACCCGTTGTCGACCGTCACCTGCCCGCCGCCTCTCTACCGCGACTCATCGGCCATCTCCCTGATCAGGCTGGCCGGCCGCATGTCCGTCCAATGCTCGGCGACGTACGCCAGACACTTCTCTCGGGTTTCCTCGCCGTACACGACCGTCCAGCCGGCCGGCACCGTGGCGAACACAGGCCACAGCGAGTGCTGGTTCTCGTCGTTGACCAGGACCAGGAAAACGCCTTCTTCATCTTCGAACGGGTTCACCGGGGCACTCCTGTATGGGCAACTGATACTCGGCGTCGAAGCGGCGGTCGGCACCGCGGCAGCGACGCCGGGGGCCGCCCACCGCGGCGCGCCGGTCCATCCTGCGCCTGTCTCGCTGGCGAGACAACATTCCCGCCGGTCATTCCCGATCCGCTCCGCGAGCAGTGGTCCGCGATAGTCGACAGCGTCGAGAATCGATGGCGGTCCGGCGTGTCGGCCGGGCCCCGGTTCGATTTATCCTCGGGATCGCCGAGGACGACCGGTTCCGGCGGCACCCGAGAATAGGGCACAGCGGATTGGCGTGCTCGCCTCGAAGCGCGCCGCCGACGCTGTACCCGCGGCATCGAAGGTGAGATTCAAGGACGCAGAATCTTTGCATATCACAACCCTTCCACGCCGTGTCTTCACAATTCCGTACCCGGAAGTGGACGCGGGGAAGTACGCCGCAGAGGATTGCGATGTACGCCAGTTCCACACAGCATATCCACACCCTCGGAGCCGCATGTGATCATCCTTGGCATCAACTGTGTCTTCCACGAGTCCTCCGCGGCGCTGATCATCGACGGACGTGTCGTCGCGGCCGCCGAGGAGGAGCGCTTCAACCGTGTGAAGCACGCCAAACGCGCCTCAGTGGACACGGCCGACGTGCTGCCGGTGCAGTCGATCGCGTACTGCCTCGACAGCGTCGGGCTGACGCCCGGGCAGATCGACCGGATCGCCTGCTCCTTCGACCTCGACCTGCGGCGGACGACGTTCGAAGTCGACCCGCTGAGCACTTCCGGGGACTGGGGCAGCGCCGAAGGCGAAGCGCTGTTCCTGCAGTCCCTGGCCCGGGTGCCGGAAGCGATGAGCACGCTGCTGAACACCGACCTCACCGATCGGTTCCGGTGGGTACCGCACCATCTCGCCCACGCCGCGTCGGCGTTCTACCCGGCGGGCGACGGGCATGCCGCGGTCATGGTCGTGGACGGCATAGGGGAGTCGGCCACCGCGTTGTTCGGCGGCGGCCACGGCACCACCATGGCCAAGACCGGCGAGCTCCGCTACCCCGACTCCATCGGGTTCGTGTGGGAGAAGCTCAGCGACTTCCTCGGCTTCTCACCCTATGACGCGTCCAAGGTCATGGGACTGGCCTCCTACGGCGACGGCGGCCGCTTCGCCGAGGCGATGGCCGACCTCACCGGGGCCGACGGCAAGGTCGCGGTCCGGTCGGAGGAGTTCAAGTTCCGCCTCCCCGACTTCCACGACCTCGAAGCCCGCTTCGGAGCCCGGCGGCTGCGCGACGCACCCATCGAGCAGCGCCACATGGACGTCGCCGCGGCCCTGCAGGACTGGAACAACCGCGTGATCCTGACGCTCGCCGAGCACGCCTACGACCTGCACCCCGCTTCCACGCTGTGCTACTCCGGCGGCGTGGCGTTGAACTGCACGACGAACTGGCTGCTGAAGGAGAAGGGTCCGTTCTCCGACGTCTACATCCCGTCGGCGCCGCATGACGGCGGGACGGCGATCGGAGCGGCGCTGTGGACGTACTTCGAGGCCGGCGACCAGGAGCACCCGGATCCCGCCGAGCCGGACACCCCGTACACCGGGCCCGAGTTCCGTGACGAGGAGATCCTGGCCGCGTTCGCAGCCGCCGGCCTGCGGCCGGAGCGCTCGGCGGACGTCGCCGAGGAGGTGGCCGGCCGCGTGGCGGCCGGGGCGGTCGTGGGCTGGTTCCAGGGCCGGATGGAGCTGGGCCCGAGAGCGCTGGGGAACCGGTCCCTCGTGGCCGATCCGCGCGACCCGGGCATGCGCGACGTGTTGAACCGCAAGGTCAAGCACCGCGAGGACTTCAGGCCGTTCGCGCCGAGCGTCCTGGCCGAACGCGCGGCGGAGTGGTTCGAGATGGGACGGTGGTCCGAGAGCTACCGCTTCATGCTGTTCACGTGCCCGGTCCGGCCGGAGCGCGCGGAGCGGATCCCCGCGGTCGTGCACACCGACGGGACCTCGCGGGTGCAGACGGTCTCGGTCCGGGACAACCCGCGGTACCACCGGATGATCTCCTGCTTCGAGGCGATCACCGGCGTGCCGATGGTGCTCAACACGTCCTTCAACGACAGCGAGCCGATCGTCTGCTCCCCCTCCGACGCCCTGGCCACGTTCGCCGGGACGCGGATCGACGCGGTGGCCGTCGGCGACTACATCGCGTCCCGCTGACAGACTCCGGCACCGCTCGCACGATGCCATGTGGAAGAACCTCGATGCCTCGCATCGAGGGGCGTGAAAGGGATCCCACCGATGACAGGCGTGTACGCCACGTGCCCTCCGAGGGACGGCCACACCCCCGCCTCCTACCGCGAGCGGCTGATCGGGGTGGCCAGATGGGCCGAGGAAGTCGGGTTCCACGGCATCCTCACCCACACCGACAACACCACCCTCGACCCGTGGGCCGCGGCACAGCTGATCATCGAGCACACCGAAACGCTGGTCCCGATGGTGGCCGTGAATCCGATCTACATGCATCCGCTGAGCGCCGTGCGGATGATCAACACGATCGGCTTCCTCTACGGCCGGCGCGTGGACCTGAACATGGTCAGCGGCGGGTTCGCCGGCCACCTCCGCGAAGCCGGCGGCACCCTGGACCACGATCAGCGCTTCGCCCGCCTGGCCGAATACGGGGAGGTCATGCGGCTCCTGCTCGCGGCCGACCGCCCGGTCAGCCATTCCGGCGAGTTCTACGCGCTGAAGGCGGCGAACCTGAACCCCCGCCTGCCCCCGGAACTGATGCCGGAGTTCTTCGTCGCCGGCGCCTCGCAGGCCTGCCTCCAGACCCAGCGGACGATCGGCGCGACCAGGCTGACCTACCCCCACGAGATCGCCACCTACGGAACGCCGTCGCCGCTGGACGGCAACGGCGTGGGATTCGGCATCATCGCCCGGGAAACCGCCGAAGAGGCCTGGTCCGTGGCGCACCGTCGGTTCCCGCCGGACGAACTCGGCGAGGAACTCCACGAATACTCCGCCGAGAACACCGAATCCCACTGGCACCAGAAGCTGTCACGCGATGCCGCGCTCCCGCCCGCCCAGCAGAGCCCGTACTGGCTCTATCCGTTCAAGTCGTATCGAACCTTCTCGCCCTATCTGGTCGGCACGTACGCCGACGTCGGTCAGGCCCTGTCCGAATACTTCGCCATCGGCGTGACCACGGTCATCCTCGACTCGGACGGCCAGACCGAACGGGACGACCTGCGCCACGCGGCCATCGCGTTCGACCTCGCCGAGAAGGCGATGGCCGCCGCGCCGCTCTCCGACTACGCGGGCTCTTCGAAACCGAGTCAGACATCACAGCCTTGAGCATCGCGGTCGCCTGTGACGCGGTCAGACGTCAGACCGGCTGCCTTCATCAGCTGGAATCAGCCCGCGACGGACCGCACCATGCCGAGCAGCGCCGCCGCCTGCTGCATGAAGTACATGTGGCCACCGGGCAGCTCGACCGCGGTGAACTCCGCCGTCGTCAGGTCCCGCCACTGCGCGATCTCCTCCGCCGACACGACATCGTCCTGGCTGCCGCGGATCGCGGTGATCGGCACGTCGAGCGGTGCGCTCGCCGACGGCCGGTAGTCCTCGTGCATGCGAACGTCCGCGCGGAGCATCGGTAGCTTCAGCTCCCGCAGCTCGGTGTCGTCCATCGCCGGATCGTGGTAGCCGGCGATCCGGCGCAGCTCGGCCAGGAAGCCGTCGTCGTCCTCGACGTCCGTCGCGCGTTGGTCGCGCGTGGAGTACGGGCCCGGGCTGCCGCTGACGAACAGGCGGGCGACCGTGACGCCGTCCGTGTCGCGCAGGCGCCGGGCCAGTTCGAAGCACTGGAGGGCGCCGAGGCAGTGGCCGAACAACGCGATCCGCTGCCCGCCGGCGAGCAGCGGCCGCAGGTCGCCCATGACGGCGTCCACCGCCTTGAGGACATCGGTGTACGCGGCCTCGCCGATCCGCCGGCCGTGTCCCGGAAGCTCGACCGGATGCACCCGCACACCCTCGACGTCGAACTGGTGCCAGGAGCGGAAGACCTCGGGACCCGCGCCGGCATGGGGCAGGCACAGCAGGAGCGTCGATCCGCGGAGTTCCCCGTCAGTCGCCATGTTCCCTGTCTCCTCGTACTCTTCGCTGGTCAGCGGCCCGAAATGAGTTCCAGCACGGTGGCACCGTCCGGGCTCTGGCTGGTGCTGATGACGCTCTTGTGCGGATCGCCGGCGCGCACCTCGCCCAGGATCGTGTCGCCCTCGCCGGCGGGCTCCGAACCCATCAGGCTTTTGCGATAGAGAGTCGCGAGCTGGCCCAATGTCAGCCCGCTCATCTTCTCCATCCTGGCCCCGAGGTGCGAGTGCTCGTGAGCGCCACCGGTGCCGTCGACGCCGCCGTCCAGGAGGCCGTGGATCTGCGCCAGGCTGTCCAGCAGGTCCGGCTGCTCGGCGGCCAGGTAGTCGCGCAGCGCCGCGCCTTCGTCGACGAACGGCGCGTAGACCATGCAGACCAACTGCTCCTCGGTGACTCCGTAAGCCTGCTCGGCATAGCCTTTCATCAGGTCCCGCATGTGCCGGACACCGTCCTGGCCCTCGTACCGCCGGTACATCATCTCGACGAGGTGCTCCGGGAAGTCCTTCTTCCGCATGATCCCGACGGCGAAGTCCACGTACTCGGCGAGTCCCTCGGCGTAGGACCTGCGGTACCGGTGCTCGCTCTTCAGGCCGCGCAGGTGCGCCATCAGACCCGGGTTCCCGCAGTCGGACTCGCTGAAGCTGAACGCGATGTCGTCGAAGACGAAGCCCAGATAGCCGGTCAGGAAGTCCCAGTGACTGCCGCTGGCGTAGTCGGCCTCGTCGTAGATCGAGAAGAAGGTGAGGCCGCGTTTGACGTTCTGCGGCACGGTGTGGAGCGTCTCACCGAGCCCCGCCGGACCGTGGATGTCGGTGAAGTACTGCCGCGACAGGCCGTCGAAGAGTTCGAGTACCCGGTTGAACCCGCCCTGCTCCGACTTCCGCGGGTTCAGGCTGAACGCCCGGGCCAGCTTGTTCATCCACGCCAGGTAGGCACGCTGCTCCTCGGGGGAGTCGCCGGTCACGATGACGTCGACCCCGTCGCCGTGGGCGCCGGCCACGGCGAACGCTCTGACCATGCTCAGGTTGCAGGCGTTGCAGAAGGTGGGACGGCCGTCTCCGGCGGAGCGGTGCCCGGTCATCAGGATGTCTGTCCGGTTCTTCTCGACGACCTTGCCGGGGAGCGGCAGGTCCACCCGGAACGGTGCGACCGTGTCGCCGTCCACGCACAGCAGCTCGCAGTCGGGGTCGTCGTGCAGTTCGAGCGCCTGATAGACGCGTTCGATGTTCTCCATGACCGCCTGCGGCATCCCGGCGTGCCGATTGGTCATGACGCGCAGCTGGAACGTGTCCCCGAAGACCTGTCGCCACACGAGCTGCATGCACCGCACGAAGGCCAGGGCGTAGCTGCTGTCCTTGCCGCCGCCGTAGGCCACCATCACCACTCGCCCGTCGACGCTCCCGGACTCCGCCAGATGCGCGCGCAGCCGGACCGCCGAGCCGGCGGCCGCGTCCAGGTCTCCGGGCGGCAACGCGGCACGGAGCCGCTGGTAGACGTCGAGGTCCGGCGAGACGGGGTCACGCCGGACGGCGCCGCCTTGGGTGTCGCTCATAAGAGGTCCTTCCTTTCGGTTCCGGACTGCGGTGCACCGCCGTCGACCGCGGCCGGCCGGCGGCCGGCACGGTCTGACCGCTCCAGGAAGTCGGCCAGCGACGCGACCGTCGGAAACCGGAAGAGGTCGGCCAGGCGGACGTCGATCCGTGGCTCGCCCTCCCGAAGCTGGGACCGGACGGCGAGCAGCCGGAGCGAGTTGCCGCCGAGCCCGAAGAAGTCGTCGTGCACACCGACGCGGTCCACGAGCAGGGCCCCAGCCCAGACGTCCGCGATCCGCGCTTCGAGCGGGTCGCGGGCGGCCACGTAGACCTGGCCGAGTTCGGGACGGGTGGCCGGGGGCACGGGCAGCAGCGAGCGGTCGACCTTGCCGGCTCGGGTCGTCGGGAACTCGTCCACCTGGAGGAAGACCTCCGGCACCATGTAGGTCGGCAGGCGCTCGGCCAGCCATTCGCGGAGCATGCCGTCGACCGGCTGTCCGGCGAGGTCCGCCCGCACATACGCCACGAGGCGCGCTCCCGCACCCGCGCCCGGGTCGTCGCGGCGGGCCAGCACGACGGCCTGGTCCACCAAGGGATGGGAGCGCAGCGCCTCGGCTATCTCCCCCAGCTCGATGCGATATCCCCGCACCTTCACCTGGTCGTCGGCGCGGCCGGCGAACTCAAGCATGCCGTCCGACCGCCACCGGACGATGTCACCGGTGCCGTACATGCGGCTGCCCGGCGGGCCGAACGGATCGGCCACGAACCGTTCGGCGGTCAGCTGGGGACGTCGCGCGTACCCGACGGCGACACCCGTCCCCCCGACGTACAACGTTCCGGAAACGCCGACCGGCACGGGCTCCAGCCAGTCGTCCAGGACGTAGACCTGGAGATTGGCCAGCGGGCGCCCGATGACCGGCGGGGCGCCGGGGCTCAGGGCGGCCAGCGTCGTCCACACGGTGCTCTCGGTCGGGCCGTAGGCGTCGACGACCCGCCGGTCCCGGGCCCATGGCTCGACGAGCTCCGCGGTGAAGGCCTCGCCGCCGACGACGAGGGTGTGCAGGTCCGGCAGCGTTCCGGGAGACCAGGTCAGGGTGGCGACAGCGGCCGGCGGCAGCGTCACCGAGGTGATCCGGGACTCGCGCAAGCGGTCCTGCAGGGTCGATCCCAGCCGCTCGTCCTCCTTGGCGATCTGCAAGAAGGCCCCCGCGGTCCAGACGAAGAACATGTCGGAGACCGAGACGTCGAAGCTGAAGGAGGCGAACTGCAGGAGCCGGTCGTCGGGGACGATCCCGAAGTCGTGGCGTTGGGCCAGGGCGAGGTTCGTCAGGGCCCGGTGGTCGATGACCACTCCCTTGGGACGCCCCGTCGATCCGGAGGTGTAGATGATGTAGGCGGTGTCCGCTGCCGTGACACCGGAGCCGGTGCAGGGCAGGTCTCCCCCGGCCCGCTCGATGCCTTCCGCGTCCGCGCCGTCCACGACCACCAGCGGTACGCCGGTCGGCCGCAGCCGCTCGGCGATCGAGTCCTGGGTGATGACCGTCCGGGCCCGGGAGTCCTCCAGCATGAACTCCAGCCGCTGGGCCGGGTACGCCGGATCCAGTGGTACGTAGGCGCCGCCGGCTTTGAGGACTCCAAGGACGGCGACGGCCATGTCCAGCGATCGGGTCAGGCACAGGCCGACCACCGTGCCGGGGCCGACCCCGCGGTCGCGCAGGTACCAGCCCAGGCGATCGGATCGCCGATCCAGTTCGCCGTAGGACAGCTCGCTGTCGCCGCAGCCCACCGCGGACCGGTCCGGATGGAGCCGGGCCCGCTCGGCGACCGCCTCGTGGACGAGTTGGTCCGGCACGTCCACGGCGGTCGCGTTCCAGTGCCTCAGCAACTCGGTCCGCTCCGCACCGGCGACGAGGGCGATGCGGTTGACCGGAGCGTCGAAGTCCTCTGCGAGCCCTTCCACCAGGACCGCGAAGTTGCCCGCCCACCGGATGACGGTCGCGGCCCGGAAGAGGTCGGAGCGGTATTCCAGACGGATGGCCAGATCGCCGCCGGCGACCACCGCCGCCCGCAGTTCGAGGTCGGTCCGGGCGGTGTTCAGCTCCAGGGACAGCGGTTCCACCTTCGCTCCGGGAAGGTCCGGGACGCGGTCGGCGGCGGGATCCGCCTCGAAGCGGTAGACCGTCTGGAAGACCGGGTCGTAGCTCAGCTCGCGGTCCAGGGCGAGAGCGGGGAGCACCGCGCCGAACGGGATGTCTCCGTGCGTGCGGGCGTCGGCAACGGCCTGGCCCACCCGGCGCAGCGCCTCACGGAACGCGGGGTTGCCGGACAGGTCGGCCCGGATGGCTAGGACGTCCGCGAACGGTCCGATCGCGTCCTGCGTGTCATGCGTCCGCCCGCGCTGGTCCTCGACGCCGACCACGATGTCGGACTGCCCGGACAGCCGCGACAGGAAGACCTGGTAGGCGCTGAGCAGCGCCACCTCCAGGGTCGTGCCGCAATCACGGCTCTTCGCCACCAGAGCGTCGACCACGCGGGCCGGGATCCGGACCGACTCCGAGGCGCAGTTCGCCGTCCGCAGCTGCGGTCTGGCGAAGTCCGTCGGCAGCCCCAGGAGCCGGGGTGCGTCCGACAGGGTCTTGGTCCAGAACTCCTCGTGCTCCCGCAGGCCACCGGATTGCAGCTGGTCGCTCTGGCGGAGCGCGTATTCGGGATAGTGCGACGAGACCGGGGCGAGTGGAGGTTGCCCGGAAGTCTGTGACCGGCGGTAGCTCGCGGCCAGGTCCGCCACGAGAACCCCGAGGGACGCGTCGTCCGCGACCAGTCGGTGCGCGCACACCAGCAGACCCCATTCGCCGCCGGGCAATTCGGCGATGACGCATCGGACGAGGGGGCCGCGGGCGGCGTCGAAGGGCCGTTCCGCCCGCTCGCGAAGGATTTCCGCCACGCCGCCGCGGTCGGCCACCGGCACGATCTCGACTTCCGCCTCGGCCGTAGAACGCACGATCTGCCGGTATTCGCGGTCGGATATCTGGAAAACGGTGCGCAGCGACTTGTGGCGTTGGACCACTTCGCGAAATGCAGCACGGAACGCCGATGTGTCGAGAACACCGTGGATCAGGAACGCCTGGGCGAGATGATAGGCGGTGTCGTCAGGGTCCACACTGTCGAGGACGAGTATTCGCTTCTGCCCTGGGGAGACCGGGAAGACCTCGACATCTTCGCTGGCTGGCATCAATGCTGTTCCCTCATCCGTTGCTGTTTCGATCGGATCACGCGGAGCCCGTCACCGTTTCGGCTCCGTGGCACGTGGGTGACGGTTCTCGGGACCGTCAGTCGCGGAGAGCCTGCCGCTCCGCGATACAGCGCTCGTGCTCGTGCTTCTCGATTCCCTGACAAACGGCGCGGCCGTCCCTTTTGATTCGGCGTATTGCTGCAACGAATCGACTACAGGGGGCGGCCGTGGACACCATGATGCCAGGGCTGTTGCCGTCCGCGTAGGGACGGCTGACCAGACGACTGTGAATGTAATCGCCGGCCACGGACGGGATCGTTGTCTCGCCAGCGAGACAGGCGCCGAAGGCGACCATCGGCATCGGCCGGCCCCGGTTGTCTGGTCCGCGGCCGGTCGGCTTCGCAATGCATTCCGGCGTTCGAGGCTCTCCTGAAGAATCTTCTGATCGACCGCACGCGGTACCATGGGGTTCGGCGTCCGGCTGCCTTTCCCACAGGTGTTGGACACCGGGTCAGCCCTTTGGCAGTGTGGGCACGTGATCGACATAGCCGGGGATGCGGTCCCGAAGAAGTCCCTGTGGCACAACCGAGATTTCATGTTCTTGTGGGGCGGGCAGACCACGAGCGGGCTCGGTTCGGCGGTCTCCTTCCTGGCGATCCCGCTCGCCGCCGTCGTCCTGCTCAAGTCCTCGACGATGGAAGTCGCGATCCTGTCCGGTCTCAGCGTGCTGCCGTACCTGCTGATCTCGCTGCCGGCCGGAGTCATCGTCGACCGCCTCGCCAAGCGCAAGCTGATGATGTGGTGCGATGTCGGCCGCTTCCTGCTGCTCGCCTCGATCCCCCTGGCCACGCTGCCGGGCCTGCACCTGACCTTCGCGCAGCTGCTGATCGTCTCGCTGCTCAGCGGGGTGCTGGCGGTCTTCTTCGAGATCGCCTACGTGAGCTACCTCCCGGTGCTGCTGGCCGGCGATGAGCTGATGGACGCCAACGGGAAGCTGGGGACGACGGCGTCGTTCGCGGAGTTCGCCGGGCCGTCGGTCGGCGGCGCGCTGGTCGGACTGCTCGGTGCGGCGCGGGCGATCGGCTTGGACGCGGCTTCGTACGCGGTGTCCGCCGTGTCGCTGCTGCTGATCCGGAAGCCCGAGCCGGCGCCGGAGCCGCGCGGCGAGGCCCAGAACATGAGGCGGCAGATCGCCGACGGGTTCGGGTTCGTCGTCAAGCACCCGATCCTGCGCAACGTGGCGTGCTGCATGAGCATGTTCAACTTCTTCGGCTCGATCATCGGCGCGGTGGAGATCGTCTTCCTGGTCCGGGTCCTGAAGGTCACGCCGGCGGGCGTCGGCCTCGCCTTCTCGGTATCGGCGGTCGGCGGCATGCTCGGCGGGCTGGTGGCCGAGCGCCTGTCGAAGCGGATCGGCAGCGCGCGGATCATCTGGGTCTCGGCGCTGGTCTTCAGCATCCCGACCTTCCTGCTGCCGATGGCGACGCCGGGGTGGGGCGTGGCGCTGTTCGTGGCCGGCACCTTCTTCTTCCTGCTCAGGGGCGTCGTCTTCAGCGTCGCGCAGGTCACCCATCGCCAGTCGGTCACGCCGCCGGAACTACAGGGCCGGGTGAACGCCAGCGTGCGCTTCATCACCTGGGGCTGGATGCCGGTCGGCACGGTCGTCGGCGGTGTGCTGGGCACGGCGATCGGGGTTCGCGAGACGCTGTGGGTCGCGGTGATCGGCTGCTGGTGCGCGGGATTCTGGGTGTTCTTCTCGCCCTTGCGGAAGACGCGAGACCTGGACCTGGACCTGATCGAGACGGGCCGGCCGGACGACTCGGCGGCGGAGGTCGGGCCCGAGGCCGACCCGGCCGCGGCGTTGGCCTGACCACCGGCCGACGAGTCCCGCGCAGGAGATCGATGAGCACCGCCTCTGCTGCCTCTGCCTCCGCTGCTGTAGCGGAGGCAGAGGCAGCAGAGGCAGAGGTATGGCGGCCTACCGCGACCGACCCTCCGTGGCCGGCCACTGGAACTCAGCCTTCTGATACAGCAGTTCCGAGCTGATGCCCCGCTCTTCGCAGATCTTCGAGAGCAGGCCGCTCTCCCGGACCTGTTCCGATTCGGGGTCGAACTCGCCGCCCGTGCGGTTCTTGAGCCAACTTTCGAGGCCCATCGCGTAGACGAAGACGCGGCGCGCTCGCGTCTGCACGGCGAGGGCGTCGGCCATCGAGGCGTCGGAACCGATCATGCGCCGGCTCTGGTTCTGCTGATGCGTCGGCAGGCTCCTCAGGATGGAGCCGTACAGCCAGCTCAGCGGGGCGCCGACGCATTCCAGGCCGATGAACAGCGCGTCCACCTCGCCGACGACCTCCGCCAACCTGTCGTAGAACGCGGGCTCCGGCAGAGCCACGTCGGTCGCGAACAGGAAGGTGCGGCCCAGGGCCCGGACCATCGGGACCATCTTCGTCCGGATGTCCAGGTCGGCGTGTTCCCCGACGAACGGGAGCGCGACCACTTCCATGTCCGGGCCGGCCGGTAGCGACTCCAGCTCGCCGAGCTCGTACACCCTGGGGAAGCCGAGCGCCTGCAGCATCATCTTCAAGCTCGGGTCCTGAATCGATCCGCCGGAGCTGCGGGGCACGATGATGTTCGTCGTCCGGCCACGCAGCTGGAGCAGGGCTTCCAGGGAGAAGTGGTCGGGGTGGGCGTGGCTGATGATCACCGCGTCGAGCTTCGCGGGGAGGTCGGCGATGGTGAAGTGGTCCGGACCGCCGTCACCTTCGTAGCCGATGAGCGGGTCCAGCAGTACTGCGCTTGAGCTGGTCTCGACCAGGACCGAGGCATGGCCGAAGTAGCGGGTCCGGACGGATCCCGGCTCGACGGTGTCATGAGGTGCCGGGGCGACGTCCGTGAAGAGGCTGGTGAACAGCGGCAGCGCTTCCGGGCCGAGCTCGAACCGGGCGGCGAGCTCCGACACGTCGACCGGCTCCGTTCGAGCGGCGAACAGGGCGTCCCAGTGCTCGGACGCGAACGGCAGGCTGATGTCGAGGCGCCCGGGGCGGGGCAGGATCGGGCTGCTGTAGAGGAACGGCTGTCCGATCTCCGGGGTCGCGGTGAACGACACGGCCTGCGCGTCGGGTTCGAATGCCGGCCCCCGGTACAGCAGTGCCTCGAAGAACCGCAGATGGGGTCGGTGCGCTGTGTCGTAGACCAGCTCGACGTATCCGCGCAGTGGCTCGGGGACGTCCGCGTAGAGCGAGTCCAATGAGCTGCCTGTCGCGCGCTCATCCAGCAGTACGAGCGCCTGGTCGATGGCGTCGGCCAGGTCCAGTCGCGGTCGGGCCCCGACAAGTGTGTCGGCCAGCAGCGCCTCGACTCCCGGCGGGCCGGCCGGGCCCGCGTCGATGTAGGGGGCACCGTACATGTCGGGATCGGCCACGGCCCGGGCATGCAGTTCGGGATCAGCGAGGTAGCTTTCCAAGCTCGGCAGCAGCTGGTTCCTGAAGGAGAGGCCGCCGGTGTGGGGGGCCAGCAGGAAGGGTGAGGCGTACCAGCGGTGAATCAGTGGTTGCGGTACGGCGCCGGCTCGTAGGAACGACATCCGGCCGCTGCGGGATTCCAATGTGTACCCCCATTGAGTTCTGTGTCGGCGAGTGAGCGTGCCGCATCAGCCAGCTTCCAACTCAACCCGGGTTCTGCACCAGACCGCCGCCGGAGGCCCGCGGGGCGCGGCGCCAGAATGTCCCGCGGACTGGTGACAACGGCCCCTGTCTCGCCGGCGAGACAGGATTCCGCACCCGATAGCGCCGGGGATCCCGGGAGCGCCACTGTTCGATTGAAGCCCGACGTCGAATGCGTTTAGGGTCGCGCATATTGTTCAAAACCCGCCACCGGCTCTCGGAACCGGGATCGCCGCACTCTCGCACGGGTCGCCGTGAAAAGCCAGGGAGAAGCACAGATGGACCTCAGCCTTTTCTACTTCGCGAATGACAGCGGCATCGCCGAGGAGGACCGGTACCGCCTGCTGCTCGACGGCGCCCGCTTCGCCGACCAGAACGGCTTCCGTGCGGTGTGGACCCCGGAGCGGCATTTCCACCCCTTCGGCGGGACGTATCCGAACCCCTCGGTGACCAGTGCGGCGATCGCCTCGATCACCGACCGCGTCAAGATCAGGGCCGGAAGCGTCGTGGCGCCGCTGCACCACCCGCTGCGGATCGCCGAGGAATGGTCGGTGGTGGACAACATCTCCCGGGGCCGCGTCGGGATCTCGTTCGCCTCCGGCTGGCACGCCACCGACTTCGCGCTGAATCCGGCGGCCTACGCCGACCGCCGGACCGAGATGTACGAGCGGGTCGAGCAGGTGCGGACGCTATGGCGCGGGAAGCCCGTCGAGGTCGCCGACGGCCGGGGGAATCCGACGGAGGTGCGCTCGTTCCCGCCGCCGGTGCAGGCCGAGCTCCCGGTGTGGATCAGCAGCGTCGGGGACGTGGAGACCTTCCGGAGCGCGGGCCGGATCGGCGCCGGGGTCCTCACCCACCTGCTCGGGCAGAGCGCCGATCAGCTGGCCGAGAAGATAGCCGCGTACCGGGAGGCCGCGGCCGAGCCCGCTCCGGACGGCTGGCCGGGCCATGTCGTGGTGATGGTCCACACGTTCCTCGGTGAGGACACCGAGGCCGTCCGAGAGCTGGTCCGACCCTCGCTGACGGACTACATGCGCAGCTCCCTCGGCCTCATTCTGGCGGCGGACCTCAGCACCGACAGCCTGGAACCGGACGAGATCGACATGCTGGTCGAGCGCTCCTTCGAGCACTACTTCGACAATGTGGGCCTGCTCGGCTCGGTCGGCAAGGGCGAGAAGGTGGTCGCGCGCCTCGCCGAGCTCGGAGTGGACGAGATCGCCTGCCTCATCGACTTCGGCCTGTCCACGGACGCGGTCCTGTCCGGCCTGACCTATCTCAAGAAGCTGAACGACCTGTGCGGCGGCGAGGCGGTCGCGTAGTGACGGCGTCGTCGCGGGCCGGCCGAGTGCCGGTCCGCGACGACGCCAGAGCACCGCTCGTGCCTCTCGCCGGCGAGAACAGACCCGGCCGGGGACGGGCTGTCGGCTCGCACCGGGCCGGCGGACGCGCTGTCAGATCCCGGCCCCGGCCGACAGGAGCTCGACCTGCTGCCACAGCTCGCCGAGAGTGGCGAACCGGTGGACGGCCTCGATCTCGATCCCGAACTCGGCCTCGACATTGACGATGATGTCCATCAGCGCGAGTGAATCGACGTCGAGGTCCGCTTCGAATCTCTGCGTCTCGTCGAGGACGGTGGATTCCGGAATCTCGCCGATCGACCTGATAATCCCCTCGAACTTCTGGTTCACGTGGCCACCCCTCGTAAAACTGCTACGACACCGCCGTAGGACCTGTCAGTCAATTGCCTCGTGAAGGCTAATCGCGTGGCCGATCAAGGAGCAAGGATTCGGTCCGGCATCGGCGGGTTCACCGGGCATTGACTCTTGATCGACGCCCTCCCTAGTTTGGGACATCCCGGCTCCGCATAAAGGAAGGCCAGCTGCCGTGCAAATAGCCACGCATTCAGCCAGACCCGCCGATCGGAGCGGGACGAGCTGCCAGGCCGCGCCGTGACCATCAGCTTCCGCCTGGACCAGGTGCGGATCTACGCCGCGGACCACCGGGACGGCGAGCGGTCGCTGCCGCCGGACGAGGACCTCGAAAGCGTGATCGGCAGCGCGGGCGATCGGTTCCGTGACTCGTTCACCCGCCTGTGCCTCTACGCGGCCCGCAGTTCCGACGCACACGCCGAGCGCTCGTGCGACACGGTGATCGTCGGCACCGAATACGGCAACGCCGAAGCCCTCGCCCGGCTGCAACGCGACGCGCCGCTTCTGGGCCGGCGTCTGTCACCCCAGGCCTTCCCGCAGGCGATCTCCGGCGCGGCGGCCGCCTCCGTCGCCATGGCCACCGGCGCCACCGGTGCCAACCTCACCCTCGGCGGGAACCTCCTGACCCCGGTCCTCGCGTTCTGGCAGGCGCACGCGACCTTGGACCGGTCGCCGGACTCCACGTGCCGGCTCCTCGTCGGAGACATGTACTCCGAGGAAGCGCGCGCGGACGCGCTGCGGCACCGGTCCGATCTGGCGTGTCGGTCCGGCATCGCGCACGCCGTGCTCGCCGCGGGCGAGGAGTTCTCAGCCGTCTTCGATTTCAGCCCCGCCACGCCGGCGGACTCGCCAGATCATCGTGTCCACGGCGCGGGTGCGGCGGACGGCGCGGAGCCGGCCGAGCGCAACGGGGCGTTCGCCCTGGGCCGGTTCCTGCGGCAGCTCCAGCAGCTTCCCGTCGGCGAGACGGCGGTCCTGGAGTGCCGGAAGTCGCCGACCCAACGTGCGGCAGTGCGCGTGACCCGCATGACCGACCACACTGCCGATCCCGGACGGAGCGAACGGTGAGCCCTTCCACTTCACGCATCTTCGTCACCGGGATGGGCGTCATCGCGCCGAGCGGTCTGGGCGTCGAGGCGTTCTGGCGCACGCTCTGCGCCGCCGAACCGTGCTTCACGGAGCTCAGCACGCTCTACGACGGCATGAAGCCCGGCGCACTCGGCGGCCGGGTCCCGGCCGCGGCGGCCGAGGCGGCCCAGACCCGGGCCCGGCAGGCCGGCGTCCACTTCGCGGGCCCCGCCGCCGCCTACGCCGTCACCTGCGCGCTGGACGCGCTCGCCGACGCGGGGCTGGCCCCCGGTGACCCGCTGCTGAGCTCGGCCATGGTGTGCGTCGGAACCAGCGACGGCCAGGCCGACCAGTTCGAGGCCGTCGTCGCCGAGGACGGGGACTCGCAGGACGCGAGGATCTCCAGCTACTCGATCGCCGAAGCCGTCGCCCTCGCCGTGCGGACCTCGGGCCCGGCGTTCGTCGTGCAGAACACCTGCGCCTCGGCCAACGTCGCCCTGTCCTGCGGGGTGGACATGATCCGGGCCGGCGTCTGCGACGTCGCCGTGGTCGGCGGCGCGGACGCCTACTCGATGAAGAACATCATCGGGTTCAACAGCCTCCAGGCCATCGGTCCCGATCCGTGCCGCCCGTTCGCCTCCGGGCGCCGATACGTGACCCCGTCCGAGGGCGCGGGAATCCTGGTACTGCAGAGCGAGCGGTCGCTGCGTGAAGGACTGACGCCGTGGGCGGAACTCCTGTCCGTCGCCGTCGGCAACGACGCGAGTCACCCCACCGCGCTCAACCCCGAGCGCGTGGCGGCCTGCCACGACGCCGCCCTGGCCCGGGCCGGGATCCGCCACGAGGACGTCGACGTCGTCTACGCGCACGGAACCGGCAGCGCCGTCAACGACGAGGTGGAAGGAAAGCTCCTCGCCTCCCGCTACCCCCGGGCCGCGGTCACCGCGATCAAGGGCACGGTCGGACACCTCATGGGCGCGGCCGGCGCGGCCGGGGCGGTCGCCTCCTGCCTCACTGTCCGCCACGGCATGATCCCGCCGACCGCGACCCACGCCGACCAGGTCGAGTTCGGCCTGGACCTGGTCACCGGGGCCGTCCGCACCGCCGACGTCCGCCACGTCCAGAACAACGCCTTCGGCTTCGGCGGGAACAACGCGATCAGCGTCTTCCGTGCGGTCCGGCCGTGACAGCGGCCGTCGACGACCCCACCGGTCCGGACGATCCGCCGTTGGGGGACGCCTCCCCCCTGCGCCTGTCCTTCGACGGCCCGCTCGCCGTGCTGACCATCGACCGGCCCCCGGAGAACGTCTTCGACCGCACCATGCTCGACTGCTGGCGCCGCGCGACCGACTGGGTCACGAGGAACCCGCCGCGGGCGTTGCTGATCAACGCCCGCGGCCGGGTGGTCAGCACCGGACTCGACGTCACGATCCTCGACGAGCTGGCGCAGCACGGCGCGGAAGAGTTCTGGGCCGAGCAGCTGGGCACCATCAGGGCGCTGGAGGCACTGCCGTGTCCGACGGTCTTCGCCGCGCACGGACTGACCCTCACCGCCGCCTTCGAGATCGCCCTGGCCTGTGATTTCCTCCTCGCCGCGAAGACCGCCCGGTTCGGCCTCGTCGAGCGCCGCGTCGCGTTCATCCCGTCCATGGGCGGCGTCCAGCGACTGGCCGCGCGCGCCGGGCTCAACCGCGCCGCCCAGCTGGTGATGACCGGTGACTTCTACCGCGCGAGCACGCTCGCCGACTGGGGAGTGGTCGACTCACTGTTCGATGCGGCGTCGTTCGCCGAGCAGGCGCGCGCCTTCGCGATGCGGCTCGCGCACGGCCCCACCCGGGCGCACGCCGCGACCAAGCAGGTGCTGGCCGCGGTGCGGGACGGCGGGGTCGCGGCGGCCGACGCCGTGCTGCCGCGGATCAGCGGGGAGGTGGCCCGGACCGAGGATCACCGCCGCGCCGTCGAGGCGTTCCTCGCTCAGGGGCCGCTGCACGAGACGGACTACTTCGGACGCTGACACGGGTTCGGGCTCGGCTCGGGCTCTGCGGCCGGAACGGTTCTCCGCCGGCCGCAGAGCCGGAGCCCGTGTCAGGAGACTCCGGTCAGGCGGGCCGCGAGGCGGTCGATGGTCGGGTTCCGCAATAGTTCGATCGTCGGCAGTGACACGCCGAACTCGGTCTCGATCCGCCGCGCCAGCCGTACCGCCAGCAGGGAGTCGTCGCTGATGTCGAAGATGCTCCGGTCGTAGCGGTCGACCTCGGTGCGCAGCACCTCGGACCACAGCCTGGCCAGCACCCGCTTCAGCTCCTCGCCGTCGGGGTGTTCGCCGTCGGGGTGTTCGGCGGCGGTGGCCCCGAACCTTGCCGGTTCCGGTTCCGGGTCCGGCTCGTCCAGCCGGAGCCGGCCACGGTTCATCGGATGCACCGGCAGCGGAACCCGGCAGGGCTCGCCGCCGAACCAGTCCGACCAGTCCACCGGCACGCCCGCGGTCCACAACCGGCCCGCGTCACGGAGCAGCCGCGTCACCGGCGAGGAAAGCGGGTCCACGGCCAGACCGAACTCCTCGGACCATCCGTCGGGCACGGCTCCGATGGCGACCGGTATCGCCCCGTCCGACACCCGGCTCGTGAAGGCCTCGGCCAGCCGGCCGCCCTCCCAGACGTCGCGGGTCCAGTGCAGGGGATCCAGCGCCCGGGACTCCGGCAGTTCGCCGCCGACGACGGCCGACAGGATCGGGACCCGCGGGCTCCGCGGCCGCACGACCGGCGGCTCGTCGAGCAGCCCGGCCCGCCAGGACAGCAGCGCCAGCGTCTCGGCCTCGTCGAGGACTCCGCTGTAGCAGGCCGCGAAGACCTCACCGGTGCCCGCGCCGCCGACCGCCTCGGGCCGGGCTCCGGACCGGGCCCACAGCCCGGCCATCGTCTGGGCGGCGGTCACCCGGGCCGCCAGCGGATTCTCGGCACAGGTCACGGCGTCGTCGATCGTCTGTTGCACGATGGCGGCGACGGCGGGTACCTGCCCGGCCAGCTCCCGGAAGTCCGCGACCTCGACCTCGCCGAACAGGAACAACACCGCCGGGGCGGTCTGGGCCGCCGGTACGGTCGCGACCGTTCCGGCGGCGACGGCGCGCAGCCCGGCCGCCGCGGCGGTGTGGTCGCCCGCGACGACGGTCTGGCGGTACGCGAAGCCGCGCCGCCCGGCCCGCAACGTGTGGGCCACGTCGGCGAGGTCGGGCGCGTCCGGCCGGTCCACCGCGTCGGCCAGCCGACCGGCCAGCTCGCGCAGCGCACCGTCGCTCTTGGCACTCACCGCGAGCAGCCGCGGGCCGTCGGCCGGTGCCGTCCGGCCAGGCTGCGGGGGCGCCTCCTCCAGGACGACGTGGGCGTTGGTGCCGCCGATGCCGAACGAGCTGACCGCGGCCCGCCGCGGGGTCGGGCCCACCGGCCAGGGCGTCGGCCCGGTGTCGATGCGAAACGGGCTGCCGGCCAGGTCGATCTGCGGATTCGGCCGCGTGAAAGCCGGGTGGCCGGGGATCTCCGCGTGCTGCAGGGCCAGCACCGCCTTGATGAACCCGGTGACCCCCGCCGCGGCGGCCAGATGCCCGACGTTCGCCTTCACCGAGCCCAGCGCGCACCGCCCCACCTCCGCGCCGCCGTCGAAGAAGGCGTCGCTCAGCGCTGCGAACTCGATCGGGTCGCCCAGCGCCGTCGCGGTCCCGTGCGCCTCGACGAGCGTGATCGTGGCGCTGTCCACCCCGGCGACCGCGTGCGCCTCGCCGATCACCGCCCGCTGCCCCGCGTACCCCGGGGCGGTGAAGCCGATCTTGTCGGATCCGTCGTTGTTGACGGCGGAGCCCTTCACCACGGCGAGGATCTGATCGCCGTCCTCGACGGCCTCGGCCAGCCGCTTCAGTGCGACCATGCCGACCCCGTCGCCGAACGTGGTGCCCGCGGCGGCGGCGTCGAACGGACGGCACCGCCCGTCCGGGGAGAACATCATCCCCTCGGTGAACACATAGCCCGGAAGGCTATTGACGATCACTGAGACGCCGCCGGCCAGCGCGATGTCGCACTCCCCCGCGATCAGGCTTTGCACGGCCACGTGCACCGCGACCAACGACGTCGAGCAGCCGGTCTGCACGTTGACACTCGGTCCCGTCAGGCCCAGCTTGTAGGAGATCCGGGTGGTCAGGTAGTCCTTGTCGTTGCCGAGCATGATCTCGGTGCCGTCGAAGCTGAGCGGGTCGCAGGCCCGGGCCACGACGTTCGTCAGGTACGTGTTCATCGACGCGCCGGCGAACACCCCCACGGCCTGATCCCCGGCACCCGCCGAGTAGCCGACCGTCTCAAGCAGCTCCCACGCGACCTCCAGCAGGATCCGCTGCTGCGGATCCAGTAGCCGCCCCTCGCGCCGGGTGTAGCCGAAGAACTCGGGGTCGAAGTCGAACGCGTCGGGCAGGAAAGCGGATCGCCGGACATAACGCGGATCATGCGACACCCGCTCAGGCACCCCGGCGGCGGCGAGCTCGGCATCACTGAACGTGGTCAGCAGATCGTCCCCGGCCAGCAGCCGGCTCCAGAACCGGTCCAGGTCGGGCGCGCCGGGGAACCGGCCGCGCATCCCGATCACCGCCACGTCGTTCGCCCGGTCCGGCAGGGCGGGCACATCCTCGTCAGGCATTCTCGTCTCCCCCAGCGTTCGGAACGCTTCGCCCGCGGGCGCGCAGGCGCGCGTTGCGGACCGTGTCGTGCACCGGTTGGGCCCGCCTGTTCGGCGTGCGGTCACGATCGGCGCCGCCGGCCGGCGCGGCCGGCGCGGCGGGGACCCGCCCGAGACGCGCGGCCAGGCTGGCCACCGTCGGATAGCGGAACAGTTCGGAGACCTTCAGCGACGGGTCCGCGGCATCCCCGGCGAGCAGCTGCTGGTGGACCTGCATCAGCAACATGGACGTGCCGCCGAGGTCGAAGAAGTTGTCCTCGCGCCCGATGCCCGGCCGCCGCAGGACCTGCTGCCAGACCGCCGCGACCCGGCGCTCGTGGGCGCTCAGCGTCACGACCAGACCCGGTTCGGTCCGCGCGACCGCGTTCGCGAACTGCCCGGCGAGCTGCGCGCGGTCCACTTTCTGGCTGGCGTTCAGGGGGAACGTGTCGAAGAAGCCGATCGCGGTCGGCACCATGTACGGCGGCAGCGACGAGCGCAGCTCGGCCTTCAGGTCCGTCTCGGTCAGCTGCCGCCCCGGTTCGGGGATGACGCAGGCGACCAGTCGGCGGTCGGCGACCCCCTTGCCGACTACCAGCGCCGAGGACCTGCGGACGCCGGGCACCGCGTCGAGCCGGGCTTCCACTTCCTCCAGCTCGATCCGGAACCCGCTGATCTTCACCTGGTTGTCGACGCGGCCGAGGATCTCCAGCCGCCCCTGGGAGTTCACCCGGGCCAGGTCGCCGGTGCGGTACAGCCGGCCCCGGGGTTCGAGGGGACTGTCCAGGAAGCGTTCCTTCGTCAGCTGCGGCCGGTTCACGTACCCTCGGGCGACGCACTGCCCGCCGATGTACAGCTCTCCGGTGAACTCCGGCGGCACGGGCCGGAGGTGTTCGTCGAGCACGTGGGCCCGGGCGTTAGCCAGTGGGAGGCCGACGGGAACGCCGGTGCCCGTGCAGTCCTCCGCCCGGACCGCCTGGGCGGTGACCCAGACCGTGGTCTCGGCCGGGCCGTACATGTTCCACAGCGTGCCGCACCACTCGCGGGCGGTCCGGGCCAGCGGCGCGGGCAGCGGCTCGCCGCAGGAGAAGACATGCCGTAGCGCAAGGCCCTGCGGACCGTTCTGCCGCACCGCGGCTGCGAGGCCGTGCAGTGCCGACGGGGTCTGGACGATGTGCGTGACCTGTTCCTCGACGAGCAGCGCGTGGAAGAGGTCGGGCGACCGGGCCGCGGTCGACGGCACGACGACCAGGCGCGCTCCGGCGAGCAGGGTGCCCCACACCTCCCAGACCGACAGGTCGAAGCCGGTCGAGTGGAAGAGCGCCCCGACCGCGGTCTCGTCCATGACGACGTGCTCCGGCATCGCGTCGATCAGGCTCAGCACGTTGCCGTGCTCGACGTCGATCCCCTTGGGCGTCCCGGTCGAGCCGGAGGTGTAGACGGTGTAGGCCACGTCGCCGGCACCCGGCAGGGCGCCGGGTTCGTCGGGTGCGCCGCGTTCGCCGGCCGGCGGCAGCTCGGTCTCCGCCATGACCAGGACCGGCACCGCGGCATCGGCCTCGGCCAGCATGCCGGCCAGGCCCGGCTCGGTGAGCACCACCCGCGCCTGGCTGTCCTCGATCACCAGCCGGCACCGGGCCGCGGGATAGGACGAGTCCAGGACCACGTAGGCCGCGCCGGTCCGCTGGACCGCGACGATGGCGAGCACCGTGTCGATGGAGGGTTCCAGCAGGAGAGCGACCCGGCTGCCCGGCCCGACGCCCTCGGCCCGCAGCCGAGCCGCCCAGCGGCCGGCGAGGTCGTCGAGCTCGGCGTAGGTGAGCCGGTCGCCGTCGCAGGACACGGCCACGCGATCAGCGTGCTGCGCCGCGGTCCTGCGGAACCGGACCGCCAGACTGTCGTCCGGCGCGACGGACACCGACGCGGCGTGCCGATCGGCGCCGCCTTCAGCCTCGGTGTGGAGCGGCAGATCCGCCACACTCCGGCCCGGACCGTCGATCGCGGCCCGCAGCAGCGTCAGGTAGTGCTCGGTCATCCGCCGGGCGGCAGCGGTGGAGAAGACGGCCTTGTGATGCTTGAGCACCCCGACGAGCCGGTTCCCGTCGTGGACCACCTCCAGGACGAGTTCAAGCTGGTCGTCCTGCTGGTCCAGCGGGAACGGCACCGCGGTCAGCCCGGCCCAGGCGACCGGCGCCGCACCCTCGTCGGCCGCGTACAGGCCGGCGTGCGCCGGATACCGGGTGGGCTTGTGGTAGCCGAACATCGTCTGGAAGATCGGGTTCCGGTCACCCACCCGACGCGGAGCCAGTTCGCCGACCAGCAGCTCGAACGGATAGCCCTGGTGTTCCAGCGCCTCCAGGACGGTCTGGCGGGTCCGGCCGAGCTGTTCCCGGAAGGAGTCGGCGCCGCTCAGGTCGGCGCGCAGCACGACCGGGTTGACGAAGTTCCCGACGCACTCGGCCAGCGTCCGGTCGGTCCGGCCGGCGACCGGGGCCCCGATCAGCACATCGTTCTGTCCGGTGTAGCGGCTGACAAGGACCTGGAAGGCCGTCAGCAGCACCACGAAAGGCGTGACCCCCTCTTGCTTGGCCAGCGCGACCACATCGTGGGCGAGCCCGGCGGGGAAGGGAAACCGGATCGTTCCGCCCTCGACGGCGTCCGCCGGGTCGAGGTCGAACCGGGGCCACTCGGTCGGCGCCAGTCGGCCGGAGAGCCGGGAGTGCCAGTAAGTGCGGGCCCTGTCGCCCTTGGACCCGGCGATCAGCCGGCTCTGGTGCGCGACGAAGTCGCTGTACGGGACGTTGCGTGCCGGGAGCTCCGCGGGGCGGCGTTCGGCGTCCGCGAGGTAGAGCTGCTCAAGTTCGGCCACGATGATGCCCAGCGACCAGAAGTCGCACACCACGTGGTGCAGGGCCAGCAGGACGACGGCCTCTCCGGGCGCCACCTGGTAGACCCGGACCCGGAACAGCGGACCGGTCGCGAGGTCGAACGTTTCGCGGTGGGCCGTCCGTACCGCCGTGTCGAGCTGCCCCGCGGTCCATGCCCGGGCGTCCAGCTCGGCGAAGTCGGGTTCCAGCCAGCCGCGCACGGTCTGGTGCCCCGCGGTGTCGTCCGGGCCGCCGGTGCCCACCCGGCTGAAGGTGGTGCGCAGCGCCGAATGCCGGCCGACAAGCGACCGGACCGCGCGGTGAAGCCCGGCGGAGTCGAGTCCGCCGGTGAACCGGGCGGTGAAGGCGACGTTGTAGGACGCACTGTCCGGGTTGATCTGGTGCAGCATCAGCAGCGAGCGCTGCGCGTACGAGAGCGGATACTCGGTCCGCGCCTGGCCGGCCCGCGACCGGAGCGTCTCCTCCAGCCGCGTCCGAATGTCGTGGTCGGTCATGACAATCGCCTCTCGGTCGATCCGGCGGCGTCGTGGTGGTCCAGCCAGGGCAGGAGGGCCTCGATCTGGTCCTGGGTCATGGAGTGGAACGCGGCCAGCAACCGTTCCGCCGCTTCGGGGGAGAACGGATCCGCGGCCGGGACGCCGGCCCGTCGCAGCCGGTCCAGGTGTTCCAGGACCGTGGCCGGATCCGGGTTCCGGTCGGACAGGCCCGGCAACCAGAGCTCGACACCGTCGGACCGGGCGCGGCGGCCCGAGGCGGTGAGCGTCCGGCCGGGTCCCGCCTCCAGGAAGACCGTGCAGCCGCTGTCGAGCAACTGGCGCAGGCCCGACAGGAACCGGACCGGCGAGACGAGTTGACGGCCCCAGTACTCCGGGCCGAGATCCCCGGCGGCGGCCCACGCGCCGGTGAGGTTCAACGCCAGCGGCACGGCGGGCGGGTGGTGGGTGATCCGGCGCGCGGCCGCCACCAGGGCCGGGACCGCGGGGGCGACCAGCGGCGAGTGGAAGGCGTGCGTGGTCTCCAGCGGGATGGTCGGCCAGCGCCGCTGCCCGAACGCGCTCGCCAGATCACGCATCGCGGCGTCCGTGCCCGAGACGGTGACGCGGTCCGGCGCGTTGTAGGCGGCCACCGTCGCCGCGTCGCCCTGGGCCGCGACGAGTTGCTCCAGCTCTGTCGGATCGGGGCAGCCCACGGCGACCATCCGGCCGGCACCGGGCACGGCCGCGAAGGCTCGACCGCGCGCGCTCACCAGCTCCAGCCCCTCCTCAACGCCGAACACTCCCCCGACGCAGGCGGCTGCGTACTCGCCGAGGCTGTGGCCGATCACCGCGTCCGGCGTCACGCCGCACGCGGCCCAGAACTCCGCCAGTGCCACCTGCAGGAGGAAGACGGCCGGCTGGAGCAGCTCGGCACGCCTCTGGGCCGCCGCGTCGGCGAACACGTCGAGCGGGCCGACGCCGGTGAGGCGGCGGAAGGCGTCCGCCGACCGGTCGATCGCCGCGCGGAACGCCGGCTGCTCGCGGTAGAGCTCGACACCCATGCCGGGGTATTCGGAGCTCTGTCCGGGGAACAGAAAACCGATCCGAGGCTTGCTCCCGGTCGCTGTCATGGGGCTGGCACGCCTGCCATCCGCCCGGGCTTGGTTCGGGACGACCTTGTCGGACGCGATGGCGGTCCAGCGCGTCTTCCTGTCCAGCGCTCCGGGCACGAAGAAACCCCCGCCGATCTGTTCTGTCTGCTTTGTCGCCGGAAAATCAGTCTTCTGAGTTCACGGAGTGACCCCGCGAAAACTGCTCGTGTTCAGGTGCGCGGCATCCCCACGCGGCCCGACCGTGAAGGACCGTAACCGGCGTCGCCATCCTCGCGCAGCGTCGACGACCTTGGCCAGTTCGCGCCGGATCCGCCGGAGGCGGCTCGCGTACCGGCTCGACCGGCTCGAAAGCGTCCGCTCGCTGACCTCGATACCTGGGCCGACCTGGGGAAGATCTGTGCCGGCTGCATCGGTCTGTGTCTCGCCGGCGAGACAGCGGCGACGTCGCCACGGGATGAGGCAATGATCAATACACTCGTGTTTCGCGCCGGCTAAATCTTGCGGCGATGACAGAACGACCTCGTGGATCGCGAACACGCAGACGATCACCAAGAGTGCAAGAGACGCAAATACGTGTCGAGGTTGCGTAAATCCACGGACTGTCGTCCAGGGGCGGTTCGATCTCTCCGGCGGCGGACGTCGGAAGGCTCTCAAAATGCTGTGACACAGCTCCGCAATCCTCGCCGAGGCCGAGGCCGATCGCGAGCATCGCCGGTCACGCGACCGGCGCCGGAACCTCCTGCCGTGTCCGCGCCGGGGTCGACGTTCAGACCGAGCGTCGCGGGTCCCGGGGCCGATACGGTTACCGCGTAAGAACAGCGTGTTGCACACCCACGGGGGTAACGTTGCGTACCTATTCAACTGCTGAACGTCCACACCGAACAGAGATGCCGCCCGTGAAGGCGGCTCCGGACGCACCGCACGGCGTCGCCGGCGGCCGGCAGCTGATTGGCCCGGGTATCCAGGTTCACAGGTCAGGTTTGTTGTTCATGTCCAGACAGACATTGGACATGTGGGAACAGATGGGTAACAGGCTCTTCGCCTTCGCAGATTCCTCAACCTGGTGGATAGCCGATTGGCTGGTCTACGGCGAGTCCACATTCCAGGACCGATATGAGGAGGCAATCAAGCAGACATCACTGAGCTACCAGACTCTCCGCAACTATACCTGGGTGGCCCGCAGGTTCCCACTGTCCCGCCGACGACCGGGGCTGAGCTTCAGCCACCACCTGGAGGTCGTGGCCCTGGATCAGCCGGAGCAGGACTACTGGCTGCGCAAGGCCGAAGAGCTGGGCTGGAGCCGGAACAAGCTGCGCGCCGAAGTCCGGGCCAGCCTGCTCACCAGACAGAGTGATCCAGCCATTTCCACCACCGAGAATCCCCCTACCACGGACGGCGACGACACCACCGCCGAATCCACTCCGGCACCAGCCGACGGCAGCGCGACCCTGACGTTCGAAACACGCCTCCTGCGCATCGAGCTCTCCGCCGAGGACCTGACCCAACTCGAGAAGGCCGCCAGCCGAGACAACGAGACGCTCGAAACGTGGGCCGCGGCGATGCTGCAAGCCGCCGCTCGCGCGTCCTGAACCGCGGCGAGCAGTTTATGCAGGCGCTCGGCTGGGGTTTCCCAGCCGAGCGTTTTGCGCGGGCGGCTGTTGAGCCGCTCAACGACGATGGCCAGGTGCTCGGGGAAGTATTGTCGCAGCCAGGGACTGGCGCGCCCGCAGAAGGAGACCGGGACGCCGATATCGCGGGTGAGGCTGCGGCTGCTGCGTTCGCCCAAGGCGGCGATGGCGGAGCGCGACTTGCGGCCTACGATGAGGCGCGTTCCCAGCGGCCTGCGACAGTTCGGCTGGCCGCCTCGATGGGCCGCTCGACGCGCTACTACCCGTTGCGCCATCGTTATGCCCGAGGCCGACGCGGCTCTCGCCCGGACCTGGAATCCACCCGGTGTGTATAGCGGCCCGGGTATACCGACACAAAAGCTGCCAGCTCGACAACCGGGCTAGCAGCAGAAAATACTGTCCGATCCCATCCCAGATACTTCCCAGATGGGATCAAGAACTGTATTGAACCTCGACCGCCAAGGCCATGGCAAAGCTCTCAATGACACTTTACTAGCTGTAATATGAATGCTTCTTGTCGACAGTGGCGAACCAAACCCACGACATGACCAGTCGGCGCCTGAACGGTACTACTTCGCTGCGAGCTGCAGGACCTTGCCCTTTTTGATGCACGAGGTGCAAGCGTTCAGCCGCTTCGGCGTGCCGCTCACCGTGGCCCGAACACGCTGAATGTTCGGCCGGAACATCCTTGAGGACTTTCCCTTGATGCGCCGATGCATAGCATTCGTACCCAGCCGCGCAACCGTCTTGCCGAAACTCGGCTCCTTGCCACAAACATCACAACGAGCAGACACCAGAGAGCTCCTTCAACCATCCACGATGACATGCGCCATCACGCCGACAACTCAGATTACCACAGGGCTTCTTGCACTAAGCGCCGGCACGGAGCAGGACTGCTGCTGACCTCGGCCCGGCTGCCAGACGCACGCCTTCACGGCGTGACCGCGATGCTTGGCCAGACCGTGTCTGCCAGGCCAGGAACGCCCGCCGGCGGGGCTGTCTGGACTGCCGTCCGATCGGCTACGAACCGTCAGGCACTTTACGCAAGACGTAGATCCTCGGGTTACGTCCTGGGACGTGGTGTATCGGTTAGCTCTGATGGGCGTATCGCCGATAGTTGAGGCGGTCATCGGGTGATCCTTCGAGATGGATTGAT